>NZ_JBNGOZ010000015.1:0-118886 GCF_050589825.1 Carboxylicivirga longa | reverse complement strand
AAGATAAGATGCAAATTCAATATTTTCAGTCTTGAAGTCTTGTCGATTAATTTGTACTTCCTTTTTAATGTCTGATTTTTCTGTCTTTGACTGATTTTTATTAGTCCAATTTGTACAGGATAATATTGCAAAAAGAAAAACAAAAAGTATGAGCTTATTCATCTGTATCAGTTTGTTTTAATGCCACCCAACGGCCTGCCGCATGAAGCTGTAGCAGAGTCGCGGTGATTGTCCGTCCGATAGGACGAATAGACAATCTGCGGGAGTCTGCCCTACCAAAATGCACTGCCGCCTGCTATGCTTTATTGCGGTTTGTTAGCTTTCGTTGTTTCTTTTGTTGCTTAGTCAACTTAAGTCATATATGCTAGGTGATTCCTGCTTGCAGTTTAGGCTGGTCTGCAAGTACCATTTCTGCGTTTTATTTAACGTCAACATTCCAGTCTTCTAATTCTTTAAGTTATTTAGCATCTTCTTGTTATTATCCTGTTGTTCCTAGTCATAGTGTGTATTGTTTTATAATAGATTTGAGCTAGGAACACCTTGATTTATCAGAATAACTGGTCAATTTATTTCTAAATTACCACGATTTTATCGGGAACTAGGTCAACTTATTGCTGGAACACCCCAATTTATCAGAAGAATAGGTCGATTTATTACTTGAACACCTCAATTTATCAGAGGAACAGGTCAACTTATTGCTTGAACTCCCTAATTTATTAAGGGATAGGTCAATTTATTTAAAAACTACTATGGTTTAAATAGAAACTATTCTGAATTATGGGATGAAATGTTTTCTTATTGTTTTTAGGTGTTAATTTACTTGTGTTGTGCTCTTTAAAATGAAAGCTAACGGCCTGCCGCATGGTGTGTAAGGCGATTTAACCAAACTAACTTTCCAGAATGAGCGTAGCCAAAGCTTTGTATTTGTTTTTAACTTTTCTTTTCTAAAGCCAAATCAAAGATTTGGCGGTGTTTGCCGAAGCTACGAAACTTCCAAAACTCGCCACTCGCCTTATACACTATTGCGGTTTGTTAGGCATATGTTCTTTATTCTGTTTTCCAAATATTCAGCATTTTTTCGTATTCGGGGTCATAATCACGTTTAATAAAATCAGTATCCACGCCTAATAATTCACCCAATAACTTATTGTAAAAAGTAAACTCACATCTATAATCATAACTAAGTTTCCCTTTTTCTGGACTTTTCATATTGAGACGAAGATAAGTTGCTCTTATGGTCTCATTATTAAAGTCCTGAAATGTACATGTAATTGATGTGTCGGTTGGAATACACCGTGTCATATGATAACGTATGCTGTCATAATTATTGATGATATCTATATTGTTCTGTATCCAATTCTCATCATATTCACCATTGGTTATAAATGATTCTTTATCATACTTAATAATCTCATCAAAGAATTCTAGAGCGAATCGCACCTGGTTTTTAAACTGATTACTTTGTCTGAAATCTGATTCTTTTTCTAAATCGTTTTCAAGTTTAGTTTGTCCGAAGCCTAACTGTAAAAATGCAAATGTTAATGCAAACAATATTGTAAGAAACTTATTCATTATTGTGTCTTTAGTTGAATTATGCCTAACGGTAAATTGTATCTACCGTAACTCTATTTTCAGATGTTTACTTTTTCTTTCATTTGCTTACTTATCAACACTTTACAGAAGTTGAAGTTTTGATATGCTTACTTGTTTTTCTACTTTTGGAGTACAAAAGTATGGCAAAATTTATGGTACATGTTTTGGCGAACCTTACCACAAATATCTGCCATACTGAATTAATTGTATAACCAAAAACAAGTTTCAGTTATGACAGGTAAAGTTAGTACAGCCATTGTGCTTTTCAAAAAAAGACAGAAGAAAAACGGTAAGTTCCCGGCAAAGCTCCGATTGACACACAACCGCAAACAGATGTATTATAACATCGACAACAAGAACCGAGTTTATGAGTTTACCGAAGATGAATTTTCAAAAATCACATCAGTAAAACCAAGGGGTATTCATAAGGATATTTCTATTGAGTTTTCATTAATAGAAGAAAAAGCCCAAAAGATTATTCGTTCATTTAGTGAGTTCTCATTTGATAAATTCAAAACACATTTCGGAATATCGGGAACTGACTTACGTAACATTTACTACTTTATGGATTTAGCACACAAGAAGTATTCTGATACAGGTCTTGGTAATAAATCTGTAAAATCCACAAAGACCGCATTGGTTGAGTTTACTAAGAAAGATAAATTCCTTGATTTTAGAGAAATAACCCCTGCAAAACTTCACGAATTTGAGAAGTTCTTACGAGAAGATAAAGGGCTTAAAACTGCTACTGTGTATTGCTATGCAAGTGCTATAAGAACAATGTTCTACCATGCAAAACAGGAAAATGCTATTCCTGCTGACCTATTCCCTTTTGGAAGAGGAAAATACCAAGTGCCTAATTGTGCCAATATCAAACGAGCATTAAAACTGAGTGACATCGAAAAGATATACAATTACAAGCCGGAACCATACACTCACGAAGAAGAAGCTTATTATCTGTGGATGTTTACATACTTATGTAACGGAATCAATATGAAAGACCTTTGCAATTTGAAGTACAAGGACATTGGTACTGATTTTATTTATTTCATCCGCAAAAAAACAGAACATGCTTCGGGAAAAACAAAACCCGTTACCGCCCCTATCACAAAAGATGTTAGATTCATACTTGAAAAACTTGGCAATAGCGATAAGTCTCCAGACAACTACGTTTTTCCCTATCTCGATGACAGCATGAACCGAAAGCAAAAAATGTATAAGATAGCATGGAGAGTACGCAAGACCAATGTACACATGCAAAAGATAGCTGCAAAGTTGGGAATCAACGAGAACATTACGACTTACACTGCTCGCCATAGTTTTGCTACGGTTCTTAAACGTTCCGGAATATCAACCGAATTTATTAGTGAGAGTTTAGGTCATAGAGACGTTAAGATTACCGAATCGTACCTTGATAGTTTTGAAAACGAACAGAAAAAAGAAATTGCAAAACACCTTACTGCTTTCTAAATCAGCAAGAAAATGGTAATTGTTATTAATTTTCTGATAAATAAATGAAAATATCACGGAATCAATTCCTTGTTCGGGGTATAAATCCACGTTAAGAGAATATTAATAATTTAAAACAAAATTTAATGGCAGAACAAGGAAACGTAACATTTGAGAAGGATTGCCTTGCAGTATTTGAGAAATTACTGCAAGGCTACAAAAGAGCTAAAGAATCAAACGTATGGGAATCCAATATTGAAGAACTATTGGATAAGATGACACAATTCCCGACAGACCCATTTTCATCAAAGCTGATGGATATGTTTGATTACGATTACCTGGTTAAAGCAGAAAGTATTGAAAATATAATTGATAAATCACTCACAATAAGGGAACAACTAAAACATACCGAGCGATTTGTTACCGTTAGCGAAAAGTATTTCTCCCTCCCTTTCTTACCATCCAACACTCATCTTAAAAAGCTTGAAATATTCAATAGCAAAGGTGAATTATGCTATACTCAAAAAGGTAGAATGCGCATAAACATCATTCGCTTATTTATTTGGATATTTCTCCGAGAAAAGAAACAAAAACTACAAGATATAATCTCAATTCAGCACGAATCTTCGGAAATCAAGTTATTGGAAATTTATTACTACTCCGAATACATTAACTTATCTACCACCGACAATAAATCGTATTACAACTTCTTTTGTGATTACTACGGAAAGCTGAAATTTCTCAACTACATCAGGGCAAACAACAATATACCGATTGAAACGACAGAACCCACAAGCGTTAAAACAATTAGTGATTTAACAAGCATTCGTCAGGTAATTTGGGCAAAGTTCATTTTTAACCTCATTGGGTTAAGGCTACGAGAGAATCTCGACACAAGCTCCCTGGCTAAATTTCTACTCTTAATCAACAATCTTAACCTTGAGGATTATAAAAATTCATACTTCTATAAGATTGCTGGTAAACTTCAAAATCTAAGCTCAAAAAAATATTATCGGGAACTTGAATATATGAAAGCATATTTTCAAGAACGGAATATTCCGACCAAAGATATAGACAATGAGTTAGAAAAATTGAAGCGGTAACCGGGCAAAAATTGACCGTTTTTTTATTTGTTGCCTTTTGCTTTGATAAAAAGTATCCGACAAAAATGGCAAAAAGTGTCCGACAAGGTTGTTTAGCACACTTGTAAGGTATTGAATTTGTGAGCTGTAAAAATTATTTTAAAAATATCGGATAGTCCGACGTTGGAGAGTTGCATTGCCTCGCCTTAAACTTGCATCCATAAAATCGAAGTAAAAAAATGATTATGGATAAGCAAGAAAATTTCAATGCGGAGACATTAAAAAGTCTCGAAAAATTAAACAACCAGGTATCGGAATTGATACAGGTACAACGAAAAGCCATTACCGGGTACGACTATATCAACGTACACGAGCTTTCTCAATTGTTAGGCGAAAGTATCAGTACCATTTACAATAGAGTTCATCATAAGCAAATCCCTTATTATAAGCCGGGTGGTAAAGTCCTATTGTTCAAAATAGGCGAAATCGAGGACTGGATAAAGTCAGGTCGTCATTCCCCCATAGATGAGATTAGGCAAAATATTTAATCGGTCACGCCTGTATAAATCTATGAAAGTGAAGACTGAAAAGAATAGAAAGGAAAACAAAGGTCGGAAACAAGGTGTCAGGTTCTATTTATTCAAAAATCTACTAAAGAAAAAATCGAAAACTTACACTATTCCGGAACACCTTATCTGTAAGCAAAAAAACATAAGAAAATAAGGCTGTTATGAGAAAAATATACATCTGCGGAAACGAAACGGATTCAGATGATGGAAGATATTATTTGGAAACAGACAAGATTAAGAAAAAGCTGAAATCCATGCGGTGTTCCGTTATCAATCCTACCGAAATTCCATACATACACATGGGTTGGACGGATGCAATGGAAAGCAGAATCAGTCAGTTGAAAAAGTGCCAGGCTATTTATGTTTTGCCGAATTGGAAAGAGAATATCATGGCACGAATTGAACTGACAGTAGCAATGGACTTAAAGCTTGAAACAATATTTCATCCTGTAAGCAATAAAGAGATAAGAGAAATATTAACCTCCCTTAACAGTTAGCAAGGTTTCGGCAGGACTGAATAAGGGCAGTCCTGCCAATTATAACGAGTAAATTTTAAACAAACGATTATGACAGAAAGATTACAAACAGTAGCAAAGATTAACAATGTAAGCATCACACTCATTGACGATGCAGACAAACTTGTGCCAATTAGACCTATTTGTGAAGCCCTGGGCGTTGATGATAAAAACCAAAGGTCAAAAATAAAGAACGATGAAATATTGGGTTCAGTTGGGGTGCTGAGCACCTCTACAGGAAAAGATGGAAAACAATACGAAATGTTTTGCTTACCCTACATGTATGCTTTAGGTTGGCTCTTTACCATTAACCCTAAAAACGTGAAGGAGGAATCACAGGAAACTATCATCAAATACAAAAAGGAATGCTACACGGCTCTGTTCAACCATTTTGTTGGTAAGTCAGAGTTTTTGGAGCAGAAACAATTAGCCATAGAAAAACAGTTGGAGGATATTGAGAAAATCCGTTCCGATTACGGTAATCAGAAGAAGCTGCTCTCTGAGGCTAAAAAGGCTCTCAACAAAGTTAAGGAAATGACTTTTGAGCAATGGCAGATAAACAAGCGACAACTTTCTATTGACTTCCCAAACTAAAACAAATGACAGCATTAGCTCCTAATACCGTATCGAAGTTATACTATTTCGATAACCGCATAAAGAGTATTTATGAGAAACACGGTCATACATCAATCCCGTTTGATGGCACAAAAGTTCAAGCCATGATACATGAAGCTGCAAAGGAACTGGTAGCTCTCTTTTACAAAATATGGGGTTCTATTATGGGGTATCATCTTTTAAACAAATTCTATGATTTCAGAGGGAATGTTTATGAGTTCTTTATGAGCCTCGACAGTACTAACCGTGAACTATTGACAGGTAAAGATTGGTAGCCGATGGATGCAAAGAGGGTTATAGAGCAAATCAATGATGAAATTTACGAGGTAGTCTCCAATTTTGTCACACTAAAGAAAGCAGGAAGCAATTACAAAGCATGTTGTCCATTTCACAATGAGAAAACGGCTTCATTCAGCGTTAACCCGGCAAAGGGTATTTTCAAATGCTTCGGTTGTGACAAAGGTGGCAACGCCATTGAGTTTATTAAAGAGCATGAAAATGTTGAATTTAAAGAAGCCGTTGAGATTGGAGCAAAGCTTTTGAACCATAATTTTGAATGGAAAAGAAGCACCAATTGGGATGAAGCCAAATTTAAACATGAAGAAAGCCTTAAAATAGCTTGTAATATCATTGAGAAATTCTTCTTGGAACAGGTCAATCATAAGAATGCACAGGATTACATTAAACAGCGCAACATTGTTATTCCTGAAAACAGCAGCTTTAATGTTGGCTATGCTCCAAGTGGAAATGCTCTACTGGCCCATGCAAGGGAGAAAGGTGTGAAAACAGAAATATTGGAGGAAATTGGTGTTCTGAAAAGCAATGACAAAGGCATTTATGACTTTTTCTATAACCGATTAATATTCCCTGTTTGCAACTCCAAAGGTCAAACCATTGCATTCGCCGGGCGTGATTTGAACGAAAACCCAAAGATTAAGTATCTGAATACACATGAGAGCTGCATTTATACCAAAGGCAATGAATTGTATGCTTTAAATATTGCACGGTTCGCCATTAAAAACGAAGACCGGGCATATATAGTCGAAGGTTATACCGATGTACTTCGGATGCACTCCGTTGACGTTATTAATTCAGTTGCAACAGGAGGAACGGCATTAACCAATGCACAGGCAAAGCTCCTGAAAAAATTCACCAATAAGGCTACTCTCATTTACGATGGCGATAGTGCCGGACGAAATGCCATGTGCCGAAATGCAGAAATCTTGATTAAAAACCAATTTCACGTTTCGGTTGTGGTTCTCCCTGAAAAACAAGACCCCGATTCTCTTTTTATCGACAACAAAACGTTTCTTCAGTACGATGAACAACAGGAGGATTACATCATCTACAAAACGGCTGAATATGCTGACCGCTTTGCAAATGACCCTGTAAAGAAATCGGAAGTAATAAAACGTATGGCTTCCTTGATATGCTGTTATGATAAAACAAATCAGGAGGTCTATCTTGACTTTGTTTCTGAACAGATTAAACCTAAAAAAGCTTGGCAGGATGCTTTAAAGGAAAACAGCCAACCAACAGAGAAAAAAGTCAAGAAAAAGGAGAACATCAACGACATTATAAAACTGAAAAAAGAGCAACAGGAAAACCTTTTAGAAAATCAGTTTTATGAAGAAAAAGGGGCTTACTGGACTGTGGAAGGCAAGAATCCGAAGCAAATATCGAACTTTACTTTTGAAGCCTTATTCTGCGTATTCCATAAAGACCCACAAGGCAGAACCGACCTGAAATATGTTTTACGCCTGATGAGCCAAAACGGAAGAAAACGCCTGGCTATTATTTCATCCGATGATTTTTGTACTCCTGCATCTTTCAAGAAACAGGTACACAGGCGACATGGATTCTTTTGGTACGGTAACGATAGCCAGCTCGACAATATTAAAAATGTAAAACTGCTTGGAATACCCGAAGCCAAAGAATTGGAGCGTGTAGGTTACAATGAGGAAAACCGCTTTTGGGTTTTTGCAAACGGCTTGTATTACACTAAAAACTTTCACCCAATTGATGAATATGGCATCACAACCCATGCCACACAAATAAACAACATGGATGAATTTGAAAACATTCCTCCGGAAAGTCAGATACGAATTAACGATACTTTTCATGTACTCAATACCACAGCAGAATTTATCGGTAAGTATGGAAAAGATAAGTTAAAGGAGAATATTAAACAGGGCCAGGTTCATTTGTTGCATTTCTTCTATCTGCCCTATGGTAAAGCTCTTAAAATTGGTAGTTCTGATGGTGGTAATCCATTCAAAGAAAACTCAAAATATGTGAAGCCGATAAAAGGCAGTGATTGGGATTTTGGCAAATGGGCAACATCAATGAACAAGGTTTATCCAGGTAATGCAGAACTTCTGATTGCCTACTACATTGCAACAGTTTTCAGCGATGTGATTTATAAAGCCAATTTCGGGTACTTTCCTTTATTGTTCCTATTTGGTAAAAGGCAATCAGGTAAAAGTACCGCAGCTCGAAGCATCATGTATATGTTTGGAAAACCACCAATGGAAGACGGTATAAACCTTGCTTCCGGTAGTACAAGTACAGGTATGCAGCGTAGTATGGATTCCACTACCAACCATCCGTTTTGGGGCAATGAGTACAAGAACAGCATCCACAAAAACACCATCGAGGCGTTAAAAGGTATTGCC
The DNA here is from genome assembly GCF_050589825.1 of Carboxylicivirga longa. NCBI lineage: Bacteria > Pseudomonadati > Bacteroidota > Bacteroidia > Marinilabiliales > Marinilabiliaceae > Carboxylicivirga > Carboxylicivirga longa. The sequence goes on along the minus strand of NZ_JBNGOZ010000015.1, from coordinate 110,388 downwards.
GACCGCAATGGAAAACTTACAGGTGTAAAATCGGGCGGTAATGAAACACGTATTGCCAAGCCCAGAGGTTCGGGTATTATTAGTGGTCAGGATTTACCAACGCAAGACCCGGCACTCTCAAGTCGTAGTTTGTTAGGTGAATTTGACGATACCAACCGAGGCAAATATGAAGACCTGAAAGAATTTAAAGAAGCTGAAGAAAGTTTGCAGTTTACCAATATTACCTGTTCGATATTTGATAACCGATATTTAATCGAGGAATACTACACTAAAGAAGAACCAGGAATTAGTTCAGAGGTTATGGATGAACTGATAGGTGAATTTGGTAACGTTGACCGAAGGACTGTTCTGAATATTTCATCGGTACTTACGCCAATGAAAATTCTAATGGAGCAATCTGATTTAAAGTTTCCTTTCGATTATCAAACGGCAAAAGCAGCTTTAATCCGTTCGGCAAAGCTTACCATTTCAGTACAAAACCAAAGCGATGAAGTCGAACAGTACTTTCATGTGCTGCAATCGCTTATTAACCTGTACAGGCTGACCGAAGATGTGCATTATAAAATCGTTAATACCGAGCATAGTACAAAACACCTATACCTTAGAGTTGGGGCTATTCATGGATTATATCGGGAACAGGCAAGAAAAGAAGGTTTGACCGTACTTGACCAGGCGGTTGTTGGTGAGTACCTGAAAAAACACCGCTCTTTTGTGGATTACCGAAGAAAGAATGTAAAGTTCGGCAATAACAGGACAAGTGCTTACATCATGGATTACGACATTCTAATTGAGCAAGGTATTGAAATGGAGCGATTCCATGTATAGGAATTAATTATGAAATATATTTTTTATCCCTACCCAATGGTACTAATGCAAAAATCGTCCTCATTTCCTCACTTACTAAGTATAGATTATAATAATATACTGATATATAATACTATATACTTTAATATTCTAAAAATAAGTGAGGACGGCTGAGGGAAAAAAGAGGAAATATGAGGGAAACGTGAGGAAAAATCTTCCTATTTCCTCACTCGTCCTCATTGTCCTCAAATTACTTGATTGATTATTAAGTAATTAACTGCAAAATGAGGAATGAGGACACTTTTTGAAAAATACCATAGCCTCTGAAAACAAAATAATTTTCAATAGAACAGAAATACGATTAACATTCAATTTTAACACTTTTAATGCGATGAAAAAGAACAGTAACGTACAGAAAAACAATAACATTCACGACAACTTCTTTAAAAGCCTTTTCTCTGTAAAAGAGAATCTTGAAGATTTACTATTAGGTACACTTCCGAAAGAAGTGTTACAAGGTTTAAAACCAGAGACACTTGTTTATGACCCAACCGAATACGTTGACCAGGAACTTGCTCCATATTTTAAAGATGTTTCATGTAATATGTTCTATGGACACACCAATATTAAAGTTTCGCTACTGTACGAACACAAAAGCTATCCCGACAAAAATATACACTTGCAATTGCTTAGATATATCCTGAACGTATGGGAAAATCAGGCTGCCAACAAACAGCCACTTACTCCTGTTATTACGATGGTATTCTATCATGGAAAACCGAAATGGACGGATTCGGGATTTGTTCAGGTTCCGGAGGAACTTAAACGCTTTGTTCCTTTATTTGATTATGCCCTGTTCGATACTAAGGATATTGAAGACCATGCCATTATCCGCCACTTTAAACGACCAAGTGTAAAAGTAGCCGTATGGTTTATGAAGCGGAGCGATAATCTTATTGGCTTTATCAAGAATAACCCTGATTTGGCACGAGAAATGTTCAGTCAGCTAAAGGAAATTGACGAAACTATTTTCCAAAAAATAGCATTATATTTGTATAAAGTTTCTGGTTTAGAACCTGATAAAATTGATGCGATTATGGAAACAATTTCACCACAAGTTAAAGATGCTTTTGCAGAGGCAGCCAACGAACTAAAATACTTAGGTAAGAAAGAGGTTGTTGTAAAAATGATTGCAAAAGGTTATTCCGATAAAGAAATATCTGAAATAACAGATATTACTATTGAGGATATTCAAAAGATTCGGACAAATAACTCTCATTAAAGAGTAAATAATCTAAAATATAGCCCGGTATCAGTTTTGGTATCGGGTTTTTTATTGCCTTATTTTATCATTTATTGCCTTTTGAATATTACTTTTGTATAAATAATAACAGTAAAACTTATAATTTGAAATAAGAATAAAGGAAGCGAACATATAATCTTAAAATATTAAGACTTAATCTCTTAACAATCGAAAATCGCCAAATTTGAATTGCAGTAAAGAGAGTAGGTACGGGCGTGGTCTGTACTACTTTACTGCGTGGGTGTTTGGCGATACCTCGATTGTTGGTGGTTTCAGTGCCACGCTCCTTTTTTATACCATAAAGAATGAAAGATTTATATGTTTGGTTGCAAAACGAGGTAAACGAATCGCTTGAGTTATTAGATAATGAAATCATAAAAGATGAAACAGATAAAATCGTCTTCTCTTCCAGTAAGGACTTCCTGATTAACAGCAAAGAAGTATTGAAAAAGTTGGTTGACCTTCTATCTGAATATGATTTGGATATAATGAAACTGATTAATTTAATTGCCAAACTAAAAACCGAGGGTAATGATGCTGAGGAAGATGCTATCATTCAATCTATGATTGTGAAAATGTTGGAAACAAGCTCCCTGGACCCAAAAACTCGATAATTTTCTCTATCTTTATGTAGCTAATTGTTAAGGGTATAATACTTGAATTTATGCCCAATTATCATTTTACCACTTTAAAAATGAGCCTCTTATCGGGGCTTTTCGTGTTTATATACCTTTTGTGTTTTAACAGATGCTTTTATTTGCTTCATTTTATTGCCCGAATTATTTCGATAACATCCCGGCATAGTATAAAAAATCCCAATTGTAATTTAAAACAGGCTTATTTTTTCTGCCGTTTTGGAAAAGCAGTCTTGAAATTCCTCCCTATTCCCCTTTATTTCCATTATTTTTTTCAATCTATTCAAAAGGATTCAAAATATACCCTTCCCAAAAATCAATATTCAAAAAAGTCTTTAAAATATTGTCTTAAAGTCCTCAAAAGCAGTCTGTATAAGCTAAAAAGTATTCAAAAGCCTTCAATAGCAATTGAAATATACTCAACAAGGCTGCTTTGCTCAATAATTCAGGTGCGTCATCGCTCATTTTTTTACCCAAATCCAACACTATGATAGTACGCAGAACCATATTAAAGCAGGATTTGGTAAAAAAGCTTTACCCCGATAGTGTGTCCATTGATGCAGCTATGCAACAACTAAGAAGAGATATTGATTTGTGTCCTGAATTAAAGGTACGGATAGCAAATACAGGACGTACCAAACGCCATTACTACAACAAACAACAGCTCCTTCTAATCCTGGAGCATTTTTGTATAACACTTGAAGAATTTGAACAGCTATGAAGTATTTCTTAGGCATAACCGATATTGAACAAGCCAAACTACATTACCGAAAATTAGCAAAGCAACTACACCCCGACAAGGGTGGAACTGCCGTTGGATTTCAGGAGATGCAAAATGAATACAAGGAACTGCTTTTAAGCTTGTCGCAAAAACACAAGGTCGTTACCCCTTCACATAAAGGTACATCAGCAGAGAATGAATTGATAAACGAATTGGGTAATGTAGCCAAAATTCTGATTAAAAAACAAGTGCCTCAAAATTACCTTCGACAGAAAATACAAACAACAGATTCACCACTAAAGAAAGGTCTGTTTGCGAATATTGTGAATTTATTAGATAGTCTTCAATAAAAATATAATTACCAATTAAAAAGCTTTAGCTTTTATATAAAATTTCAACTGAGGTTCAACTGGTTTGTTGAAGTTTTTTTATATATTTGACAAAATGTGACAAGTCAAAAATACAGCAATGAATATACTTGGCAAAAGATTAAGAGAATTGAGAGAGGAAAAAGGATTATTGTTAAGGCAGATTGCAGCCGATTTAGAGGTTGATACTGCTTTAATGAGTAAGCTTGAAAGAGGCGAACGGAGAGCGCAACGTGAACATATAACTCAATTATCCTCGATTTTAAATGTTCAAGAAAAAGAATTGGTGATTTTATGGTTAGCTGATAAGATTAAAGATTTAGTGCGAAATGAACCTCTAGCACTTGAAGCTTTAAAATTTGTAGAACATGATATTAAAGGAAATAGATGAACATTGCACAAATAGAAATAAACCTACAAAAGCTGGTAGCAACCATTAATAAAGAAACCTTTATTTTCGACTTGCTTTTGGCTTACGGTTTACCGAAGGCATCAATCACAAGGTTGCAAAAAGGCAACCTGAATATGTCAAAAACAGAGGGCGAAATATCCTGGAAAAAGAAGTTATTTTTTAGAGAAGAAGACAAGTCCGACTTACATATTACAGTTTCTGAACTAGCCAAAAATATTACACACAACGAGCGATTTGTTGTTGTTACCGATTATAAAACACTTTTGGCAATAGATACCAAAACACAAGACAAACTAGATTGCCAAATAACGGACTTAGCGAAGCATTACGATTTCTTTTTGCCTTGGTCAGGAATGGAAAAAGCTCAACATGCCAATGAAAATCCAGCCGATGTTAAGGCTGCCGAGAAAATGGCAAAGCTTTTCGATGTCATTAAAAAGGATAATCCTGATGATTCTCCTGAATTTATTCATGGTTTAAATGTATTCCTGTCTCGTTTATTATTCTGTTACTTTGCGGAGGATACACATATTTTTGAGGATTGCCAGTTTACAAATGCTATTGATTCACATACACAAGCCGATGGTAGCGATTTAAACACTTATCTCGATAATCTTTTTGTAGTTCTAAATACACCGGGAAAGCAACGAGAAAACTTACCTGAATATCTAAATGCCTTCCCCTATGTAAATGGTGGATTGTTTAAAGATACTGTTCTTACTCCAGTATTTTCAAGAAGCTCAAGAGCAGCCTTATTGAATAGTGGCGACCAGGATTGGTCAGCAATCAATCCAGATATTTTTGGTTCGATGTTTCAAGCTGTTATTTCTGTTGACCAGCGTGGCAACTTAGGACAGCACTATACTTCTGTTCCCAATATTATGAAGGTAATTGAGCCTTTGTTTTTAAATGAATTATACGAGGAACTTGAAAAAGCAGGAACAGACCAAAAAAAGTTAAAAGCATTACTCAACCGTATTCACAAACTGAAAATATTCGACCCTGCTTGTGGTAGTGGAAACTTTTTAATTATAGCATACAAGGAACTCCGCTTGCTTGAAATGAAGATTTTTAAAGCTGGTGGTATGATGGCTCTTTCCGGCATTCAGCTTTCGCAGTTTTATGGAATTGAAATTGATGATTTTGCAGGAGAAATAGCCAAACTTGCTTTATGGTTGGCTGAACACCAAATGAATGTTGAATTTTACAAAGAATTTGGACGTGCTAATCCTACCTTGCCATTGAGTGAAGCCGGGCATATTGTTCAGGGAAATGCTACACGCCTTAATTGGGAAGATGTTTGCCCTAAGAAGAAAGATGATGAGATTTACATCTTGGGAAATCCTCCATATTTGGGGTCTAAGGAGCAATCAGTAGAACAAAAGCTAGATATGGATTTTGTTTTTAATGGATGGGGCAATTATAAGAAACTTGATTATATAGCTTGTTGGTTTAAAAAAGCTACAGATTTTATTCGGTCAAGCAGGATAAAATATGCTTTCGTTTCAACTAACTCAATTTGTCAAGGAGAACAAGTATCTATCCTGTGGCCATATATTGTTAATTACGAGCAAGAAATCTTTTATGCCTATCCTTCTTTTCATTGGAAAAATAATGCAAAAGATAAGGCTGGAGTTACTGTTATTATAGTAGGTGTTAATTGTAATAGGATTTCTTCAAAAAAGAGCTTGTTTTATGAAAATAGAATTAAAGAAGTCCCACAAATAAGCCCATATCTAATTCAAGGTGAAAATATTTGTGTTTTTCCAAGAAATGAGTCTCTATCTAAACTTCCAGAAATGATTAGAGGAAGTCAACCTACTGATAATGGTAATCTAATTCTCAGTAAAGAGGAAGCATTAGTATTACGAGAAAAGTATCCAGAAGTGCAGACCTTGTTAAAAAAATTTATGGGTGCAGATGATTTCATAAATAATAAAGAAAGGTGGTGCTTATGGATGAACAAAGAGTCAGTAAAAATTTCTAATGGCATACCAGAAATCGAAGAGAGATTAAAAAATTGTGCCGAATTTAGGGCTGCAAGTAAAAAGGAAGCAACAAGAAAAAAAGCACAAATCCCTTATAGTTTTGATGAAATAAAACATAAAGAAACCCAAGCCATTATTTTCCCTGTAATCTCCTCTCATAGAAGAAAATATATACCAGTGGGATTTATTAATTCTGACACTATTATTAGTAATAAGGGACAAGTTGTATATAATGCTGAACCGTATATGTTTGGCATTCTCACTTCTGCAATGCACATGACTTGGTTAAAAACAACAAGCTCAAGAATGAGAATGGATTACCAATACTCAAAAACATTAAGCTACAACACTTTTCCATTTCCTTCAATTTCAACCCAACGCAAAAACGAAATCACACAATCCGTATTCCGAATTTTAGAGGAACGTGAAAAACACTCCGATAAAACGATGGCAGAGTTATACGACCCTGATAAAATGCCTGAAGGTTTGCGAGAGGCTCATCGTCAAAACGATATAATAATTGAAAAGTGTTACCGCAGTACACCTTTTAATAGCGATGAAGAACGTTTGGAGTATCTATTCAAGCTTTATGAAAAAATGATTGCAGAGGAACAAGCAAAAGGAACTCTGTTTGCTAAAGAAAAGAAAACCCGAAAAAAGAAATAATATGCCAGATATAGTAAACGTACAATACCAACAAACAGGAAAAAGTAAAAGTACCAATCAATATGGTATGCGTGAAATGCAGGAACGTGCTTTTGAGTATCGTGATGCACAATACCTATTAATTAAGTCTCCCCCTGCTTCTGGTAAGTCGAGAGCATTAATGTTTTTGGGTTTAGATAAATTAGTAAATCAAGGCATTAAAAAAGTAATTGTTGCCGTTCCTGAACGTTCCATCGGTAGCTCCTTTGCAACTACTGAATTGAAAAAGTTCGGTTTTTTTGCAGATTGGAAACCTAATGACTCCTATAATCTTTGTACCCCTGGCGGTGATGGTAGTAAAAGCAAAGTGCAAGCTTTTCAAAAGTTTATGGAAAACGGTGAGCAGATTTTAATTTGCACACATGCCACTTTTCGATTTGCTTGCGAGGAACTGAACGAAACAGCCTTTAATAATACCTTAATTGCCATTGACGAATTTCACCATGTTTCGGCAGATGCAGAAAATAGGTTAGGTGATTTATTGCGTGAAATAATGAGCAAATCTTCTGCTCATATCGTTGCCATGACAGGTTCTTATTTTCGTGGTGATAGCATTCCCGTTTTACGCCCGGAGGATGAAGAAAAGTTCACAAAAGTAACCTATAACTATTACGAGCAGTTAAACGGCTACGAATATTTAAAATCGTTGGGTATTGGCTACCACTTTTATCAAGGTAGATACACCGAAGCCATTATGGAGATTTTAAATACCGACCAAAAAACCATACTTCATATTCCCAATGTTAATTCGGGAGAATCGACCAAAGATAAACACAACGAGGTTGATTTTATTTTAGATGCCATTGGTGAAGTTGTAAAGCAGGATAAAGAAACAGGTGTAATACACATAAAACGACATTCTGATGGCAAAATGCTTAAAGTTGCCGATTTAGTAGAGGATAACTTCAGAGAACGAGATAAAATTGTCGATTACCTACGAAACATTAAATCCATTGACGATATGGATTTAATCATTGCTCTTGGAATGGCAAAAGAAGGTTTTGACTGGCCCTATTGCGAACATGCTTTAACGGTTGGTTATAGAGGTTCGCTTACCGAGATTATTCAAATTATTGGTAGAGCAACTCGTGACAGCAACAATAAAACCCATGCTCAATTTACCAATCTGATTGCTCAACCTGATGCAGCTGATGATTTGGTTAAGCTTTCGGTTAATAATATGCTAAAAGCCATTACTGCATCCTTGTTAATGGAACAGGTATTAGCTCCAAATTGGAAGTTTAAAACAAAGGTTGATGAATACGATAAGGCTAAACCGGGCGAAATAAAAATCCGGGGCTTAAAAGAACCAAGTTCAAAACGTGTAAAAGATATTTTAGAATCAGACTTAAACGACCTTAAAGCAACGGTATTACAAGATGACACCATGCTCAAAGCAATGCCGGGCAATGTTGACCCCGAAGTCATCAATAAAGTGTTGATTCCAAAGATTATCAAAGTTAAATATCCTGATTTATCTGATGATGAAGTGGAAGAAGTTCGTCAGCATGTGGTGGTTGATTCTGTTATTAAAAACGGAGAAATAAAAGAGACAGGCGATAAACGATTTATACGAATGGCTGGTTCATTTGTTGATATTGACGACATTCACATTGACCTCATTGACAGGGTTAATCCATTCCAAAAAGCTTTTGAAATTCTTTCAAAATCAGTAACTACTAAAGTGCTTAAAGTTATTCAAGACCATATTGAATCAACTCGTATAAAAATGGACTTCGAGGAAGCAAAAATTCTCTGGCCAAAAATTCAGGAGTTTATTAAAATGTACAATCGTGAGCCAAATCTAAAGTCTAATGACCCCTTAGAAAAGCGTATGGCTGAATGTATCATTTACTTGAAAGAAGAAAAACGTAAACGAGCAGAAGCAAATGGATAAGGATAGTATTTTAGATGAAATATTTAACAACGACCCTTTAGGCTTGCTAAACGTAAAGCCTAAAAAATCGAATACCCGTACTGCGGACGAGCGTTTATTAGCTTCGTTTCAGGAAATTAACGATTTTGTTGCGAACAACAGCAAAGAACCTGAACCAAACCCATCAAATATTTCAGAGTATCAATTGTATTCTCGTTTAAAAAGTATGCGTGAGGATATTGAAAAAGTTGAACAACTAAAACCTCACGACATACATAATCTGCTACCTGAAATTGAAATAAGTCAAGTAAACGACCCCAAAGCGGAATACAACAACCCCAAAGAAATAAGTTCACTTGATGATATTTTGGGCGATGATTCTTTGGATATTCTTGGCGGTGATGATGCTGGTCTTTTTGATTTTAAGCATACACCAAAAGATTACGAAAGAGCGCAAGCTGATTTCATTGCACGCAGAAAACCCTGTAAGGACTTTGATAAATATGAGCAGTTATTAAAGGATGTTCAAAAGGATTTGGCGGAAGGTAAACGAAAATTGATTGACTTCAAGCAGGACAACCTTCAGGAAAAGGCTTTTTACGTGCATAATGGAGTGCTTTTCTACCTTGAAGAAATCAATATATCTCAAAAAGAACATTATAAAGAAGATGGCACCAGAGTGCGTGAAGATGGTCGTACACGCTGTATTTTTGAAAATGGAACAGAATCAAATATGCTTAAACGTTCTGTCGAGAAAATACTCTATGCAAATGGTCGTGTCGTAACAGAAAATATTGATAAGGTAAACGAGGGCTTCCTTGAAAACTTTAGTTCAATTACAGATGAAGACGAAGAAGCCGGGTACATCTATGTTTTAAAATCAAAAAGCACAGACGAAAGGATTTCTTCTATTACAGATTTATACAAAGTTGGCTACTCGAAAACAGACGTTGAAGAACGGATAAAAAATGCCGAAAAAGAGCCAACCTATTTGATGGCTCCGGTACGAATAAAAGGAGCTTGGAAGTGCTATAATATGAATCCTCAGAAATTAGAGCAATTGCTTCATAATTTCTTTGGCAACTCATGTTTAGAAATAGATGTATTTGATGAAAAAGGCAAACGCCATACACCAAGAGAATGGTTTATTGCACCTTTTGAGGTAATTGAGCAAGCAATTGAATTAATAATTAATGGGAAGATTGTGAAGTATAGATATGATGAAGAGAATGGTGTAATTATATTGAGGTAACACAACAAAAAGCGATTTCAAATGAATATAGATACCGATTATAAAATGGATGATTTAATACTGATAAAGTATTTAAATAGTATTGATAGTCCGTTTCTACCCAAAATAGCTGAAGTGTATGATGAGATAAAAGAAATATTAAATACAAGAGTACAACGAGTCTTTCCTAATTACACTTTACATAATACAAGTCATTCGTTTCGAGTAATGGAATATATGGGTAAACTAATTCACGATGTTAGTTTATTAGATGAATTAGAAGTTGTTTTATTGGTTTACGCAGCATTATTGCATGACATTGGGATGGCTGTTGGTGAAAACGATATTGACGATATTAAAAATGACAATTTTAAGTACTGTAATGTTAAGTTTTCCGCAATGAAGAAAATTATGGATGGAAATGATGATTTAGCATTACAGGAATATGTAAGAAGAATTCACTCATCTTTATCTGCAAGGTATATAAACGAGAATCTGAAAGATAATCTTACTATACCTAAACTAACAACACTTGATTTCACAAAGGAATTAGCATTAATATGTGAAAGCCATACAAAGGATTATGATTGGATTAAAGAAAACTTAAGAATAAATGAAGTAAGAGGCGATTATTCTTTTAATTCTCAATTTATAGCATGTATATTAAGATTAGCAGATATACTGGATATTGATAGCAATAGAACACCTTATAACTTGTATAAATTAATTGTTCCAAAAGGTATTAGCGATGACGAATGGAAGCAACACTATGTAATATCGAACAATGAGAAAATTTTATTTAATGAGAAAACTCAGCAAAAGAGAATCGTGTTTCATGGAAAAGCTACTAACGCAAGCATACACAGGAAGTTGCTTTCGTATATTGGGTGGGTTAAAGATGAACTAATTAATGCTACAGCTCTAGTAAATCATTTACCGACAAAATATAGTTTGGTTTATGACACAACTCCGGAAATAAACATTCAAACGGAAGGATATACTTTTTCTGATTATAAGATGAATTTGGAGTTCAGAGCAATCAGTTCTCTTTTAATGGGAGAAAAGATATATGGTGATAAATCTTTAGGTTTAAGGGAACTTATCCAAAATTCACTTGATTCATGTAGGATTAGACAAGAAACGGAAGAACGTAATTATGAGTTTGGTGAAGATAAATATCAACCAAGAATAAAGGTGATTCTATCTAAGTCAAACAATCAAGTTGTAATTAAAGACAATGGAACAGGGATGTCAATGGACATTGTCAAGAAGCATTTTCTGAATATTGGGGTTTCATATTATAACTCAACGGAATTTTTACTTAATGATTTTAACTATAAACCAATTGGTAATTTCGGAATTGGTTTTCTGTCCTGTTTTATGCTTTCAGATGAAGTAAAGGTACTAACCAGACATTATAAAGAAAAAAGCAAATTTTTAATTGAGCTTGAAAAAGGAAATGAATGGACTTCTTTAACTGAATCACTTGATGTCACTTTTGAAGGAACTGAGGTAATTTTAAATTACAATGACTTCATTTCTACCTTTGATAACAATACTGAAAAAGTTAAGAAATTTCTAAATCAATATTTTTTAACGGACGGAGTGAATTTTGAATTAGTAGATAAATCAGCTGAAGAAATTTTTAAGATTGAAAATCAAATTAATCTGATACCAGAATTAGCGAAAGGACATTACAAGATTGACTTAGGAAATTACTTAAATGAAATTGAAGGATATGCAATTATTAAAAACAAAAGTAGTTTCATTACCACATTTGATGATTTAGACTTTATTGGAAATATTTATATATATGATGATGAATCCGGACTTAAGGAGGTTGAAGAATTAGATTCTATATCTATTGATGATTTCGTAAATAACAATGAAATAAAATATCTGGCAATCCCAATTGTAGAATCATTTATTGAAGACGACTTTTTAAGTGGAATGAAATTTACAGAGGACGATATTGGTGAAGTTATTGATAAGTTAGATAGACAACTAACATGGATTTCAATAATAGTCCACAAAGATTCACAATCTTCACTAACAGATGAAACAATCGAACCTGGCAATTATATTTTTGATAATTTAGAATTTAGTGACCTTGTTTCTCTTGGGCATTCAGATAGTTGTGCAACAAAGTCATATGTAAAAACCATTTCTCTTTTTGAAGGCAAAAAAAATGATTTGTATTTGCCTTTTAATAATAAGTCTGATTGGATGCCTTACTATTGGAGACATGATAGTAAACGAAAGGAACTCTTTATGAGAAGTGTTTTAATAAAAGATTTCCGCTTTGACATCCCTATATCGGCTTTGATTTTTGATATTGAAACCATTGTTGTAAATATTAATTCAAGGCTATTTATTCCAGATATTTCAAGGAATAACATAGATTCAACAGCAATGAAAATGGTGAATTATATTATTGGAAAATCAATTCATCTTGGAGCATCTGATATATTGGAGCTAGGTAGTCAGGAAAAATTAACCCTAAATAATTTTATCCAAAATTACTATGCGGAAACAACTGAATTTGAAAAAGTATAGAATAGATAAATACTGAGATTAAATTATATTGATTAAAGCTATACCGTATGATTGAATCATTAAATAATTTTAAGATTAGGTTATCAAATCACCCTGAGTTAAAAGGTAACCTATTAGCATGGCTTATAGCTAAGAATCCAAATTTGAATACTTCTTCCAAAGAAAACTTGTATTTAGATTTGATTCCTTTTTATTCTCAATATAGCCAATCGGATATTGAACCAATATCAGAGCAACAAGAAGCAAAAGGTGAATTTATTAAAGGAACCGACTACCGTCTTAAATCAATTGAAATTTCTGGAGTTAGAGGTTTTCCTAAAAAGTCCCCTCCGTATGGGATAGATTTTTGCATAAATGAACAACCTTCAACCGCAATTATACTAGGAAAAAACGGTGTAGGTAAAAGTTCAATTTTCACATCGTTAGAGAAAATATTTGGTCATGAAATTGGTGAAGCTAAGCTAAGAAATATTCAAGATTTTAATAAGTACGTAACTCATTTTAATGGCACATCACAAGATTGTCATTTTATTGCAAAAACAAATGAAGGTGATTATTCTTTTGAAAGCCCACTACCTGATAGTATTGTAGATTCTTTAAATCCCAACAGCCATTTTATAAGTGATTATGACATCTATGAGAATGGTCAACGAAATTATGAAGGTTCTGCAATGGATAATAATTCTTTTCACAATCTTATTGCCTCTAGCTTAGGACTTCAAGAGTTTCTTGACTTCAATCTATTAATATCGGAGTTAGCTAAATACCAAAGAAGAAAAGAATCAAACAACCTAAACAATGCCATAAAGAATAAAACAGAAGGAGTAAATTCAATTACAAACTGGCAGAAAGAACTTGATAAGAAGAATCAAGAATTAAAACTTATTGCTGAAGACAATAAGAAAGTTTCGCTTGAGCGACCTAAAAGAGTAATCGAATTAGCAAACGAACTGCTTAACAGGAATTTTTCAATAACTTTTGATTTATCAAGAATACAATCTAACATTGAAAACTTTCTTAAAAAATTTCTTGAATACAATTCATACAAAATAGAGGGTACAAGTACCAAAGAAATTGATTTTTTAATTCAAGGCTTACAATTGCTAGAGAGTCAATCTTTTAAAAATTGCCCATTTTGTAATAGTTCAAGCAATGAAGTTCCCAATATTAAAACTGAAGTTGAAAAAAAAGTATTAGAATATAAAAAGTATCGTACGCTATCGAGTGAAATATCTCAATTATTTGCTGCTATTACTGAACATTTGGGTTCTCTTTATTCTCAATTGGAGAATATTTACAAAAGTTTGGAGAATGAAAGATTAAACCTACGAGACTATCCGGAATTTTCAGGATGGTTAACCAAGTTAAATGAATATCGAGAATTTATATATCACTATTCCTCTGATGACTTTTTTGTAATGGCTATTGATTTTTTTGAAATACACCAGCCAAATAGGAAACAAATCAGTGAACTATATGACATCATTCGTGAGAATAAAGATTTTATTCAATCTCTTTCCGAACTTAATAAAATAAAAGAGTTTACTTCTAGTAGGCAAAGCGTTATTGAATCTATCAAGGAACGAGAAAATAGTAAATTGAAAGCTGATACCACCGTTCAGCGAAAAGCTGTTTTAGAAAGTGAAATTCGAAATTTAGAGGAACAAATTAAAATTAGAAATACACAAGTAAAGCAAGCAGAAAAAGAAATTTCTGAATTTCAGCAAAGCGTTGATATACTAAAACAAATTAAAAATGACGCATCAGTTTATCAACCATTAGTCTATAACGAAATAAATAAAATTGTTAAAGAATCATTTATTCCTATAGAACAATTAATAACTGACGTATTAAATAATTTTCTTGAGGGTGAAGATATTTCAATTGACATTGATATAGAGAAGAAAGAAGATGATAATGGAGATGTTATTTCCGAAACAATTTATGCGAAAATAAAAAGCCCTTATGGTAACATAAGTCCTAATAAGTATTTCAATACATTCAGATATAGGCTTTTTTGCATGATGGTTTCGTTAAGTATTGCACTAGCTTCAAGAGTGCGGTCAGGTGTTAATTTACCTGTTGTTTTAGATGATGTTTTTTATGCAAGTGATTTTATTAAAAGGGCATCAATTGAAAAGTTTTTGGAGCAAATGATAAAGACTTTTGCAGAGTTTTCTGATTTGCCTTTACAACTTATATTGTTTACACATGACGAACTAATATTTGATTCAGCTATGCATGCTATTAGAAAACTAAAAATTGAATCAGATACAATTTTCGCAAAACTTTTACCATATGATAATTCAGAATTAATACAACACTATTCCGAATTAACCTATAGGATTCCAACAAACATTCCAAAAACTATTTTTGCCTAATGGAAAAGAAATATTTATACTATTCAGGAAGTTTATTGATTTTTATATTAATAATAATAGGTGTTAGTTATCTTCTTATCGAATCAAAGATTGATAATCAGTACAGTAAAATTAACTCTCAAGTTGAAAATATTCTACAGAAGGAGTATAATATTAATTCCATAAAGCCATTTATCCTAATTCCGCAACGAATAGACAGTACTGGGAATTATTTTCTTGATTCTACTGAAATTGCTACAATAGAAAGTCATATCTCAAAGTATTACCAAAAAGCATATCATTCATATTATGATTCAATACTTGCGTGTAAAGATTACTCTCCTTTTTTAATACTACCCAACAATTCTGACAAATACGGTAATATTGTTTTAAAAAAAGAGGATTTAGATAATATCGAAAAGCACCTTAACTCTGTCATTAAAAGTGTAGATGATGCTATTAAAGAAACTAAATATGAAATTGATAATGACATTGATAGACTAAATCTGTGGCTTACTGCCTGGATAGCTGCAATGGGTTTTATAGGTATTGTTTTACCAATTGTTATAAATCAGGTTTCCTCAAAAGAACTCAAAGAAGAATCTAAAGCAATAAGAGAAAAAGCAGATGGTCTTGAAACTGATATAACTAGAGCCAAGACGGATGCTAGTTCTGCAAAAACAACAGCCACAGAAACCAAGGAAGAAATAAAAAGTCAAAAGGAAGAACTTGAAAGAATAACTAATAAAATTAAAGAAGAAGGCAATAAATTAGATGAAGTAGAGAAGCGATTTAATAATATTGAAGCTAAGTTCAAAGAAAAGGACAGGGCATTCAATGAGCTTGAAGACAAGTTATCTAAGAAGGAAGAAGAAATCATGGAACTCTTTGACCTTGCTGAAAATGCTAAAAAAGATTCTGAAACAGCAAATTCTTTTGCAAAAGAAGCTTTATTAAAAACAGAAGAACAGAATGTCATCATCAAACATTTGTCTTCTTTGAATAAGCTAAAGTCCCTTGATTTTCACAGAATAGCTTATCATAACAATGGAGGTGTCAACCAATATTTTGCATATTCATTTAAGGGCATTAAAGATGGATTTGAAAATTTTCGACTACCTGATAATGCAAGTGAAGAAATTAAGAACATGTACCAAGAAATAGTAAGAGATTATGTTTTTTCTTTCTACGAGGTTATAAGATTTTTAGATGACAGAGGGGTAATTCATAATATGGAGAATTTAACAGACTTACTGCTGAGTTATTTGAAAGATGAAAAACTTGATGTTGTTGATAAAATTGTTGAAGCTCTTGATTCTGCAATTCAGTCGTTAGAAAAAAAATAATAGGAAATTTTATATTTGAAGTCGGCATACCACCGACTTTTTTTTACTCATTTTTTGACAAATTTCTTCAAACACTTACAAACTCCTTCAAGCACCGTTAAACTCCAACCCCCCCACCATAAGCCTACTATATGTTTGTTTCCATTATGGAAGCAAGCACAAAGAAAATATTAGGCACATTAGCAGCTGTTGCAGCCGTTGGTGGAGGTTTCTACCTCATTAAAAAAGGCAAAAAGCTTCTTGCCGGGGCAAAAATGAACTTTGCTCTTTTAGGATTCCGCATCCACAAGATGAACTTACAGGAAGTTCAATTTGCTGTAAAGCTTCGTTGCTACAACCCCACAAAAGCCCCCATCACATTAGCCGTTAACCAGGTTGTTGCAAATTACAAAGGTTCGGCAGTCGCTTATTCTACCCCCGATATTAAAGGACTTACCATTGGTGCAGGCAAAACACAAGAGCCTGAAATCGTTTTTCAAGTGCCATACCTGAACCTTATGGGTAAAGGTCTTACTCTTTCCGTGCTTTCCAATACTCAGCAGCTTAAAGCTGATATGACTTTCACCATGACGATCAGCGTTAATGGCGAAACTCTTACTACTACGCAATCATTATCAGAGGACGAAAATATGAACGGATTAGCATTGGGCGAATTGGGCATTGTATCCGGCCCACGAAACACCCAAAACGGTAAACGTTTCAACCACCTTATAAAAAAGGCAAACGGACAGGACACATTTATTAAAAACGGTAACGTAATTGAAACCGTTGAAAGTTGTATTGATATTATCGGTACACATTTTCGGGAAGTCGAGGAACTGGCAAGTAACCTTCAAGGTGGTTCACTCAAAGAGTCTTGCCGAAACATCTTCAACTTTTCGTACAACTATTTGCAGTACCATAAAGATGATGACGGAACGGAACAACTCCGAACTCCATCACGTTCCTGGTTAGACGGACAAATCAAGTTCAAACAAAAAGGCAAATCAGATGCAGGGATTGACTGTGATGATTACAGCATTTTTGTGGGTTCGCTTTTAAAGTGTTTAGGTATTCCGTTCAAGCTCCGCATTACCAAGTATGACGGTAAAAAGAACTTTCAGCATATCTATGTGATTGTTCCTGCTATTGGCGATTCCGAAGATGAAATCGTTATCGACCCTGTTCTCTCAAAGTTTGATTACCAAAAACCATACAGTTTTGAACGGTCTGATTTTGATATGTCTCCTTTACAGTTGGCAGGGCTTAGAGGAATTGACGGTATTACAGGTACAAGTGCTTTAGGCTTGCCAATATCGGTTTTATCAGGCATTGATTTAGCTGGCGGTATTCAGGCACAAGCCAACCATGAAGACCTTATTGCCATTGTATCAGGTGTTGACTTTGACGATGCCATAAGCGGCTTGGGTGATGCAGAAGATGCTACCTACAACTATTTAGTCCGTACCCGGAATTATCTTTTAAAGAACAGGGATAACAAGGACAAGATGGCTCACGTCCAAAACCCTGACCAATTCATATCCATGTTGGACCAGGCAATCAAGTTTTGGAATACTCCACAGCGAGATGCCGTATTGGATAAGCTATCGGATATTGAAGAAAAGCTTGCCGAAAAAGGTCTGATTAAATACGATTCAGAAGCCATCCAGGGATTGGCTGAATTGGATGAGTTGGACGATGAAATGGACGGTTTAGGAAGAAGAAAAAGACGTAGAGGTCGATTCTTCAAAGCTATAAAACGTGTTGGCAAGAAGATTGGCAAAGTAGCCAAGAAAGTAGTAAAAGCTATCGTAAGATTTAATCCTTTGTCAATAGCTATCAGAGGCGGATTATTGGCAGCCTTACGCTTAAATATGTTTGGTATTGCCAAGAAATTGCAATACGCCTATTTACCCGATAATCTTGCAAGCAAATACAACATCGACCCGGCAAAACATGCCAAACTAAAAAAGACACATGGCAAGGTTCGTAAGCTGTTTAAAGGCTTACAGGGTAAAGAATCCAACCTTAGAAAAGCAATCCTTAAAGGTGCAAAACAAAAAAGTTCTGACTTCTCCCTAAAAGGAATTGACGGTTTACTTGCTGATTTGAAAGGCTTGGAAGCCATTGGCGAATTGGCAGAATTAGGCAATATGGGTGCAGTTGCCACAGCAGCATCAGTAACCGCAGCAAGTGGTGTATTGGCAAAAATCGGAAGCTGGTTAAAGCCTATCAAAAACATCTTTACAAAGGTTAAAAGTAAATTCAAAAAAGCAGCTCCTGCAACGGAAGCAGTATCTCAATTTAACAATCAGGCAGCTCCTACAACTGAGGCTTATGCTCCACCAACAAACAGCGTGATGCCTCCATCCAATAGTATCATGCCACAGTCCGGCAGTTACACTCCCCAACCCATAATGAAATCTGGGAACTACACACCACAATCGACTACAACAAACCCTACTGCATCAGGTAAAAAGAAACTGAGCAAAGGTGCAAAAGTCGGTATTGGTTTAGGTGTTGCAGCTCTTATTGGAACAGGAGCTTATCTCATGTTCCGCAAAAAGGAAAGCACTCCGGCAAAGCGGAAATCATCCCCCAAGAAAACCACCAATAAAGAAGATTTAGGAAGCATCAAGCTTCAATAAATAATTGTGAATCAATAATTAAAATTTAGAAAACATGGCAGTTAAAAAATCAACGTCAAGTACCCCAAGGAGAACTTCAAGAGGTACAAAGATTGACTTTATGAAAGCTACCAACAACATAGGCAAGCCCATTGCTGCCGTAGCAGGGTTTGCAGTTGGCAAGTACGCTTTAAAGAAGTTGGAAAAGAGCCAGACCGTTAGCGGTTTGTTGGGCAACGAAATGAAAACCTACATCGTTCCGGCAGCCGTTACTATGGGCGGTTTGGTGGGTACGCAGTTTACCAAAAACGAGTATGTAAAGCTGGGCTTGGTAGGTGCAGCAGGTGCAGGTGTTGAATCCATTATCAAAAAAGCCACAGGTAAAACTATCCTTCAAGGATTAGAGGGTATTATCGGTGATGAAGATTACAACGATGTGGACGAAATGGACGGACTACGTGCCTTAAACCCAATTACGCAAGCACTCCCGGCAGCCGACATTGACATCGAGCGTGAAATTCAGGCTTCGGTATCAGGTGCAGCATCGGACTATTCGATGAGTGATGACCCTATCGGCAGCGCAGCCAATGATTACGCAATGAGCGATGAGCCTATTGGCAGTTCAGATGATGACGATGAGCCAGTTGGCAAAATCCAAAACCTCGACCCCGACAGCATGGACTATGACATCTTTTCGGGCGATATGATGGCATCCTGATTCTCACTAAATAACATTTAATCAATTTAATAACAAAGGCTAATAAGCCGCAAAACAAATTATCATGGCAGAAATTAATGAGCAAAATGATTTGTACCCTTCGATGGAAGAAATAGAGGGTTTAGAAGAAGCGATTCTTGAAAAAGAGGAAGATGCTTTAGAGAAAGAAGAAGACCAGGACGATGCAGTCGAAGGCATTGGCGATTTAGGTCGCTCACGCCGTAGAACAAGACGCAGAGGGCGAAGAAGTCGCAGAAGAACCAGCAGAAAACGTGCTGTACGTAGGTCATATAATGCCGGAGCAAGAAGTACGGCTGTAAAAACAGGACTTACCAAAGACCTGACTTCAAAAGGTCAGTTTGAACTTCGCAGACAGCAGTTGCCACCGGAAGTGCAGAAAGCATTGAAAGATGCACGTATGCAAACCGTTGATACGGCAATCTACACCGTTAAGTCGATTAAAGATAAGTCCGACATTGATTTGATGGAGGCATCGGACGATAAAAAGGCTGGTCGTACCAACCTGAACCGTGCGCAGTTGGATTCAGGAAAGTATTTCCTGTTAACTGATATTGTTCTTGAGTACGCTCACGGAGCATCGGAAGAAGACAATGACCCGGCAGATTTTGCTTTTGGTCAGTTTGCTTTACCTCCGGCAATCCTGAACGGTACTTTCGAGATGACGTTAGGCACGAAGGTAATTGTACCTGAAATCTCATGTGCGGTGTTTGACGATACCGATACCACAAAACGCAAATTCCAATACAAGCTTGCCAATCCAAAGTGGTTAAAGCCATCAATGGATATTACACCAAAGCTGAACATGCCGAAATCGGTATCAGGTGATAAGATTTACCACCCTGCCGTTAAGGTAACGCTATTGGGAACTATCACAGAGAAAGCATAGGAGCTTGATATGTCATAATCGTTTGGGGGCGGTCAGCGGTTGTTAACCGCCCCTTTTTTCTTCTTAATCATTTCAAAAATGGAAGTACAAGACAATAACATACGCAAATTACAGGTCGTGAAATTCGAGGTTAAAAAAGGTCAGACCTACGAGTTTAACGGCAATACCAAAACGGAACATGACCGTATCAAAGGAATTTTCTTACGCCTATCCAACCAACAGGCATTACCCGGTGCCACACTAAGGGTTTGGATTGATGATACAGAGATAATCCCCGATGATACCGAGGTGGCATTGCTTCACCACAATGATGACATGAGTATTAAGGACGTGGCCTTTCCTGTGGATGAAAAAGCCAAGAACAGCCCTGTACGTGTCATTTACAAAGACGACAGCGAGAACCTGGCTGTTAATGAAAGCTACAATGTTCGTGTGTATCTGCTTGCCGAGGTAGAGAAAAAGAAATAACCCTAAAATCTCCCGACAATGAAACGAGCTATTCAAAAATATTTCACTAGAGCAATTGCTATTACAAGCGAGTTCCATGTGGCAATTAAAAATAAAAATTAATCACATGAAACGATATTTTGTAATTACAAAAACCTCAGTTGGCAACAAACACATCAATGAACAGGACTTGCTCCCTGCTTCCTGTAAACTGATTACAGGCATTGCAATAAACGCCCTGGTTAAAAAGGAATCGGAATTGGAAGATGTAACACAGGATTTAGCTTTTCCCCAAGCTTTAATATCCGATTTGTTACTGACCGATGGGATTACCAACCTGTTCTATTCTTACCTACGCACAAGGGCAAGCGAAGCAGAAAGCAAAGACTTTTTTGAGACTGATATTCTTCCGGCAATAGTTGATATTTTGAGCAACAATATCAAATTTACTTGCCTTGATGCAGACCAGCAAAGCAACCTGAACAACAGCATTGCAGAGCTTTTCAATACACAGTTTGCTGATTATCTCTACAACGAAGTCGGTTTGTTTGAAAAAGGTCAAACCATTACAAGCCTTGAATTTGCCGACTTGATAGCACAGGAAACATTAACCTTTGCCTATCTGCATAAATCCGATGTATTTCTTCGTCCTGTTAAGGCATACAAACAGCCTGAACCTTATGAATGTGGCAATATCAGCCTATTGGTAAACGGTAACAGTTTTCTACTACGTGATTACATGCTTACTGCCAACAGAAAGGTAAAGCATTTAAGCAAAGAGGTTATCCCATTCCATGAGCCTTTAGAGGTAAACAGCAATATCCATACGGTTTTCAAAAGCAATAAAAACAGCGGAGACAATACGCTAACCATTAGAATCTACATAGAATATGAACACGAGTGAGTTATTACATACCATCGCAAAAGACCGTGTTTCAGGGATGCGAACCATCGACAGCTACCAATTAAAACCAACGGTGATAATGGTAACAGGTGCGGATATTTCGCTGGACCTGAAAAACGATATGTGGATTCTGAACACCAAAGGTCTGCCAAGCTCCATTGATGAAATGGAACTCATTAGCAGCGATAATGTGTTTACCGCTACACCCGAAGAATACGACTTTATGGATGAGTACCGCTACCAGGTATTCACCGATTACATAGACATCAAAACCCAAGCGGAAAACTTTAAGCCTTACCGATTGGAGTTTGTAAAGATTATTCCCCACCGAAATTAATACGACTATGTTGGATTACAGAGAGCAAATACAAAGCATATACGAGTTTATAAAGCGTTCGGAGGATGAACAAAAGTACCCCTACGCTTACGAAATATACCTGGTTACCGCAGCACAAGAAACTGCACTCACTTCAAGAACCTCCGGAACGGATAAGTTTAACCGTGACATTGAAAGTGCCATTGAAAAAGCAAAGCAGTCTCATGGTTCACTCAGGGTTGATGTGTTTGGAGGCAAAAGCCCCAATGCACGAAGTCTGAACAGTTATACGGTGAATATCAGCAAGCTTTTGAACCCACCCAAAGAACCCATTGAGAGAGCCGAGCTTCAAACCATTATCCAGGAAGAAGTAAGGCAGCACCAAATTCAAAGTAACACCAATGGTTTAGGTGAATTAGATACGCTATTGGGATTGTTCTCCGGTGAAAACGAACAGGCAAAAAACAAGTTGGAAGGTCTGTTTGGTGTGTTTAATGCCTTATCGGGCAATAACAAAGAGGTTGAGCGAATCAGCTACCAAAAGCAGTTGGATGATTTTAAGTTCGAGACACGCTACAATACTTTGGAAGAAAAGTATGAGCGTTTACGCAATGAAAATGCAGAACTACGAGCTGAAAAAGACCGCTATCAAAGCGAAAACAGGGAACTGAAAACCGATAAGACAGACCTTGAAAGCCGTCTTGCAGGGTATGCTCCCAATGAAGTGATGAAACGAGTTGCCACAGGTGCATTGGTCGGTATCGGTTCACGCTTGCTTACCAACAGTCCCAAAACAGCAGAATTATTAGGCTTATCAGCCGAAGAACTCAAAGGAGCTTTGGGAATGCTTGATGATACCGAGGAAGAATCGGCACAGCTCCTTGAAACCAATGTTGAGATTACCGACATAGGTACGGCTAATACACCCGAAGACCGCAAGAAAGCTGAGATAATCAAAAAACTATCCGATGCCCTTATGACATGGGAACTGCAAGATGTAGCCAAGATTGCAAACATCGTTGGCTTATGCCTTGACAAAGCGGAGCTGATTAATAAAACCCTCCTGTTCCTGAATCAAGCCGTGAATGGCATATCAGAGCCGGAACCGGGAAACGCAGAGTTTGATAACGATGATTTAGATAACGAATAAAACATACGATTATGAGAAAATTCAAAGTAGGAATCACCATTGAAGCTGACAGTACCGAGGTAGTTCAGCAAGTAGGAAACCTTTTGCAAAATGCAGTCAATAAGGTTGAGCAACAGGATATGATTAAGCTTCTGACCAAGGTTGCCAAGAACCCAAAGATTGTAAAGACCGCATTACGATACATCTAAAAAACTCAGCAACGTGCAACAGTTACCACCAGTAAATAAAGCAACATTAATAGCAAACGGCATTAAATACGGATTGCCCATTTTGGGCGTTGGTATCGGTATTTACGCTGTTAAAAAGCTATTGCTTAAGAAAAACCCTGATGGCACTTCATCAAGGGTTGCTCCATCAATAAAAGATACGGTTATCGACAGGCAAAACCTGACTATTTCTGCTTCTGATGCTGCTTTATATGCTAATACGCTGTACGGTGCAATGCTCGACTTTGGCACAGATGAAAAGGTTATTTACTCCACCATTGATAAGATACAGAGCAAGGACGATATGCTATTGGTGATTAAAGCCTTTGGCATGAAACAGTATTTGTGGGGAACCAGGGCAGCGTTTTTAGGTCAGGACTTCAACCTGATTGGCTGGTTCAGACAAGAACTAAGCGAAAGTGAAATTTCCAAAATCAAACCCAAGTTCGACAGTTGGGGAATCCCTCTCTAAACTCTAACAATAAAGCTATGGACAAGAAGAAAAAGATATTATTTATTTCGGGAGGGGTGTTAACCACAGGGGCAATAGTTACCACAATTGTACTCGTTCGCAGACGAAACAAACGCAAACGTGGGCTATTGCCTCCTCGTGGTTCAAACGTTTTGACAACCAACAATAACGAACTACCCTCAAATTTTCAGAATTGGAATGGTGGGAATACCTATCTCTCAAATGCACCCAGGGGCATCCGAAACAACAATCCGGGAAACCTGATTTTCACCAACATCAAATGGAACGGTAAACTGCCCAAAGAGCAAAATAAGGACAGACGTTTTGAAATGTTTATTGCTCCGGTTTATGGCGTTCGTGCCATGATAAAAGACCTCAAGCACGACATTGAAAAGGGCAAGAATACCGTGCCGTTATTGGTCGAAGAATATGCTCCCCGATTTGAAAACAATACAGACCATTACATCCAAACGGTTTGCAAGGATTTAAAGGTCAGCAAGAGTGCAAAGCTCCTGCCTACAAAAAACACACTCCGCTTATTGGTGCTTTCTATGACAAAGGTCGAGACTGGTGGTAATTACGTCTCCAACCAATTGTTTGAGCAAGCCTACGCAATGATTTAGCAATTAAAAGACTTTAGATATGGGAACTATAAAGATGTTTAGGGGAACAACCCCACCGTTATTGAAAAAAGGCGAATGGGCTTCTGATGGCCAGTACGCTTATTTGGGCATGGAACACGAACAATACAAGGTGTTTCAGGGCGTGTTTGATATGAGTAAAGACCAACAAATAACAGGTTTTGAATACGATGTTGAACGCAAAGCGATTATTATTCCTTCGGGAACTCCTTTTTCAAAGCTTCAAAGGCTGTTTGATTCTCTGCCCAAAGCATTGAAGTACCATACCAACAAAAGTGCAAGCATCAGCATCATGTTTGAGGATGGTACTTACATCAATGATTTGGGAACGTTCCTGGTCCTTCGTGATTTCTCCTACCAAATCAACATCTGCTCATTGAGCAATGAGGTCGATGGTGTAGTTGGAACATACGTTAAGCCTGTGATTTTCCAAAGTGATAAGGCTATTGAGATTTACAATAGTGCTATCAACTTTGCCGACATACGCTTTGAATACACCGATGCCGGAAGCGGTGCAATAGCTTTCCTGAACAGTACCACCAACATTGACGATTGCTGTTTCGAGGCGAAGGTCAATCAGTCGTGTGTATTTGACAGGGGCTACAACAAGATTGTGTTTTCTGATACCTACTTCAAGATGAACAGGGATATTCAGGACACGATACTTGACAGGGCTTCGGTTGGTTCATTCATCAATATTGCACGTTCGAAATCCGCTCCGGAATACAGACCCAAAACCATTGTTCAGCAAATTAGCGGTGGTCTGATAATCGCCGGGAATGTTGAAGACTTACTCATTTCAGAGAAAAGTCCTGTGTACATGCCCAATGGTGGTATCGAAGTGCATGGTGGTTTTGTAACCGACCCTGATGGTAATATCAATATTGCCATTCCTACAAAACTTTCGCAGTTGGAAAACGATATGAACCTGACTTCTAATTTTGAGGAACTGCAAAACAAACCAACGACCATTAGTGCAGAACAGGCAACGGCAATTGAGAACAATAACAAAAAGAGCAGCTATCCACAAGCAGATGCAGAAAAGCTTGCAGGGATTGAAGAAGGTGCTACTGCCGGGGCTGATTGGAATACTAATATTCAGAATAAGCCGACAACCATTTCGGCAGAACAATCGGCAGCTATCGAGGCAAATACGCAAAAGCGTTCCTATCCCGAAGCGGATGAAAACAAGCTTGCAGGGATTGAAGAAAACGCCACCGTTGGAGCAGATTGGGACACGAATATACAGAACAAACCTGTTACGATTTCGCCACAACAAGCAGCCGATATTGAAGCCAATAATGCAAAACGCAGTTATCCGCAAGCTGATGAAGACAAGCTTTCAGGCATAGAGGAAAATGCAACTGCCGGAGCTGATTGGGAAACAAATATTGCGAATAAGCCTACTACAATTTCAGAGGAACAAGCGAGCGCAATCGAGGCAAATACTGCAAAACGCTCCTATCCCGAAGGGGATGAAAACAAATTGGCAGGGATTGAAGAAGGTGCGACTGTTGGGGGTGATTGGGAAACTAACATTCAGAATAAACCTGTTACCATATCGGCAGAACAGGCAGCAGCTATTGAGGCAAATACTGAAAAGCGAAGCTACCCACAAGCCGATGAAGATAAGCTTTCAGGCATTGAAGAAAATGCAACTGCCGGGGCTGATTGGGAAACGAATATTGCCAATAAGCCTACAACAATAACAGAGGAACAGGCTACCGCTATTGAAGCGAATACCGCAAAACGTTCTTATCCCGAAGCCGATGAAACAAAGCTTGGAGGAATTGAAGAAGGTGCTACTGTTGGAGCAGATTGGGAAACTAATATCCAAAACAAACCTGTTACCATTTCGGCAGAACAGGCAGCAGCTATTGAAACCAATGCCCAAAAACGAAGCTACCCACAAGCTGACCAGGACAAACTTTCGGGAATTGAAGAAAACGCCACAGCCGGGGCTGATTGGGACACGAATATTGCCAATAAACCAACTACCATAACAGAGGAACAAGCGACCGCTATCGAAGCGAATACAGCAAAACGCTCTTATCCCGAAGCGGATGAAACAAAGCTTGGAGGAATCGAAGAAGGTGCAACTGTTGGAGCAGATTGGGACACCAATATTCAGAATAAACCTGTTACCATATCGGTAGAACAGGCAGCAGCCATTGAAGCCAATAATGCTAAACGCAGTTACCCACAGGCAGACGAAAATAAGCTTTCAGGTATTGAAGAAAATGCCACAGTTGGGGCTGATTGGGATGTCAACTTACAGAACATTCCTGACTTCCTGAAAAAGTTCTTACAGGTGTATGGTGATTCCGGCATTTTCTCAGGTGAAGATTGGGAAGCAAAGCTGACTGAGATACTGAACTTCCAAATCAACTTCATGAAAAACTTCGTGGATGCCGATGTGGATAGCCTTTCGGTAGATGTTGCAGGAAACAACCTGAAGCTCACTTTCAAAGATGAAACAGACAAAACCATTACACTTCAATAATTATGAAAGTATTAGTAATAGCAAGCCTTTTCACGGCATTTATAGCGTTGGTAGTTTATCTTACCTCAATCATAGCGGTTCATGGCATCCGCAAATCAATTTCCGATAGTAATTACTTTCTACGCAAACCCTACAAACTTGTATTTGAGATAGTGATGTGGGTTTGTGGACTGGCCATCATCATAACAGGTCTTTTTATTAAAGAATCTGCTGATTGGTGGGTTATCGGAGGCGGTATCGGAATCTTTTTAGTGGGTGTATTCTCCGACTTTAAACGAAATCTGTTTATCCGTATTGCTCACTATGTATCGGCAATTGGCGGATTTACACTCCTTGGATTAAGCTATTATTTCAGTTTCGGAAATATCGAATACACCATCATCATCGCTATTTCGGCTTTGATTGCAACAGGCTTTGCCGATAAGCGAATTTGGTGTTTGGAGCTGACAATGGCAGCAGAGATATTCATTGGACTTTTCTATTTAGCTCACACAATCATGTAGTTCTGGTTTGTTCATGGATAAAAAGGGCTACATATCAAGGATTCGTGAGGATTTAAAAGGCGGACGTAAGCACTCTAAAACCACTATTGAAAGCATTGCCAAAAGCTTCGGTATCGCTAATAAGAACTTGGTGAAAGAATTTACCGAACTGGCAATAATCCTAAACGCAAGAGAGATAGCACACAACAGTTCGCTAACCACTTACGAAAAATACCTTGATATTGTAGCCCTGTATCACTCACAGGTTAACCTCTCCATGCGTACAAGCATGAGTGTGTTGATGCAGCAATATTCCACTCCGGCACCCATCTCGTTCCTGGCATCGAGTTATATCTTAAAATCAGGTAGCTTATCAGGCTACAAAGCTTTTAAGAATATTGTAAAAGGAAGCACTAAAGGCAAAATTGTCGGCAATGCACACCTTACCAATGACAAAACCGACTTTCCAAAGTATTTAGAGCCATCGGCAGGGAACGGACTTTTAACCATTGCTTTACCTTATCACTATACCCATGTTAACGAGCTAGACGATGTAAGGCTTGCCAACCTGAAAGAACAACCTTTCGCAAAGGTCAGCTCTTGGGATGCTTTAAAACCTCCGGCAGCTTATGACAGAAGTTTTGATGGTATAGTTACGAATCCGCCATTTGGTTCACTTTCTCAACCTGAACTTTTTGGAAAGTTTAAAATCAAACGATTAGAACATGCAATGGCATTAAACGCTTTGCGTTGCATGAAGGATGACGGTAAAGCTGCCATTATCATAGGTGGTCATACTACTTGGGACGAACACGGTCGGGTTACGGCAGGTACTAACCGCATTTTCCTGAATTACCTCTATCACTTTTACAACGTTGAAGATATTATCCCGATTAATGGCAAAAAGTTGTACTCCAGACAAGGAACTTCAATCAACACCCGATTGATTTTGATTGATGGAGCAAAAGCAGTTCCCGATGGAGCAGCTCCGCTTAAAAATAAATTACACAGCACCGTTGTCAATACCCATGAAGAACTTTGGGACAGAGTTCAACTTCAACCATCTCCAGAAATACTTACGAAAATCAACCAGAACATTGCCAGATTGAGAGCAAAAGCAATTCTCATAAAACAGAAGCAGCATGAAACAAGCAATATCATTTAGCAAAAGCAGCATTACCATAAAGTTTGGTAGCGTTCCGCCAAAACATATATCGGCACGGCTTATTGAATTGGGTTTTAAAACCAACAACAACAACAACAAAAGCTTTGTCCGCACCAAAAAGCTGGCTCAAAATGAACATGAGTATTAACAAGGGATGTTCGGCCATAAAGGATTGGGCATGGCATATATCCCGACAGCCGAAAAAGGTTTTATCCTGGATACAACTGTTCCCGATTCAATGGGTCACGAAATGCACATCGCTATCCGAAAAGTAAAGAAAAGTATCGGAATGCCTTTGTTTGACTATGTTGCAGAGAAACTCGATTACAGCAATGACGAGCTTGTCAAGTCGCTTTCGTGCGAACAGATTGATGCAGTATCATTGGCAATTTACAATATCGAAAAGCGTGGCCAGGGAATCATTGTTGGCGACCAAACAGGAATTGGTAAAGGTAGAACCGCAGCAGCTTTAATCCGCTATGGTGTTAAAAGCGGTTTGCAACCTGTGTTCTTATCCGAAAAGCCGAACTTATTTACTGACTTGTATCGTGACTTATCGGACATTGGTAGCTCTGCCCTGGTACCGTTTATCGTTAACACCAAAGAGAGCAAAACCAATGTAAAGGACAAAAGCGGTGAAGTCATTTATACAGCTCCCGAAAAACCTACACAAGAAAGGATTATCAAGGGTAAGAAAGTACCCAACAATTACAACTTTGTTTGTGCCACTTATTCGCAGTTCAATCAGCCGAAAAAGCCAGCCAAACAAGAGTTTTTAAATGCTGCAAGTAGCGGTAATATCATCATAATGGACGAAGCTCATAATGCTTCGGGTAGTTCCAATACAGGTGAGTTTATGCAAGATGTGTTAAGGCAAACCAAAGGCGTTTGTTTCTTATCTGCAACCTTTGCCAAACGACCTGATAATATGCCGATTTACGCTCAAAAGACTTCAATGAGCGATGCTAATATGAGCAAAGAGGACTTGGTAGAAGCCATCACCAAAGGCGGTGTGGCTTTACAGGAAGTATTAGCAGCCCAATTAGTTTCAGAGGGGCAAATGATTAGGCGTGAACGCTCTTTTGAAGGTGTGGAAGTAAACTATATCGAGCTGAAAGAAAAAGCCAAAGAGCAAGCTGAAACTGCCGACAAGATTACCTCAATCATCCGTGATATTATCGGGTTCCAGGAGAAGTACATTAACAAACAGGTTGATGAGCTAGATAAGATTGCAGCAGCCGAAAGTAAAGAGGTTGAAACACGCAAAGGAACTGAAAAAGCCGGGGTTGATAATATTCCGTATTTCTCAAAAGTCTTCAACGTCATCAATCAATTACTCTTTAGCCTGAACGCTGCCGATGTTGCCGACCATGCCATAAACAGGTTAAAAGAAGGTAAGAAACCTATCATTGCTTTTGCCTCCACAATGGGGAGCTTTTTAGAAGGAATGGCAAAACCCGATGATGTGATAAACGGAGACTTCTCAACCGTTTTGGAAAAGGGGTTGGATTCAGTTCTTCGTTATACCGAAAAGGATATTGATGGAGAATCACAGGGTAAACAATTCAATATTGCCGATTTATCCGAAGATGCTCAATTGGCTTACTATGATATTATCAGGCGAATCGAACAGGCTTCAACAGGAATTACTATCAGCCCTCTGGACCTTATTATCCAAAAGATAAAAGAAGCCGGCTATTCAGTTGGTGAGGTTACAGGTCGAAAACTTTGTGTCCAGTACAATTCCACCAAGGCAAAGAATACAACCGCTTTGGTGATGAGCCGAAAAAAGGAAAATACAGCCGATTTATTCCGACAGTTTAATGACAATGAAATTGATTGTTTGCTTATCAATCAAAGTGGTTCAACAGGAGCTTCGGCACATGCCATTGTTACGGATAAGGTGCCAGCAGAAAAAGTGAAGCAACGTGTGATGGTGATACTCCAACCTGAACTGAATATCAATACAGAGATTCAAAAGCGTGGACGTATCAACCGAACAGGGCAGATAATGAAACCGATTTACGATTACATTATTTCGTCTATTCCTGCACAAAAGCGGTTTATGATGATGCTCAAAAAGAAGCTGAAATCATTGGATGCCAATACCACCTCCAACCAGAAAAGCAGTAAATCACAATTAGAATCGGATGACTTTCTGAATAAATACGGTGACAAAGTGGTTCGCCAATATATGTTGGAAAATGAGGAACTAAACAAAGCCCTGGATAACCCACTCAAATTTGAAGGAAAAGACAGCGATGAAACCCCATCCGAAGGTGATGCTTCAAAAGTAACAGGTCGAGTGGCTGTTTTATCGGTTAAGGAACAAGAGAAATTTTATCAGGAAGTCATTGAGCGATACAACGACTATGTGGAGTATCTCAAGCAAGCCGATGAGTACGACCTTGAAGTGGAAGTCCTGAACCTAAAAGCAGAATCACTTGAAAAGCGTGTTGTGATTGCCGGAAAAGGTGGGCGTTCGGTTTTTGGTAATGATACTTTTTTGGAAAAATGCGAATGTAACGTACTTAAAAAGCCGTATGGCAAAGCTGAATTGGAGAAGCTTATTCAAAAACAATTAAGCGGTAAACACCCCGATAGCATTTCTGAAGAAATAGTTTCAGCTCACGAGAAATTTGTGCAAAACAAGTTATCTGAGGATTTAAAAGCGTTGGAGGATAAATACAAAGAGCTTTTTAATGGTATTACCGATGAGAAAGGCTATCAGAAAATTCCGGTATATGACAAAGCAGCCCAAAGAGATTATGTCGCTGAAAGAACCGAAGAAATTGAAGAAGGAAAACAAGCCGAGATTACCAAGACCAAAACACAAAGCGAGAACCGTAAACGCTACTTGAACAACTTTTTCAAGTTCTTTAAAGTCGGTCATGGTTATTTCTATCCGGCAGTCAGTTTTGAAACCGATAGCAGTTCCAATTCTTATTGCGTGTTTCTTGGTTTCGACATTAACCCAAAGCGCAAGAATCCTTATGCTCCGTCATCGGTGAAGCTTCGCTTTGCCATTTCAGACAGCCGTAAATACATCGTTCTCCCTGCATCGGGTGATACCGCCAAAGAAATTGAGCGTGTAATGAGCCGTAGTATGCAGCTTACCACAGGACAAAAAGAAAGCTTGATTGAGCGTTGGGATGAAGCTATTAAAGACTTCACCGCCGACCGACAAATCCGCTATATCGTAACAGGAAACATACTTCAAGGCTCTGCCGATTTTCCCGGTAAGTTGGTAAGCTTTACCACTAAAGGCAGAGGTGTTCAGAAAGGAATATTAATGAGTGAAGCATGGTCGCCTGACAATAACAATAATAAGGCAGACAACTATGTTGTAGCTCCAATAGCCAAACTGCAAAAGCACATTATGAGCCTTCGCAATGGAGCTACCATTGCCACCGAAAACAGGATTACAATAGCCAGGCATTATGATGGCACTTTTAAGGTCATCATGCCGAAAACCAAAACGCATATTCCCATTTACACCGATAAAGAAGTGGTGAAACTTCTGGTTAATAATCGGGATGGTTTTGAAATGGTTTCGGGCAATATGAGGGCTTCGGTTGAAGAAAGCAAGATGACCAAACTGCTTAATCTACTTGGAGAGCGATTCAGCCTTTCGGTTAAAATTCCACGCCATTATTACGATGAGTTTTTGGATAAGGGAACAAAGCGAGGCAATTCAACTGATAGCCTTACCAATGAAGCAATGAAGATGTTTGAGCAGGACAAAAAGGAATTTCCCAAACGACTGGCCAAACAAAAGCAATCCGCACCGAAAGGAAAGAAAATTAGCATTGACAAGGGTAAGCAATTGACACTTGTAAAGCTTAGGGCAAAGGCAATACTGATTAAGCAGAAACAGCTTCGGGCAGTTGCCGGGCTTGGTACTCATCCTAAAATCAAGACCATACTATGACCGAGAAGGAGTTTTATAAAAAGTACAAAGCCATCCATAAGGATATTCGCACTAAAGGAAAATCAAAGGCTTCCATCTTATCCAATGGTTTTAAAGAGGGCGTTAATGTCAATGCTTTGCCCATCTATAAAGGTTTTGAGAAAGCAACCGATATTATTGCCACTCGCTACAAACCGAGAAAGGGTGACTTCGTTTGGATTCTACCCAAACAAGGCTTCATTGAAGGTCGCAATGGCTACAAAACAAAGCAAGGTTACAAACCTAATCCCAATGATGGTTTCTTTATTATCAGCGATGATTGGTCATTATACGAAAACTACTGCGCCAACTTAGCAACTCCCAATGATGACCTTGGGGATATTGATACGGAAGTCGAAAAGGCTTTGCAGGAGAAGCAAAAGAACCGGGAATTTAAAGATGCCGGAAAGCGTGTTCATGGTTCCAGGAAAGAACAAGCCATGTACAACAAGCTTATCAGCAGTAGCGATTTAAACAGCATCGAACAGGATGAAGCAACCGCTATCGAGCTAATTAAAAAAGATAAGGTATTTCCAAAGGTTGACCCACAGGCAGAAAAAGAAAATGGAACGGATTCAGGTTGTGCCTTTTTGAAAGTAAAGGTTCGTCAGGCATTTCCTGCTAAGCCACATGCCAACACCAAAGAAGCCAGGGAACAATATGTGAAAATGGCAGAAGCTTTTGCAAGTGTTCTCAATGATGCTATTTCAATCACGGATTTACAGCAGCTCGATACCATTGCCAATAGTGGTGAGATTGTGGGCAAGCATGATTTTGGAATGATATTCGGTAAGGCACTTCGCAATATTGTCTTTACCATTAAGGGCTATCGGACAACATCTGCGGTCAAGGAAACTTACATGAAAGCCCATCAATATTCAGGTATCACAAAAGAACAGGCAGCTCCACATGCTAAGAGGTTGAAAGAGTACACCGACAAACGGATAAAACGCCAACAGGATTGTATTGATTCTGCTAAGCAAATTCTTTCTCCTGCCGATATGAAACGCCACAAGCAAAATGACCTGACTTTTCAGGGAGGTATGTTGAGCAGCGTTCGGACTGTGGAGGACTATGTAAGGTATGTTACTCAGGTTTGCACACGATTTATCAATGATGCAAAAAGAGAATACGATGAGCAAAAAGAACGATTCCCATACAAGGAATTTAAACCAGATTGGAGCTGGGCAGAAATAAAGAAAACAAGCAAATCTAAAAGTAGCAGCAAGCCAAAGATAGAAGCCGTACCGCTATCATACATCAAGCGTACAGGCGGTTTATTGATTGAGGAAGCGGATGAAAATACGGTTATCAAGAAGCTGCATTTTAAATCGCTCACATTAGGAAACTATGTGAAGGATGATGAAGCGAGGGAACACATTCGTCACTTTGTTGCAGCCATCGTTGATTTATGTGAGGTTCTTGACATCAACCTATCCATAAACGAAGCCCTGGCTATTGCTTTCGGTGCGTTTGGTCGTGGAGGTAAGGCAATGGCGACTTATTATCCAACACGCCAGCTCATCAACCTGACCAAACGAAACGGTGATGGCTCGGTAGCCCATGAGTGGGGACATTTCTTTGACCACTACTTGAATGGCTTGGAATTATCAACCAAACCGCTACGTTCAGAAAGTTATCTGAATACCATCATTGAAAGTTTAGGGTATCGTAAGAAGTATTTCATTGGTGGTAATTCTTCGCCAACAAAAGATTGGTTCAAGGATATTTTAAAGACCTCCATTAAGAAGGTTGTACCAACATTTCAGGAAAGGCAATCGGTGGTGCATACAAGTATCGTTTCGCTAATTCTAATGCTCCGCTTTGGTTATTATGCTTTGGAAGATAAAGCAGTTAGCTACAATGATTTTGACGAAACAAAGAAACGCAGAACCGACAGCTACCTGTATCACTACTCCAAACTTCAAGGTGCTTATTGGAAAGATATTGCCGAGATGTTTGCCCGAAGCTTCGAGTGCTATGTGTACGACAAGCTAAAGGAAAAGAACCGGGTAAATAACTACCTGGTATCAGGTGGTATGTTTTCTCATCCTGTTTATCCGCAAGGTCAGGAACGCATTTACATCAACAAGTGCTTTGATAACCTGATTTATGCCATCAAAGAGCATTTATCCATAAAATCATTTGAGCCATTTACCGATAAACGAGCCGATGAATACATCGACCTAACCGAAAAAGGCAGCGTGAACAAAGGTGTAATAGTGGGCAAAGAGCGCAAACTGAAACTTGCCAAAATCAGGGCTAAAGCAATTCGCATTAAACAGAAACAAGCCCTTGCGAAGGGCAGCGAATAATAAATAGTGTACTAAAAACTTAATATCAGATAGTATGAAATTAACAATCAAAAATTACAAGGAAGCCACCAAAAATATTGACTTCAAAAAGTTGCCGGAAGCAGCACAGGAAGCACATAAAGAGTTCGATTCATTTGCCGATTTCTACAATGAGGATAAGGACATTAAAGAGATGTTGGATAATCATTTCAAAATCGTTGAACCTTACCTAAAGGATTCAGAAAAGAAAAGCCCTGCACCTAAGAAATCACCAGTGAAGAAAAAGACTACCTCGTCACAAAAATCAACAAAATATGTGACCAAGAAAGCTGCTCCAAAACGGACAGCCACCAAGAAAACAGCAGCACCCAAAAAAGCACAACGAAAACCCATAGAGGTTGATTTGATGCCGTTGGAGATTAAAGTAATCAGGCGTTATCTGAACTTCCACAATAAGAAGGTATCTGAACGTCAGGTATCGCTTTTGTACAAGGTGATTCAAAAGGCTGCTACCGAAAAGACCATTCGCAAAACAAGTAAGTATGCTTCTGAAATTAAAAGCATCAGCAATGACCTTATCAAGACTTACAAGGATATGAATGGTACTTGCAAGTTTGAAGTTCCGGATTCCTTATACACGAAGCTGAAAAAGATTGTGGATGATTATGGTGTTACTCCGGCAGTTGCATTGATTAAAAGGTTTATCAATCTGTATGGTAATATCACAAAGGCAAAAGCCCAACGCTTGCTTACCTCAGTTACCAACTCACTGAAAAATGGTAAGGTTGACAAATCCGACAAGGAATTTGAACAGGTGAAAAACGTTCAAAAGCATTTGCACGATTATCTGGAGAGCGACAAACTGCTTGTTACCAATGTTCAGTTAAAAGGGCTACAAGGCATTGCCGGATTGGGAAAGTAAATGCCACTACTTCCATGCCCAAAAGTAGTGGCTCTCAAAACAGGGCATTCAATCCCGGCACCACAAGAACCGCAGTCATCGCATCCGACCAGGTTGTTTTGGCAAACGACCTTGCCAAGATGAATTTTAAGACCATCTCAATCAGGGGAAAGTTCGGTAGGCTATTAGGTAAGCTGTATATCCCATTCTATATAATGATTTACGGCTCACGCTTTCACGGCAAAAGCACCGTTGCCCTAATGTTTGCCGATGAATTGGTAAAACAACACGGCTATAAAGTCCTGTATGTAGCCAATGAAGAAGGCGCAAAAGGAACAATGCAGGAGAAAGTGGTAAGGCTTGGAATTAACAGTCCGATTGGAATCATCGAGGACTACAATCCAAGATTATTCAAGGATTACGATGTGGTATTTATCGACAGTACACAAACGACCGATATTTCTCACGAGGAATTTAAAGAGCTGAAGAAACAGTTTCCCAACACCTCATTTGTAATCATCAATCAGGCAAACCGAGACGGCAGCTCTAAAGGCGGAACGAAGTGGGAACATATTGTGGATGCCATTATGCACATCGAAAATCAAAGTGCAACGATGGAGAAAAACCGCTTTCCGGAGGGCAGCACAGAAACCATTAAAATCTTTTAGCATGGAAGAAATGACAATAAAATTCTATTGGCTTGTTATCGGTGCTTTCAGTTCGCTTATCGTTGGTGTAGTTTCTTTCATCATCCGCAATGCCATTTCAAAGAATGCCACAAAGGAAACGGTGGATGCTAAAACCGATTTATTAGAAAAGGATATTCAGCACTTGACAAAAGAGCTTGCTTCATGCGAAAACAAGTTTACAGTACTGCATAAACGAATATCTGATTTGAGGGATAGCTCCAAGGAGATATATGTCAGCAAAGAACTATTCCATCAAACCATAAAGCAGCTTAACGAGAAGCTCGATACCATTTTAAAATTTGTAGAGAAATGAAAAAGTTATTTGGAAAGGTAATCAATACCGGAGCTGCGGAAACCTTAAAAGAGGGAACTAAGCTGATTGATGAAATATTCACCACACAAGAAGAAAAGCTCCAGGGGAAAATGGAACTTTTTAAGATGGCAGTTGCCGATAGGAGTTCGGCCAGGGAGATGTATCAGAAAGACAGTTGGCTTCAAAAAGCCTTTGCTATCTTCTTCTTGCTTGCTTGGTGCAGTTTGACTTTCGTAATGCTGAACTACTTCATTTTTGACACCATTCAGCTTGATGATTGGCAAATAGCATTTGTAAGCAGTATCAACGGTGGAATATCCACCAAACTAAGCACCATTATTGACTTTCTTTTTGGTGGTGCAATATCAGGAGTTAACGATGTCAAACTTAAAAACAGACGTAAACAATGAAAACATTCGATGAGTTGTTTGATGGTGTAATCAAACATGAAGGCTATTATGCCAACGTAGAGGGCGACCAAGGTGGAGAAACCTACATGGGTGTTGCCCGGAATTTGCATCCCGATTGGGAAGGATGGCAATACATTGATGCCTATAAAGAAACCTATGGTGAAATACCTTGGAACAAACACATTGACATACCTCAATTGAATTGTATGGTAAAAGAATTTTATTGCCATACATTTTATGAGAAGTTCAGTATTGGCGGTATTTCAAACGGTTCTTTACAAGAAATAATCTTTGATTGGTGTGTCAATAGCGGTCATTGGGGTGCGAGAGGTGTTCAACGTGTTTTAAACCAGTTTTTTGATGCCGACTTAAAGATGGACGGTATTATTGGGAAACAGACCTTATCTGCGATAAATGCTTGTGAACCTAAATTGTTGTTTGTTGCCATTCACAGAGCAAGGGTAAGGTATTATCATTCCATTTCTAAAAAAGGCAAGAATCATTTGTTTTTGGAAGGTTGGTTGAAACGTATTGGAGCTATTGAATATGTAAGTTGATTTCAAAATTGTATTTTTATAATTTAATTAATCACTTAGGTTACATGTCAGAGGTTCTATTAAATATTAATCCTTCCATAACTGATTTGAATTCTGTTGAAGAATGGCTGAAAGATGAGTACAAATTATCAAATGATGGTTTTTATTGCAATTGGAATATTATTCAATCTTCTTTTGAGAAAGAAAAGTTTTTCACACTCCATTTTGAAAAACAATCAATAGGGTTCATATCATGGTCAAATCATGATTATTATGCTGAAATAGATATAATGGAGATACATCCAAAATTCCGTAAAATGGGATTAGGTAAAAAAGCTTTTGAAGCTATTAAGAAATATTTCAAGTCGGAAGGAAAAATAGCTTTAAAGCTATTTTGCGAACCGAGGGAGTCTGAAAAATTTTGGAAGAAAATGGGCTTTATAAAATTCCCAACGAGAGGGTATTCTGAATCAGAACTTACATACTTCATACCATTGATGGAATATAATGCTCCGCACAATAAAGACATTGATTGTGCGGATAAAATTGAACTCTGGAATGTTGAGCCCTATATGAAAGACCGCACAGAACCTAACTGGATATGGGATGCTAAACTATCATGTACGGAACTTTTGTTTCCAATTCTATATCCTTGCAACCCAAATTGGAACATACGATGGTCAAGGAATGGAAAAACAATTATTGAAGATAAGGTGAAATATTTCTCACGTATGAATCCCATAGATTTCGACCCATTTATTTATATTAATAAACTACAAAAAGAATAATACTAAAACCGAAAAAAAGTAAAGCTTTATCTTTTGTTTGCTATTATTCTTTTAGAGCTTTGTTCAATTCAAGTTCATAGGTTTCAATTAGTAGTTTATTTAACTTATCAAATTTCTGTAGTCGAGAAATTCCATCTTTCAGTTTTTCAATTGCATATTTTTTAGAGAAATCATCCATTTCTTCCTTATCATCAAAGGAAATTTTTAAATCAACCAATTTACTTATTATACTAGAATCAGCACTTTCAGGCATGTTAACCGCATTATCAATCCATTCTTTAGTTCTTTCATTCGCTGCCTTGTTTGCAGCTTGACCTAAAGCAAATTCGATCCAAATTTTTGCTGTTTTATCTATTTCTTTGGCAATATTTGTCCAGTCCTTTACTGATTCATAGTCTAAATTATTCTTCTCAAAATCATCCAACTGGTTTTCAGGGATACTATTGAAAAACAAAGGGTGTTCTCTTTCCATATTTAGTTTTGATAAAAACTCAATAATGGGTTCAAAATTTTGAAATGGTCTATTACCAGAAGGAAGAGAATTGCGATGTTCCCAAAGTTTTAATATTATCTCAAAGCATTCCTTATTAAGGGTGGCTTTTTCCTGACCCTCTGACTGTTCTGCTAATGTAATCTTTTCTGCAAGGTAATGAGCCATCCATCGGGAAAATGTATCTACACCAGGTTCCAATTTAAGTTCTTTTACAAAAAGCTTACCCAAGTTTATAATTTGCTCTTGTTGTTTTAAGTTCTCCATCTGATGATAGTAAAAATAATTTTTGTTTAGGTTTCGAGTATTCATACTTTTCATCTCGCTCCCTGTATTTGTAACTTATTTCTCTTTTTATTTCAACTTCAATTATTAAATAACAATTATATTCTAAACACAAATGCTTTAAAAAACGTAATGATATTTGTAATCTATTTCCAGCCTGGTTTGGTTCTTCACTAATAGTATCTCTATGGCTACTCCATACTTCGGATACTAAAATTGAGTTTGTCTCTTCTGGAAAACAAACGGTTCCATCATCTTTTACTGTCAATCCTGTTTTATTAATAATATCACTTCCAATTGAATATGAGGGATAGCTTAAATTATCTGCATATGGGTCATACTCATCTATTCTTACTGAAACTGATTTGTCAGTAATCCAACCGATTAACACAAAAGGTGTTGAATTTATTTCCATATTGCCCTCTTCATAATCTGGTAATTTATAGTCATAAGGGTCACTGCATGTTTCTAAAGCTCTCATCAAGGCATGTGCAGATTCCTTGGATACTAATGCTGAAGTTATAGAAATAGTTTCATCATGCTCACCTTCGACCTCCTCCCAGCCGCCTCGCACATTTAACCATTGTTCACCATCCTTTTCAATAAGTAAAGCATCTAGATAATCTTGTTCTAAAATATTAGTTCTCCAATCTTTATTTTTATTTAAAAAAATCCATTGAGGTCTTTTTATTGGAACAGATCCTCGGTAATCCGATAACCATTTACCGTTATCACAAGTTAAAAAATGTCTATTAAGCCATTCACCCCATTCATCATCATACCAGTCTCTTTTAGAAACAACAGGCATTTTTTTTAGAAGTTTTGATGCTGCGACTAACATTGAATGGTAGGATAAATAGAAATCAAGATTATCTGTTCTCGGATAATTTCCATGGTCGTGCCAAGTTTCTCGTTCTTGGGAATATCTATTCCATATAGATACTCTAGGGTCATTATTGTAGCCACTTTTATCCTTAATACCCCATTCATTAATTATAACATGGGCAGCAATATCTTCAACCTGTTTTCCAGGGATACCGAATACATTACCTAATGGCTCATACCAATACCTATCAAAATCCCATCCAAAATGAAATTCATATTCTGTACTAACTTCATTATTTTGATGCCAGTAACTATCCTTATTCTCATTGTAAGCGATTTCATCAATCGGCATTTTGCTAACACCAATTTCATTTAACTTTTCCAATACTGAATTATCAAAATCACTTTTACCAGAATTAGCAATACAAATGGCAATCTCCGCTGATTTTTTTTGAATAATAATATGCTCTTCTTCTAAAGCATTCTGAATAAATATATCCTTGTATGTTATAAGTAACTCAGGTTGGTCAAGAGCAACTCTTGCTAATGCAATTAAGAGAAATTGTTTTGCATGAAGATTATAAAATGGGAATTTGATATTTCCAAAAGCCTCCACTTTATTTAGTTGCATCCATTGTATCAACTCATCAATTATTTCTGTACAACCGAATTTTGACAACATTCTAACAGAATGTGCCGCATTCCAACGTTCTGATGAACGAGGTGAGCCAAGGGCTGACCATATGAAACCAGCTATACTTTTGTTGGTGTTATGCGAAGTTGACAACCAGTCGCTCCACTCTCCATCGCCGAAATCACTTTCAATATGCAACTCAAATCTTGTTAAAGCATAATCTAGTAATTCAGTAGATTGTTCAGGTTTAATCAAAGGAACAACAACACATGGAAAACCAAAGAACATCTCAGCATTGGAAAACTCGTAACCATTTGCTAAACCTTCAAAAATACCCTCCTTTAAAATGTTAACCTCGTGTCCATGAAGTTTAAAGTCTTCAATAAAATATTTAAATCCATATAAAGTTACCAGCTCATGTGAAAATTTACTTCCTAATCGTTTTATTATATCAGGCCATTTCTTTTTAAAGCTTACTTTACTTACCCAGTTCTTTGGAAGTGAATCGAAGAGTGATTTAATCTCAAAACGATTTAAATCAGATAAAAATAAAATATCAATAAACTTCCAATAATCTGTCTCATTTATTCTTGATAAACATTTTTTGAAAAAAGTATCAACGCTTCTATAGTGTTGCTTTTTTGATTCAATGTTAAACCGCTGAAAACAATTTTCAAATTCCTCATTATTAAGAATGTTAGATGTGCCAAAAATATCCTCCCAATTTATTTTACTTTCAGTATCGTTGGAATTTGAGCTTCTTTTATGATTTTTTGATTTTAGTGAGGTTACAACATTGCTTTGATGTGAATGCAAAATACTTTCCACATTATTATTCTTAATATTCTGCTCTATTGCCATCTGTTGCATTTCTTTCCAGCAACCATGTGATGCACCTTCAATTTGGAGCAAATAAACAGCATCAGCAAATATGGCTTGCTTTACTTTAGAATCATTTTCCTGCTGTAAACATATCTTTAATAAACCTGGAAGATTGTGATAAGAAAAGAACCTTGCTAGTGACCAACAAACAGAAGAAGAAATCTTACTTGATTTAATTAATTCAGTTAATAATGCTTCTAATTGATATTCAAACCTCCCAATATCTCTGTCTCGCCATCTGCTTAATGCAGAAATACCAGCACCATCTGACATTCTGGTACAAATTGATATTGCTTCACTTCTGTTCCAATATTTTTCGCGAGCAACATATTCTCCAACTACTTCAGCACATCGAATAAATCGGTAAGCTAATTCTTCGTTAATATCCTTTCCAATAGAGGCTTGTTTTGCAATAGCCACAACAGCTTCCCATCTTCTAACAATTTCATCTCCAAATTTTGATACAATATCAATAGCTTCTTCAAAGTAAACACTTGCATCATCAGTTGCTTCATTTAGTACTGCACGAGTAAGACTAATATATCTTTCAGCTATTTCTTCTGGTCCATCATCTTTGATACTTTTAATTCTTTTGTATGCATCCTGCTCTAGTTC
This sequence comes from Carboxylicivirga longa, assembly GCF_050589825.1. Classification (NCBI taxonomy): domain Bacteria; kingdom Pseudomonadati; phylum Bacteroidota; class Bacteroidia; order Marinilabiliales; family Marinilabiliaceae; genus Carboxylicivirga; species Carboxylicivirga longa. Next base: position 67,955 of record NZ_JBNGOZ010000015.1, on the reverse strand, counting down.
ATGTTTGATATGTGATAAATGCGACAATCTAAACGATGCTCTTACAAGACCTATATGATTAGAAATCCATAGATGTTTGTTGCCTTTGATATATGAATGATAAAAGCCATTTATTTCATTGATGCCTTTATCATTAATTAATAACAAGATTGATGAGTTTAAAGAGGCTATCTCATAGGGCAATGTGTCATTTTGGCGATACCTATTTGACCGAGCACTGTTTGATTTATCATTCGCTACTTTTATAGCATCTTCAAAATCAATTTTCTGATTACTTAATAGCTTCGCTTTAAGAAAGTACCAGGGAAATAGTCCATTGATTATCTCCTTGAATTCCTTTATGTCATCGTCTTGTCTATTATTCTTTTTATTTTCCTTTGCTAAAAGATTCTCAGGTATAATTTCATCAAAGTTTACTTCATTTCTGTTTTGCAATAAAGTTTGAATTGCCAGCGACTTTAGATAAACTGTACGTTCGTGATGTTGATATCCACTATATACAGTTTGAGTAGCACGTTCTGGTATGTAATACTTTAGTACGTTCAGCATTTGAGTTGTTGGTAAGCCTCTAAACAGACATGCCTCTATAAATGCCACAATTGCTGGAGTAATAATATCGTTATGTTCGTAATAACCAACTTTCTTAATTCTGGATTTTGAGTTATTTAGTAACTGTAAACAGTTCTCGATATACTCTTTTTGAGGGTATTTTCCAATAACTACAAGTTCACTAACTATTGCAACAGTATAATAAGGTTCCTTAGTACATGTTTTTAGAAAAGTATTTATTTTCTCAAAACTTCCAATATCTACTAATCTTCGGATTAAACTCCTAACAATACCGAAAATATAGCCTTTAGATGTGAAACGATTCAAGAATGCAATACAATCATTAACACCATGAATGTTTAAATATGCATATGCAATCTCCAATATGTCGCCATCTTCAATATTAATTTGATGGAATTGTTCTTCACTGTTACGGCGTTCTTCATAGAATATCTGCATCCAATTTACGGCAGCTCTTAGATAACCTCTTGCTTCGCCCTTAAATTCTTTTATTCCTGACAATAACGAGGCAGTATATACATTTTCAGAACCATTCCAACTACTACTTAATAATCGCTTAAATGCAATTTCTTGAACCTTTTGCTTGTCTTGGAGCAATACAAGAAGGTCGATATTATCTTGAAAAAGACTAAGTTGCCTTTGGTTTCCAGCAACCTCTTCTCCGGACCTCAATGCAATTTTTATTGCATCCTCATACTTTTTTTCCCTTAGAGCTGCTCTAAAAGCAAATTGCAGCCTGTAAACTCGAACATTCCTCTCATCTATTGGATTGTCTTCAGGTAAATAATCATCGGAAAGAGCTATACTAATTAGCTTGTCATATTGTTCAGCCTGAAGGTATAGGTGTGGTAACACTTCTGAAATATATGTTGATTGTTCAGCTAACGGCTCAAGTATTGATATATAGGTTTCAAAATTTCCTTTTGTTGCTAAATAAGTTTTCCTAAACCATGTTTCTGTTGGTTCATCTCTGAATTGAACAGACTCATCTGACAACCATAAAGAACGACCAATATCTGAAACAAAACTTTTAATCTCTGCAATTGAAACGCCTGATGCTTTTGCCAATATTTTTATTGGAATATGAGGTGGTAAACTGGCTAAGCCTAAACAGATTGCATTTACTTGTTTTTGAAAGATATCAGATAATGAATCTTTTAATCTTGAAACTGCTGTATTTAATTGAAGCTCTATCTGGTCTTCAACTGTCATTCCAGAAGGTCCTATTTGCTCCAAAAGTTCAGAAACTGTTGATGCTTTAATATCTAAAGCGTTTGCTTGAACTCTAGGATTTCCACTAGTTAAACGATGAAACTCTAAGCCATCTTGCTCATTCGCCTTCGGAAATTTCCTTTTTAAATTTAGATGAGATTCATCTTTTGTAAATGGTTTTAAACCAAACTGAGAAATAGAGGACGGTGGTTTTAGCAAATGTATTCTTTCGGTTCTGCATAGTAAAACTAATTTACATCCATCGGGGATATGCTCGCGAAGAAGCTCATTTGCAAAACAAGGATGACTAAATTCTTGAGCTGCCATTTCTGCATTATCCGCTGCATCAATCAATATAAAAAGAGAAGCTGAATCTTGCACCTTCCTTAAAGCTTTTACTGAACATTCTATTCTCAATAAAAACTTTTTCATAATATCACTATCTAGTGAAGTGTCTTGAACTAGCAAAGGGTCACATAATCCTTTAACAGCAAGTTCATTTACAATTTGCACCAATGCATCTCTGTGTCGATGTCTTGACTCACTTCTGTTGCGATATCTTCCTGCCCCAAAGCAATCATATGCTATACCTGCTGAATTAGAAGGCAAAGAATTTATTAATTGACGGCAAAAAACTGATTTACCGACACCTCCAGGAGCATGTATTATAACAGGATTTATTGAGCTTAAAACATTTTGTTTTAAGTTTCCATATTGTTCAATCTCTATAATATTTTCTGCTTTTTCCCAAATAGGAGGAGCAGGAAATAAATCCTTCTCAGAAGATATTTTAAAACGTTTTAAAATATCTTCTTTACAAATTAAACCATTAGAATGAGGAAGAACTTTCTCACTAACCAATGAAACAATACTTTCAAGTTGTGCATTATCGACAGCACCAGTTATAAGTTGAGAGATCTCTGTCCGCAATTCATTCTTTTGAATGTTATAATCACCTTCACTGTCATCAAGCTGTAATACACTGCAAAAAAGGGCTAATCTATGGTCAGTTAGTTTCGTGTATTTTTCTAAGGTTTTTTTAAACCTATTATTTACTTGTTCCTTATCGGCTAATAATTGTATATTCTTCTTAAAAGATGAACTAATAGGTCTATTGGTAACAATTACAAATGAAGAGTTCAACTTATTTTTATTCTTACGGTGTTGAGAATACCTTTCAGAAAAACCTTCCAATGTTCCTTGCAAATCACTTAATGTAAAAGGTATATCTTTTTGAACAGTTGTATGTTTTAATTGATAGTATTTTACACAGTCACTATAATATTCAGATACATCAATAACATACTCTCCTTTCTTCTCAGACTCCTTTGAGCCTTCAATCACAACATCTATTAATGATGTATTGGGGTAAATTAAATTTAAACATCTTCTTGCAGCCCATCTATAGTGAAAAATGTCACCTGCTCTTGAATATCCTACTAACTCATTTTGCATCTAATATTATTCTTATACCAATATTTTTATAACCAGAGAATATAATAACAAAAATAAGTTATCAACAATTTAATTTATATTTTTTTGAATATTTTTTCCTTATGTGTATGGTAAATTGTATTAACACTACCTCAAAGCGAATCATCATACACTCCTGTCTATCATACATTTACAAAGTCATAAGAAGATCTATTTACGGTTGATTGTATGAGTAGTGGCAGATTGCGTGGTAATTTCCTGTTAAACCTCTGCGCAGTTTGATCGGGCTACAATCCTTGATATTTAGATCTTTCCCTGCCATTACTTATACAAAATGTTAGCCATAGGATTTAATTATCTTTTCAATAAAAATATCTTTTCAGCTTTAAAAATTGTTTTTCAAACAAATGATAAGAAGTTACACTAATCGCGATTGTGATAAATAAAGATGATATTCCTAATACATACCAATTAGAAAATGATATATATTTAAAAATCTGAATTAGTAACAGAATTATTATAGTATGATACAAATATAATCCATAAGTGTAAATACCTAACTTACTAAACCATATATTGTCATTGATATGAATAGAATTATTTCCTAATGTAAATAGTATAGTAATTGAAAATAGAAGTCCTAAGATAAAAGGGGATAAAAAATCAATCGATACTAGGTTAGTATTTGGTAAGATGAATATGGTGGCAACAGTAAGAACTAGAAAGGTATACTTAAAATATATTGGTATTTTTTCCACATAAGCGATGTAACTCTTCTTATGCATCAAAATATATGCAGGTATTGCACCGAAAGCAAAATAATCTAAATGTGATAATATATCAATATGACCTAATCCAAAATAAGAATAAATTAGTCGTGCAATATTTGCAATGATAATACTGAATATAATAAGAAGAGGAATTTTTTTAATAGAGATAAAATAAAGTAACACTCCCCACAGAATGTAAAAGTGTTCTTCTATGCATAGTGACCACATAACTCTTAAAGGCGCTCCGTCTGGAAATGTATTAGTCATCATCATCTTATAATTTTCACCGAAGAATATTGATGTCAATAAATGTGGCTTGTATCCTTCATTTTCAAAAGGCAGATTGAGAGCATTTAGTATATATGGTGATAAATAAGCAAATCCTATCATAAGATAAAATAATGGCCAAATCCTCAATATTCGCCTTGAAAAAAAATTCTTAAGGGAAATTGTCTTTTTATGTTCTTTTTCATACAACAAAATATAAGTAATTAAAAAACCACTTAATACAAAAAAGAATGTTACTCCAATCCCCCCACTTTTAAGGAAAAAATCAATATACACTACTCCAGTTTTTGGTAAGTGGAGAAAAAAAACCAAGAGAAAAGAAAAAAATCTTAATGCATCAAATGTATGAAAGTGTTTTCTACTCATATAATTAGTAATGTTCAGTTTTTATCTTATGGCTAACGGTTGGTACATGTTGTCGGGGCGGATTTCGGAGAGCGTTCCTGTCCGGTAGGACACGGAACTGCGATGCGAGCCCCGAAGCCTCGGGGCGCAGTTGGCGTACCACCTAACCCCGCCCTGCAATATGTACTTTGTTACCAACTGGGCTTTATTTTTTCTCATACAGTTTCCGTAGAGTAAAATCCATATCAGTTATATATTCCAAGGTTCTCAATTGTGTGTAAATAAATCCACTACCAATCATCTCTTTACTCTCTTTTTTAAGAAATATCTCTCTACTTAATTCAGCTCTTGGTGTCACCTCTAGAAAAAATACATTGCTATAAATTAGCATTGTATAAAATCCGAAATCATCGATTTGATTTAAAACATTTTCTGGAAAATGAAAACTGATATTATCAATATTTTCTTCCACAAGGTGGACTCCATTATTATCTAAAAAATAAACTGGAAGATTTCCAATATCATAACGGACAAATTTTCTTATTGAATCAAATCTCTTGTCTAATCCGTTTTTTGTTTCTCTGTGATATTCTTGCAAAAAAGTCTCATAAATTCCTTTTTTAAACTGTCTTGTCAAACTCCCAATGAAGTATGGATTTAGTTTAAATGTTTTATTTATAACGATTGTCGATTTTGAATGGTGATATGAAAAATATGTTGATTTGAATGATTTGTAAGTGTCTTTATTTAAATCATTTTTGAGCAATAATCGCATTATATTTAAAATCTCCTTGAATGCTAATTCAACTGACATTGGATATTTTTGAGTCCGGTCAATTTTGCCAAAGAAATGATTACAGTTATCACAAATATCAAATCCAATGTTTGTGGCTCCTAACTTTTTAGAAATCGTATGAGGTTTATTAAAGAACGAAACCTCTGGTTCTTTTTTTAAACACCAGATACATTGTCCTGTCTCTATATATTTCTTTTTCGCCATTCGAGTTCGTTCTTTTTTAGCCTTGTTGGTAACGGTTTGGCGGTATGCAGTGTGGCTTGTGTTGCGCCTGCGGCAAGCCATGGTGTATGACCGCGTGTTGTCTGCTGGTCTTATTTTTAAAAATTATTTTCCATTTTTTATTGCATCTTTTTTACACAATGGACACCATGAACCCCCAATTAACCCATCAACTCGTGCTGACCAAATATGGCCAAATGCACATTCGACTTTAATTTTAGATTTCATGGTTTCATATTTTCCTTGAAGTATTTTTCCTTCATTTATTGATATGACTTTTAGTAACTTTTTTTCATATTTTGTTCTAAAACTTATTTTTTTACAGTCAGGACACCAAGATCCTTTGAATATTGATTCAGGCCTCGCAGACCAAACATGCCCGTGACCGCAAGTTACCAGAACTGGTTGTTTAATACTCTTATAAAAACCTTCAGAAATACGGCCTCCCTTATTTTTCAAAACTTTCAAAAACTTATCTTCATATTCTTTTCTAGTTTTTTCCTTACGCTTAATTTTAGCACAAATTGGACACCACTTACCTTGTGAAACATTTGCAGGTGTTGAATTAAATTCATGACCTTTAGAACATCTCCAGATATGATGACTATGAGCGCCAAGCGATGAATCTGATATAAGTACACCGCCATAAATTTTTGCTATTTTTCTTAATTCTTCAATTTCTTTTGTGGATTGTTTATTTTCTATTTTGGAACAAACAGGGCACCATTGACCTCTATGAATTATATGAGAGGGTGATTTCTTAAATTTGTGTCCATGTTTACATATAAAATCAAGTTTTTCAAAAATTCCTAAATATGATTTAGAAATAAGTTTTCCTCCTTTTTCCAATGCTATTTCTCTGATTGGCTCTAAAGGCTTGTAAATATACGCCCTATTGTAGTCTATGTGCTTCTTTTTAAATGAATCAAGACATTTACTGAGCTCAGAAGATATTTTTAGTTTACTTAACTCATCTAGTATGAATTTTTTAATTTTGTTTATAGGAAGTCTTGTGGGAATCTCAGGTATAGCCAACAATATAATTCCATGACTATTACATAATTCTTTCTTTTTCAAGTCATCATTTATCCGTTTTTTTAATTTTTCGTTATTTGAATAGTGTAATCTTGCGCTGTAATGTTGATCACCTTGGTGTTCAAAAGCTAATTTATATTTTGAGCTGTAGCCATCTAATTCCATTTGGTTACCTAAATCATTTATAAGCCATATAGGATAAGTTTTAGGGAATGCACAATCGAATAGTTCCTCAAAAAATAATCTACAAATCCGCTCGCCTATTCCGCTAGCACAAGTTGGACACCATTGAGCATTTCTTTTTATATCTCCATAGCGTGCTTTCCATGTATGCCCAGCTGCACATTGCCAGAGCATCTTTTCATGCTGATTCTTATAATCGGATTCAAGGCATTTACCTCCTCTACGAATTGCTAACTGTTTGCATTCTAATAAACCACTCCTCTGTCTATTGACACTACATTCTTTACACCATTGATTGTTATGCTTTATGTTTGTTGGTGTCGATTCAAAAATGTGCCCATTTTCGCATTTGAATAGTAGTTTTTTCATCGATCCTTCATAAACTTCAGATAAGCACTCACCTCCTTTCAATTGTGCAATTTCTTTAACTTCTTTTAAGTAAGAATTATTCATCTAACACATTTAGCTATAAAGATTTATTAATATGATATTTTGTTTTACTTCTGACTAACGGTAAAATCCCAAATTCATAAAACCTACAATTTCAACACTATACCATTTTATCGTTTGCTTGAGAAATCAATGGCTCTGGAATAGGGGGAATTGCAGACAACGGTGGCTAGATGAAGCGATTGGCAATTTAACGAAACCCTACCTCCAAAAACTCTCTGAGCCAAATCTTTTATTTGTTATTATCTTTCTATTTCTAAAGCCAAATCAAAGATTTGGCGGTGTTCGATTACCTAACTTATCTACCAAATTCTTACGAACGCCAATTGCTTTATACTAGCGTGTTGCCTGCAGTAGTTTATTTTCCAGGTTTAGCAATCATAATTGAGTTGCCTAAAAAAAAGCCTAATACTTTTTCAGTTTCATTGTTGATTATAAATGGATTAAAAGCCTCATGTTCAGGAACAATTTTATTCAATGTATTTTTTTCGACATCAAGTTCCCAAATACAAGCAACTGCACCTGTATTGTCAAAGTAAAATTTGGTTTCTTCATTGTTCCAAACGCCTGAGCCAAATGACCATGAACCATCATATTGTTGAGATATAAGAGTTTTTGATGAAATTGGAACTAACAAATCACCAGCAAAATCATCCTCTACAATTTTCATTTTGTGCAATATCAAGTCTACATCTTTAAATTCAATTCTGAACCGACCTGAACGAGATGGGAATGAGGACCGATAGGAGCTTCTGCCAGCACTTGCATGTCCTTGAATTTTCATAGATAAAACGTTAATTAACTCTTTATCTTCAAGGTCATACTGATATTCTACAAGTTTTTCATTAGAGACAAATATACTTACTTTGTTGTCCTTTAATCTAAAATTCGCACTATTGAAAATTCCGAATTTTACATTGTTTAATTTAACTCGATGTCTGTTTGATGAATTTATAGTGAATACGTTTAGATATTCATCATATTGATTACCTATTCTTATTTGACTAATTGCAAACAAAGTATTCTGAACTTGTTTCAAATAAATAAATTGTTCATTCTTATTCTCAACACTGAATAGTACCTCACGATTCCATTGGTCATTTATTAATTCAAGTCCATTTAATGAATTCTTAACAATTTCAGAGTTATCGGCTAAATTGGTTTGTGAATAGATGAAAATTGGTTTCAATAAAATTATTAGCAAGAATAAGTATGATTTCATTTCAATGAATTATTTGCGGTTTGTACTTTTTCTATTGCAGGCAACGGCCTGCCGCATGGAGCGTAAAGGGATTTAACCTTACAAACTTTCCAAATTGCGCGGAGCCAAAGCGCTGTATTTGTTTTTATCTTTTCATTTCAAAAGCCAAATCAGTGATTTGGCGCTGATTGCCGAAGCTACGAACCAACCAAGAAAAGCTGCACCCTATATGCTCTATGGCGGTTTGTTAGCAACTGAGCTTTATATCTAAAAAATATATTTTATTATATCATAGAGAAATGAACCTAAAATTCCAGTTGTAATTACGTAAAAAAAGCCTCTATGAATTAAAGACAAGTCTTGGTTTGACTTAAATTGTAATTTTGGATATAACCACCTGGAATAGTGGAACAGTACTCTTAAGACCATTAAACTAATAAAGAAAATGTAAACATAGCTTAGGCTGCTTAAGAAGTCATTAGTGAACGATTGATTAATCCAATCTTCTATTTTTGAACATGCCCAAAAACCAATTGGTAGTCCCAATGTCCATACAATTATATCGTAAACACTATTTTGATGTATACTTGAAAACTTAGATGACCTCTTTTCAAAATATTTATCAATCTCACTAAAAACTCCATTAACCCAAGTATTGTCAAATCCTTCAACGGTAAAATTAGAGTCATTTGGAGTTTTCTCACTTGGCAGGAATGAAAAATCTAGCACTTTGGGTTTGGTAAAATCAATAAATACTTCAAATCGATTTCTTGGTATATAATTAAATCTTGACTCATAAATTAATTCACTGTTAAGATAAAGGGACTTTATTTGTTCTGGAAATGAGACTGAGTTGAATACGTCGTCAATTGAGCCAAAAAGTTGTTCACCGTCAATTCCGTTAACTGTTACCTTTAACTGTGAACAACCTTTTAAGTCTTCTTTTGATTTCTCTAATTTGTCAGCATCAATTGTATTTTCTATATGCTTACATTCTATATCACATGCAGCATTGGCTCTTTCTTGTAATAAGTTTAGAAACTTTAACAAGTCCTCCTTATTGATTGTCAAAGACTCAATAGGTTTATGAAGTTTGTTTTTAACAATGCTATCTGTCATTCTATTTATTTTTCAATTGATGTTAGGATTATTGCTTTGTTGCTAACGGTTTCGGGTATGATGCGCAGCCTGTGTTGCGCCTGCGGCAGGTTGTGCATTATGACCCATTGTTAGCCCTCGTCATTCCTTTTTTCTTTGCTGTAATCTACGGGCTTCGCCTGCTAAGTCCCATTTTTCTGAACCTTTGGGATAGCTTACACAGGGTATGACTCAAAGTTAACATATTTGTCCTACGATGATTCTGGTACTGTTAATTTAAAGGAATTCAAAATAAGCCGTCTGCCCAGGGTGTCCTATGTTTCTTGAGTCTGAATGGCTTTGGTCAATGGGGTGGGGCAGTAGCTTTGCCACTTTTTGATGCTTGTCCAAAGGGAGCCGCTGATCCCACTGGAGGACTGCTTAATAACAGCTTAAAAAACTGGATTTTGTCGGTTTTTAAGGCGAACTTGAAAAAGCCGTTCCGCTAATTCCAATAAAGCCCTCCGCTTCCAGCGTCTTGCATTATCCCCTTATCGTTCCGGCTTTTTCAGTGGCGCTTGAGAAAATCGACGCTTTTCTGATTTTGTTAAGGTACTCATTGAGGTCCTCCAGCCGGACAGGCTCCTACTTTTTCCAACCACGAAAAAGTAGGCAAAAAATCTCCGCTGCAGTCCCCTTTGGCTAAAAGCCTGTCGGCTTCGCTAAAAACAAAGAACTCACCCGTTTGCAACGGGCTCAGACAGCTTTGTTTTCTTGACGCCTCACCGTCTGGCTTTCTTAACGCCAGGGTACTGAGGCGGTGTCCCCAAGTAACTCTTACATAGCCTTTTTTGTCGTTATTGCGTTTGATGAGGGCTAACGGTTGGCCGCATGGCGCTGTAGCAGATTTGCGTTGAGATTGTCCGTCCGAGAGGACGAGACTATCGAGGCGGGAATCTGCCCACCCAAAGAGAGCCGAGCCCTGCTATGCGCTATGGCGGCGTGTTGTGGCTAGTAGTTTATTTCATTTTAACTCACTATCAATGTTCACATTAAAGTTTGCATTCTATGGTCTTACCTGCTTTGACTTGGAACACTTTATATTTTCTTTCAATCGGAAATACAACATAGTATATTCCTGTATTTAAGTCATTTATTTCAGTTTGTGTATCAGTTAGTGTTCCTGTATATAAAGCATCATTGTCAGAACGAAACCAGTAAGGATCATCTGTTGTCAGGTAATATACCTCAGATACTATATAATACTTTTGATTGTCGAATTCATTGTGCTCATCGATAAGTAGAACATTTCCTGTTGTTGGCACTATTGTCTCTTCTGTACAAGAAATAAGTGCTAATGTGAAAATAATTAATGTACTTGCTATTGTTTTCATAGTCTAGGTGATTGGTTAATACTAATGTGAAAAATGAAAATATTTATTTGAATCTTGTAATTCTCTATTAGCCACAACGGCCTGCCGCATGGCGCGAAAGGCGAAATTGACCTCACCAACCTAGAAAGAGGAGGGAAGCCAAAGCGTTGCATTTGGTTTTTTCTTTCTCTATTCACAAAGCCAAATCAACGATTTGGCGCTGGTGGGCGAAGCGACAAGCCTCCGGAACCGCAGTGATCGCCTTATGCGCTATGGCGGTTTGTTGGGCGCTGCGATTTAATTTACTTTTCCGTTCTCTGAATCAAAAATGGGTTGAAAATCTTTACGTTATTCATCTTTTTTCCGTCTAAACAGCTTTGCATTTTAGGTTTTGGCGCGCCTTAGTCCGTATGCGTTATTCCGAAGTCCGGCTACACTTAAATCACGCGGGAACCATAGTCCGTGAACAGCTGTCCGAGAGTCCCGCTGCGAATCCGAAATCCGGCTGCTTGGCTGAAAAAGTGCCGGCCGGGATAAGTCCGCCGTGTCCGTTTGGTTTGCAAGTCCTGCTACGTTTTGTTTACGAGTCCGGGAATGCGCGCCTTGGTTTTAAATTGCTTTGACCTTAAACCACTTTTTCCGATTTTACGCATTTGCGTCCCGTTTTTGTTTTTCATAATCGAAGCGCTCCGTTCAAGTTCGTTGCGCCCAACGGCCTGCCGCATGGCGGCGTAAGGCGAATGTTGACCTCACCAACCTTCCAAAAAGGAGGGAAGCCAAAGCGTTGTATTTGGTTTTATCTTTTTCCTTATATCTAGCCAAATCAACGATTTGGCGGAGCTGACCGAAGCGGCAAGCCTCCGGAACCGCAGTGATCGCCTTATGCGCTATGGCGGTTTGTTGGGCGCTGCGATTTAATTTACTTTTCGGTTATGTGCATCAAAAACGGGCTGAAAATCTTTACGTAATTCAGCTTTTTTCCGTCTAATAAGCATTGATTTATAAGTTTTGGCGCGCCTTAGTCCGTATGCGTTATCTTGAAGTCCGGCTACACTTAAACAACGCGGGAACCTGAGTCCGTATACAGATGCTCCAAAGTTTCGCTGCAAATCGGAAATCCGGTTGCCTGGCTGAAAAAATGCCGGCCGGGATTAGTCCGCCGTGTCCGTTTGGTTTGCAAGTCCCGCTACGTTTTGATTTAGAGTCCAGAAAAGCGCGCCTTGGTTTTAAATTGCCTTTACTTTAAACCACTTTGTCAGGTTTTACGGATTTGCGTCCCGTTTTTGTTTTTCATAATCGAAGCGTTCCGTTCAAGCTCGTTGCGCCCAACGGCCTGCCGCATGGCGACGTAAGGCGAATATTGACCTCACCAACCTTCCAAAAAGGAGGGAAGCCAAAGCGTTGTATTTGGTTTTATCTTTTTCCTTGTGTTTAGCCAAATCAACGATTTGGCGGAGCTGACCGAAGCGGTGAACCTTCGGAACCGCAGTGATCGCCTTATGCGCTATGGCGGTTTGTTGGGCGCTGCGATTTATAATTTCCTCCGTGCTGCACTTCAAAAACGGGCTGAAAATCTTTGTGTTATCAATTTTTTTCTTGTCTAATCAGCTTTGTATTCTAGGTTTTGGCGCGCCTTAGTCCGTACGCGTTATTTTGAAGTCCGGTTACACTTAAACCACGCGGGAACCTAAGTCCGAATAGAGTTGCCCGAAAGTCCCGCTGCAAATCGGAAGTCCGGCTGCCTGGCTGAAAAGATGCCGGCCGGGATAAGTCCGCCGTGTCCGTTTGGTTTGCAAGTCCTGCTACGTTTTGTTTGGGAGTCCGGAAATGCGCGCCTTGGTTTTATAAATCACTTGTCTTAAACCACTTTTCTCGATTTTACGATTTTGCGTCCCGTTTTTGTTTTTCATAATCGAAGCGCCCTGTTCGAGCTCGTTGCGCCCAACGGCCTGCCGCATGGCGGCGTAAGGCGAATATTGACCTCACCAACCTCCCAAAAAGGAGGGAAGCCAAAGCGTTGTATTTGGTTTTAACTTTTTCCTTATGTCTAGCCAAATCAACGATTTGGCGGAGCTGACCGAAGAGACAAGCCTCCGGAGCCGCAGTAATCGCCTTATGCGCTATGGCGGTTTGTTGGGCGCTGCGATTTAATTTATTTTTTCCGTTCTGTGCATCAAAAACGGACTGAAAATCTTTGTGTCATCAATTTTTTCCGTGTCTAAACAGTTTTGCATTCTATGTTTTGGCGCGCCTTAGTCCGTATGTGTTATTTTGAAGTCCGGCTACACTTAAACCGCCCCGGGAACCAGAGTCCGAATAGAGCTGCTTGAAAGTCCCGCTGCAAATCGGAAGTCCGGCTGTGACTGAAAAAGTGCCGGCCGGGATAAGTCCACCGTGTCCGTTTGGTTTGCAAGTCCCACTACGTTTTGTTTGCGAGTCCAGAAATGCGCGCCTTGGTTTTAAATTGCTTTGACATTAAACCACTTTTCCCCATTTTACGGTTTTGCGTCCCGTTTTTGTTTTTCATAATCGAAGCGCTCCATTCGAGTTCGTTGCGCCCAACGGTAAATTGTATGGTTAGCTGTGGTTTTCCGGGCGGTTTCTTTTCCGCATACACACCCCTTTGAGGCGTGTGTAGGACGCTGAAACTACCACTGCGCCCACAGTTAACTATACAAAATGTTGTGTGTAGTTGTTTATTTCTACCCTTTACAATCCCATACTATCAATTTTCTTCAAAATCGGTGATGAATATTTGTGTACTTAATCCGCCAACATACCCATTGGGATAATAACCAGTACAGATAATCTTAGCAGGAAAATAATAACTCGCATCGTACTCAACTTCTATTTTAGCTCCATTCATTTGGTTGTCAGAGGAATTTATTTGCTCATTACAACTCTCAACAGTACTATTTATATAATCATATACGTCATCTATCGTTTCATAGTGTACAAGATATTTAACTGAATCCCCAGATTCATTGGTCTGAATATAAATTGTATCTAACTCGCCATTTTTCACAACAGTAATTAATTTGGGTTGTCCACCATTGTAAGTTGCCGATTGTTCTTGTGTGAAGGAATAATCTAATTTCCCACTATTTTCCCACAATTCGCGATTGGAGTTATATGAATCCTGATTGAAAAGCAGTCCAATAGAATCATCTGTATCACCGCATGAAACGATTACGAACGACAGTAAAAATAAAAAGATATTTTTCATAATAACTCATTTTATTGGTTGCTTTATTCTTTTTTCAATTTAATCATTAGTTTCTTTAATCTTGCTATTTTTAGTAATAAATGCGAATAGAATGGTTACTGCAGTTACTCTATTTGATTCATTCTATTCATTTTATTTATCGCAATTCAGTTACGTGTATAATAACCATTAGTTTTCATTTAAATAGCTTGTTGTCAAACCGGCTCTCTCTTGTCTTCAATTGTATATAACGAATTGCGCCCAAAAGCCCCATTTTTGTTGAATTGGCACAATAAATTTTTAACCCGACTCTTTGATAAAAGTTGGGATTTTTAAATGACTGGAACGGGGACATTCTTTTGGAATTATGATAATATTGTATCCGGGGTAGCTTTTGCTCCGCCAATTAGTCTTTCACAATGTCCCTATCTCTAGAATTCTGATGGGGTTGATGTCTAGCACCTTTAACGCCATTTTAAAAATCGAGCTTTGATCCAGCTTATGAAGCTTAACGTATTAAGCCAATTAAAATTACAACAATTTTTAGGCTCCCCGTTATCAGCCTAGTCTATTTTGTCATCAAAAATGGGGAATTCTGACTAACGTAAAAATAAACGTCAGTAATTCAGTGATTTACAATTCTGTGCTTTTCTTCACTTTTCATCTGCTTTGATGTCCCCATTTTACGTTAGCATAAGAAATCCATAAACCTTAAAAAGTATTGATTACCTTGATTTTAAATCAATACTACAGGTTTATAGGGGGAATTACACACAACGGCCTGCCGCATAAACCATCGCTGTATTTTTATTTATTACCTTTTGCTTTCATTTATTTAGTTATCAACAATTTGAGAGGATTGTGATTTTTATATGCTACCTCATTTTTCTACATTTGGAATACAAAAGTATGGCAAACTTTATGGTACATGTTTTGGCGAACTTACCACAAAAATCTGCCATACGAAATTAGAGTATAACCAAAAACAAATTTCAGTTATGTCAGCTAAAGTTAGTACAGCGATTGTGCTTTTCAAAAAAAGGTTGAAGAAAAATGGTAAGTATCCGGCTAAGCTCCGTTTAACTCACAATCGAAAACAGATGTATTACACCATTGATACCAAGAACCGGGTGTATGACTTTACCGAGGATGAGTTTGAAAAGATTATTGCCCCAAAGCCCCGTGGCGAATACAAAGAAATCCAACTTGAGTTCTCACTGATTGAGGAGAAGGCCAATAAGATTATAAAGGAGTTAAGCAACTTTTCATTTGACCAGTTTAAAACCCACTTTGGTATTACGGGCGGTAATATGAGAAGCATATTTCACTACCTGGATATTAAAATCAACGCTTATAAAAAGAACGGGTATGGCGATAAAACAGCAAAGCCTGCCAAGCTGGCCTTGCAGAAGTTCTTTAATCGTGAAGTCAATTTAGAATTCAAGGAGATAACCATAGCAAAGCTTCGGGACTTTGAGCACTATATGAAAGCCCGGGGCATCAAACCCACAACCTACAGCAGGTATGTGAACTCCATAAAAAGTGCCTTCATCATGGCATTGAAGGATAAAACAATTCCACAGGATTTATATCCCTTTGGCAGAGATAAATATTATGTGCCCCGGTGTGTTACCATTAAACGGGCGTTAAAGATTAACGAAATAGAGAAGATTTATAAGTATCAGCCTGAGCCATTCAGCCACGAGGATGAAGCCCGGGATTTATGGCTATTTTCCTATTTGTGTAATGGCATTAATATGACGGATCTGTTCCACCTAAAATACAAGGACATCAGCTCTGAGTTCATCACTTTTATTCGCAAAAAAACGGAACACTCGTCAGGTACACAAAGACCGATACTAATACCGATAAGCAAGGATATCCAAAAGATAATTGACAAAAGAGGTAATCCCGATCGGTCGCCTAATAATTATGTGTTTCCACTGATTTCAGATGGTCTAAGTCCCCACCAGAAGATTCATAAGATAGCCTGGCGAGTACGAAAGACGAACATTCACATGCAGCGAATCGGTAAGAAACTGGGTATTGAAAAGCACATTACCACCTATACAGCCCGACATAGCTTTGCAACAATACTAAAACGCTCCGGGGTATCAACGGAATTTATTAGCGAAAGCCTGGGGCATAGTGACGTGAAAATGACGGAAACCTACCTCGATAGCTTTGAAAGCGATCACAAAAAAGAAGTGGCCAAATACCTGACAGCTTTTTGAAAAAAATAAGAGGCTTCCAAAATGAAGAATTGGGAGCCTTTTTATTTACAGTATGATGCTGTTTTGAGCTTTTTTAGAATAGTTATCTACCTTGAAAATAGTTATTAACAAAGGTTGTTTTTGAGATCTTTATCATTTAAAAAATGTGGATTTAGGCCTATACTCATAAGCTGAAATACTTAACTATAAAATGAATATATAAGCTTATGAATGAGAATCAACTTACATCAGATAACCTTGAAAAGGATAGCCTTGCCGCTTTTGAAAAGCTGCTGCAAGGCTATAAAAAGGCCAAACAATCGTACGCCTGGGAATCGGACATGGAGGGCTTGATCGACAAGCTTACCCATCTGCCTACCGATCCCTTCTCTGTTCAATTAATGAAATTGTTCGACTACCATTATCTTGTATTATCCGAGGATATTAATGCTCTTATTGATAAGGCCTTGCAGATGCGGGCTTTTATGGAGGATAATCAGCGCTTTGTAAGAATTGAAGAGCAGTACTTTTCTTTGCCGTTTATGCGCAAAAATCGTTATTTAAAACGACTGAAAGTGTTTAATCATGAAGGGGAGTTGTGTTATCACGTTGAAGGTAAGCTCTATCTTCAGTTTGGCAGGCTATTGCACTACTTTATGCCGGTAAAGACTGACCAATCCTTTCGTGATGTCATTACCATTAAGCAAACAACACTGCTTAGCAAGCGTTTGGAAATTTACTACTATTCGCCCTTTCTTGATTTGACCACTACCAACCGGCAGTGTTATTACGATTTCTTTTGTGATTACTATGGCAAGACTCAATTTATCAAATACTTCAGCTCCAAAGAAGTGGCCAGTCTATCGCCTGAAAACATGCTGCTTAATGCTCCAAAGGCGTTAGAGGCTATTCTTAAGCTTACCAGCTCACAGCAGGTGTTGTGGGCCTATTTTCTGTTCCGGCTGATGGGTATGAAGCTGCGCGATAATATTGATGCGGCCATGATGACCCGTTTTTTGCTGATCGTTAACCGGAATGACCTCGAAGATTACCGTAAAACCTATTTCTACAAACTCGTATCCAGGGCTCCATTTGTTAAGGAGGATAAGAACTTGCTGGTTGATCTGGAAATGGTTCGTTTGCATTTCCAAAACAGTAATTTGCCCACTGGCGATATTGAAAAAGAGATATTGAATCTGATAACCAATTAGACCATACGCAAGGCAATTACCATTTAGTGCTATTTTATGTCGTTTTCATTGTCTGACAGATTTCGTGAAAAACGGATTTGCGGTCAATTTGCGCCTTTGCATCTAATAGGCAGTTAGTGGGTTATGATTTTTATTTAAAATATCAGACAGTCTGACGGCGGTTTTTGGTGCTTTGCTGACTTAACATTGTCCAGCAAATTGATTTTCAAAAACAGCATCAAATATGGACGAAAAACAGAGCATCAATGCAGCGACTTTAAAAAGCCTTGAGCAGCTGAATAAGCAGGTAGCTGAAATTCTGCAAGTGCAGCGTAAAGCTATTTCGGGTTACGATTACCTGAATGCGAATGAACTGGCTGGGTTGCTAGGTGAGAGTATCAAAACAATCTATGCCAGGGTGCATAACAGGCAAATCCCATTCTATAAGCCAGGTGGAAAGGTATTGCTTTTCAAGCTGGATGAGATTCAGGAATGGATAAAGGCCGGCCGTTATGCCACCATGGACGAGCTGCGTCAAAATGTGTAATTGCGCATGGTAATAACATATAATCGAAGTTTATGAAAGACGTGCAGCGTACTTCTGGGGAGAAAAAAGGTAAGCAAATAGTGCGATTTTCTCAGCTAAAGGTTTTTATGAAAAAGCGAACCCACATTCAGATAATTCCGGAAACCAAGTTTTGCCGGTTTCTTAATCTTACAAAATAACAATCTATGGCAACAATCTATATCTGTGGGGTTGATACCTTGGAACAGGCAGAGCAGGATGCGGTGGATGCCTAACGAATAACGGATCGTCTCAAGTCCTTGAAATGTGCCGTTATCAATCCTGCCGAAACGGTTTTTCCCAGGATGAGTTGGTCGGATAAACTGGACAGCCGACTCGAATTACTTAAAAGGAGTCAGGCCGTTTATGTACTGCCCAATTGGAAAGAAAGCATCATGTCACGCATTGAGTTGACATTGGCTATGGACATGAAGCTTCATACACTCTTTCATCCAATCAGCCATGCAGAACTCCGAAAATTGATAACCACCCTTGACAGCTAGATGGTTCAGGAGGAGTTGAACAAGGGCAGCTCCTCCTTTAACAGGATAAAACCAGCATTATGAAAACAGTAGAATATCTATACAATAACCAGCGCATTGAGTTCCTTCAGGGTGATAGCAATATTATGGTGAATGCCACTCAAATGGCAAAAGTGTTCAATAAGAGGATCGACTTCTTTTTGAAATCTGATAATACAAAAGCATTTATTCAGGAACTTAAATTTCCTCCATTTGGAGGAAATTTAGAACCCCTGGATGATGATAAGATTATAAAAACCAGAGGCAGGTCAGGCACATTTATGCACCGGATTCTTGCTTTGAAATTTGCAGCATGGCTAAGTCCTAAGTTTGAATTGTGGGTCTTCTTTACCATCGACAGGATGATCTATGCACAATACAAAAACATAACCGAGGCCACAAAGGAGAAACTGCTAATTGAAAAAGAACGGGATACAATGCGTGAAGAGTTGTTGCGCAAGCATCCCGATGATTTTTACAAGTTCATGGAGTTGGAGGGCAAGCTGACCAGGGCCGACCGAAAAAGGCTAAAGGCCATCCGGGATTCCACCAAGGAGCTAAAGCTGAATCTATTCCCGGAAGACATCGCAAAATATAGAAAGACAGACTGGTAAAACATGGATGTAAACAAGATAATCGAGCACATTAACGGTGATATTCTTACTGTTGTCTCTAACTTCATCGAACTCACAAAGTCAGGGAGTAGCTTTACCGCTTGTTGTCCCTTCCACACGGAAAAAACGCCTTCCTTTCGGGTGAACCCGGCCAAGGGTATCTACAAGTGCTTTGGTTGTGGTAAGGGCGGCAATGCCATTGAGTTTATTAAGGAGCACGAAGGCGTTGGTTTTAAAGAAGCCGTTGAGATTGGAGCGAAAAAGCTAAGCCTGGACTTTGAATGGAAGAAGAGTGCCAATTTCGATCAGGTTAAATACAGGCATACAGAAAGTCTGCATATTGCCTGCAATGTGGTGGAGCGATTCTTCGTAGAGAATCTCCATCACCGGGAAGCACAAAACTTCATCAGGGAGCGTAACTTCATCGTACCTGAAACCGATAGTTTTAGTATCGGCTATGCACCGGGAGGCAATGCGCTCCTGGCCTATGCCCGGAAGAATGGTCTTAAAACCGAAATACTGGAAGAAATTGGTCTGCTAAAAAGCAATGAAAATGGTTTGTACGACTTCTTTCGGCATCGCTTCATCTTTCCCTTGTGCAATGCCAGGGGGCAAACCATCGCCTTTGCCGGACGTGATTTAAACCCGAACCCCAAAGTAAAATACCTGAACACACCGGAGAGTGCTATTTATGTTAAGGGCAATGAGCTTTACGGTCTTAATGCTGCCAGGTTTGCCATTAAGAGCGAAGAACGAGCCTACTTGGTGGAAGGCTATTCCGATGTACTTCGTATGCACGCCATCGGTATCACCAACACGGTGGCATCCGGTGGAACGGCTTTGACCATGGCGCAAGCACAACTACTAAAACGTTACACCAACAAGGCCACTTTGATTTACGACGGTGATGCTGCCGGGCTAAGGGCGACCGATAGAAATGCGGAGATACTCATTAAAAACCAGTTTCATGTGTCGGTGATTATCCTGCCCGAAAAGCAAGACCCGGATAGCCAATTTACCACCAAAGAGGTGTTTCTGAAATTCAATGAGCGGCAAACGGATTACATCGTTTTTAAAACGGCTCAATATGCCGAGAAATCAAGTGCTGATCCGGTTTATAAATCGGAAGCCATAAAACGGATGGCTAAGTTTATAGCCAGCTACGACAAAACCAAGCAAGAGGTTTATATCGAGTTTGTTGCCGAACACATAAAGCCTAAGAAAGCCTGGCAGGATGCCCTTAAGGAACTGACCAAAGACGAACCTAAAAACACCCATCGCTACACCGTTCCAAAGGATGTTAGTCTCAATGAATTTAACCGATGGGGTTTCTATGTGGAGAATAATTGTTACGTGTTCCGAAATAAGAAGGGGGATGACTTTGTGAAGCATTCTAATTTTGTAATGTCACCGCTTTTTCACATCGAAAGTACCATGAACGCCAAACGTTTGTACGAAATCAAGAATTGTCACAACCTGGTTAAAATCATAGAGCTGCCACAAAGAGATTTGGTGAGTATTACGGCCTTTAAATTACAGATCGAATCGCTGGGTAACTTTCTGTGGACGGGTGGCGAAAGTGAACTCAATAAACTCAAAGCCTGGTTGTATGAAAAGACCAAGAGCTGTAAGGAAGTAAGCCAACTGGGATGGCAGCGTGAAGGTTTCTTTTGCTGGGGAAACGGCATCTTTAATGGTGATGAATTTATCAAAGCCGACCGCTATGGCATCGTTAAACACCGGGAGCGCTATTTTTATATTCCGGCCTGTTCCGAAATCTACGCCAGCGATGAAACCCTCTTTGAATTTGAGCGCCATTTTATTCATAACGAAGGGAATATTACCCTTTACGAGTATTCAATCAAATACTATGGTGTATTTGGCCTAAATGGCATTATCACCTTGTCGTTTTACTTTGCCTGCTTGTTTATGGACATCATCGCCAGGCGCTTCGATAAATTCCCCATCCTCAATATGTATGGTCAGAAAGGTTCCGGCAAAAATACCTGTGCCGAAAGTATTCTGTACATGTTTGGGCGCAAAGGGAAAGTGCCCAACCTGCACAACTCCAGTAAGCCATCCATTGCCGACCATGTGGCAACCAGTGCCAATGCGGTTTGTGTATTGGATGAGTACCGGAACGACCTGGAGATGGAGAAACGTGAGCTGTTGAAAGGTTTTTGGGATAAGACTGGGCGGACACGCATGAACATGGATAAGGACAAGAAAAAGGAAACTTCCAAGGTTAACCAGGGCATCATTGTCTGTGGCCAGCAAATTGCAACGGCTGATATTGCTTTGTTTAGCCGTTTTATCGCCTTGGGCTTTTCAAAAACCACCTTTTCTTTTGAAGAGAAAAGACTGTTTGAGGAACTGGAGTACATCAATAAAAATGGGCTGACGCAGATAACCCATCAATTGCTTAAACACCGGGAAACCTTTGCCAGAAATTACAGCAAAACCGTTGATGCCGTTAGCGAAGCGTTTCGCCAGCAACTGGGCACAACCACCATTGAAACCCGTATCTTCAATAACTGGCTCACCATCGCATCGGCTTATGCGACAGTGGCCAATATGGTGGACTTACCTTTTGTACAGGATGAAGTGCTTGAGCTGTTTACTCAGATGATGGTGACACAAAACCAGGAAACAGCCCGTAACGATGATTTGGGTATCTTCTGGAAAACCGTTCAATACCTAATCAGCTCCAACATGCTGTTTGATGGTGGCGATTACAAGGTGGTGTATGCCGATAAGGTAACCAGGACTTACAAGGAGAACCGGGACTGGAAGAAAAGTGAAATCACCTTTCCGGAACCCAGGGATTTACTCTACCTTTCCGTTAGCCGTGTGTTTGGCTTATACAAGTCGCAGGCCTTACGTGAGGGCGACAAGCCCCTGCCTGATGCCACGGTGGAATACTACCTTAGAAACTGTCCGGCTTTTATCTGCGATACCAAGAAAGTGAGTTTTAAGAAGATGGATGCCAAAAGCGGTATGCAGGAATATGACGATAATGGGAGCCGAAAATTTACCAGCACCACCGCCTTTGTGTTTTACCTCGACCAGCTGAACCTATGTATAGACAATGCCCGGCGAGAAGCGTGAAGATCCAAACACCCAGCATCCACCTAACGAGAGTTTCAATAAAAGAGGCTCTCGTTTTTTTGGCAGAAAATAGAAGGAAAACAAAAGGAGTTAGATATTTCCACTCAAAACCTAAAAAAACTCTGGTGATTTTGGTTACTTAGGGTACTTAGCTTACTTAGAGTAATATAAATAATAGTATATCAACTTATTAAGCCTGTTTTACTTTAAGATAATGGGTACTTGGGGTTACTTAGTCTTACTTAGTTTTTAGCAGTTTTTACCTTAGGGTACTTAGGATGAGGGTGGGTACTTAGTTGCTTACTTAGCTAAGTGATGTATTATTACTCACACTATCAACTCCTTAAGTCTGACTAAGTACCCTAAGTACCCTTGGTACCCCAATAGTAGCTTGTAACAATCAATAAAATCCAAAAAAGAGGTTTATGAATTAATTGGATATATCTATCTTAGCAACTCTAGCTGTCAAGGGTATAATTGATTTATTATGCCCAAAAGATGTGAATATACGTTACCAATAGGCCTTACTCCGGGGCTTATCCTTGCTTGTACCCATGCAGTAGCTCAAATAAGCTTTCGTTATGGTCTTCAAAAATGGGGTTTCATTAAAAAGCCCTTCGATTATGCACATGAAGTACCCATAAGCACTTGCGATGCGCTAAAAAGTATTCAAAAGACCTCAAAAGCTATTGAGATATACTCTACATGGCTACTATTCTCAATACTTCAGGTGCGTTATGGCTCACTTTTTAACCCAAATCCTACGCTATGATAGTACGCAGAACAATATTAAAGCAGGATTTGGTTAAAAAGCTTTACCCGGATAGTATTTCAATAAAATCGGCAATGCAGCAGCTAAGAAACGAAATTGATGTTTGCCCGGCACTCAAGCAGCAAATTGAACTGGCAGGAAATACCAAACGCCACTATTACAACAAACAACAACTCCTTTTAATCCTGGAACACTTTTGTATAACACTTGAAGAATTTGAACAGCTATGAAACGTCCATTCAATTTTTATTCAGAAGTTCTTCAATCAGAATAAATAATTGAATGGTAAGTTCCATAAGACCAATAAAAATAAACATTTATTTATGAAGTATTTCTTAGGCATAACCGATATTGACCAAGCCAAACTACGTTACCGAAAATTAGCAAAGCAACTACACCCCGATGCCGGAGGAACTGCCGTTGAATTTCAAAATATGCGGAAGGAATACCAGTCCTTGCTTTTAAAGCTCCAACAAAGTGGCAATACACCGAATGCACCAAAACAAGTATCTCTTGAAAAAGAGTTAATAAGCGAATTAGGTCAGCTTGCCAAAGTCCTGATAAAAAAGCAAGTACCTCAGAATTATTTGAAGCAAAAAATTCAATCAACACAGTCTCCGCTAAAGAAAAGTTTGTTCGGCAATTTGGTCGATTTATTGGATAGCCTTAAATAAAACTCATATTATTTATTATTGCCTTTTATTACCATTTAGTGCTATATTTTTTTAATTTTGACACTACTTGACAAATGAATATTGCATTTTTGTTTGTCAATTAAAGGAATATGAAAAAAACAGTAAACCCGTTAGGAACCTTTTTAGTTGAAAGAAAGGAAAAACCTGTTGAATTTGTCTGCGATAGATGTTTAGAGAATAAAAAATCTAAGAATGTTGTGGAGTGGCAAACCATTGAGCAGGAAACGAAAAGGATATGCAATGGTTGCTATGGTTACTTGATATCAACATTAAAAAAGAATAAATAACCTATGAGCCAAAACGTGTTCTCAATACTACCGGACGGATACACTAAAGAGTGTAATTACCTGTATAATTTCCTTAGTTCGGTAGAAGATTTGCCTTACGTGGGCAAAGACGAAGATGATAATTTAGAAGCCTTGCTATATGAAACGGCTTTTGCCTTATTATGCGAGGAATACCTGAATCAAGTTGCAGAAATGCCTAAGCATGACGATTTCGAGTATTTAATAGAAGAAATTGGCTTTGCAGAAGAAGAGGAAGAAATGGATTGGTTCTTTGAAAAACATTTGGAAGAAAAAAGTAGCGAAGGTTTTGAGGAAAAAATGTTCTTGCTACTTGAAGAATACAAAAAGAAAATTGCCACAAGCATTTTCAACTTTTTTGGTTCGGAAGATAAAGTGAAATTATTCTTCGCTTCAATCTTTACTATGGATAGACAAGGACACGTTCCTCACGGATTTGATGCTGCAGTAAGCAGTAATGGTTTTGTTAGTGATTTAAAATTGATGGTCAAATAATATGGCAAAGAAGAAGAACAGTAACGGAGCTGAAGAAACGCTCGAAAAGAAGTTGTGGACTACCGCAGACAAATTGCGTAAAAATATTGATGCAGCCGAGTACAAACATGTTGTGCTTGGCTTAATCTTTTTAAAGTATATATCTGATGCGTTTGAAGAGCATTACGCTAAGCTCGTAGCCGGAGAAGGCGAATATGCAGGAGCTGACCCCGAAGATAAAGATGAGTACGGAGCGGAAAATGTGTTTTTTGTACCTGAGAATGCACGTTGGGCATATATTCAGTCACAAGCTAAGATGCCTAACATTGGTAAGCTGATTGATGATGCAATGGACTTGATTGAAGCGGATAATGCTACGCTTAAAGGCATACTTCCTAAAACCTTCGGACGTTCAAACCTAGACCCTCAAACTTTGGGTGGCTTAATTGATACCATTGGAACAATTGCTTTGGGCGATGAGAAAGCAAAATCTCAGGATGTATTAGGTCGGGTTTATGAATATTTCTTAGGTCAGTTTGCTTTGGCAGAAGGTCAGAAAGGTGGACAGTTCTATACACCGGAGAGTATTGTAAAGCTTTTGGTTGAAATGTTAGAGCCATACAAAGGAAGAGTGTATGACCCATGTTGTGGTTCCGGTGGAATGTTTGTGCAATCAGAGAAGTTTATTGAAAGCCACCAGGGGCGATTGGATGATATTTCGGTTTACGGACAGGAAAGTAATCAAACTACTTACCGTTTATGCCGAATGAACTTGGCTATACGAGGTATTGATGGCTCTAATATTAAATGGAATACCGAAGGTTCATTCCTGAATAATGCACATAAAGATTTAAAAGCCGATTATATTATAGCCAATCCACCATTTAATGTGAGCGATTGGAGTGGTGAATTATTACGTGATGATGCTCGCTGGCAATATGGTGTTCCACCAACAGGCAATGCCAACTTTGGTTGGGTGCAACACTTCTTGTATCACCTAAAACCCGATGGCGGACATGCCGGGTTTGTATTAGCAAATGGCTCGTTAAGCTCTAATACAGGTGGTGAAGGTGCTATACGTCAAAAGTTAGTAGAAAACGATTTGGTAGAGTGTATTGTAATGCTACCTAAAGCCCTATTCTTTAATACAGGTATTCCGGCATGTTTGTGGTTTTTACGCAGAGGCAAAAAGCAACGCAATGGCGAAACACTCTTTATTGATGCTTCTGAGTTAGGCGTTATGATTAACCGTAAAAACCGGGTGCTGGAAGCTGATGATATTAGTAAAGTTGCAAATACATATCATTCATGGCTCAATCAAGAGGTAACAGGTAATGAAGAAGAGGTAAAAAGTGAAAGGGAAAAGGTAAAAGACGAAACCCTTTCACCTTCTACCTCTAACCTTTTACCTTATGAGGATGTAAAAGGTTTCTGTAAATCAGCTACCATTCAAGATATTCAGAAACATAAGTTTGTATTAACTCCCGGACGTTATGTGGGTATTCCTGATGAAGAAGACGATGGTATTCCATTTCAGGAAAAAGTAGATACACTTACAGCTCGATTACGTGAACAAATGAACCAGACTCAGGAATTAGACAAGGAAATAACTGTGCAGCTTGCAAAAATTGGGATTAAGTTATGAGTGAAAGAATAGAATCTGAATTTGGTCTGATTCCAATAGACTGGGAAATTGCAAAATTTGAAGATGTGGCTGAATTAAGACATGGCTATCAATTTCGTAATTACGACTTTACAGAAGATGGAATTAAAATTGTAAAAATAACCCAAATTAAAGGAGATGGACATATTGATATTTCAAATTGTTCTTTTATCGATAAAAATAGAATTGAAAGCTTTAAAAAGTTTATAATTGAAAAGGGAGATATTTTATTAGCACTTACTGGTGCTACCATTGGGAAATTTGCTAGATATAAGGAAGATGAAATAGTCTTACAAAACTATCGTGTTGGTAATTTCTTTCCGCTCGATTATAATGTTTTGAGTAAAGATTACTTGTATTATTATTTGAGTTCAGATTTTTTTTATTTTCAAATCATAGCAAGGCAAACTCAATCAGCCCAACAAAATATAGGTAAAGATGAGATTAATAATATGTCCATCATTTTACCAAAATTTGAAGAACAAAAAGAAATAGCCAAAACCCTTTCAAACCTCGACAAAAAAATCACTCTCCTTCGCCAACAAAACCAAGACTTAGAAGAGTTAGCACAAATCCTTTTTAAACGTTGGTTTGTGGAGTTTGAGTTTCCCAATGAAAATGGAGAGCCATATAAAAGTTCTGGTGGTAATATGATTGAGAGTGAGTTGGGTGAGATTCCTGAGGGGTGGCGAGTTACTCAGCTAAAGAAACTTGCAGATAAAATTTCTAAAGGTACAACACCTAGAAAAAATGAAGTTGATGGTTTAGAATTAGACGTTCCCTTTATTAAGGTAAAAGATATTACTGATGATGGTCAGATTAAGTTTGGTGATATTGAAAGTATTCCTAACTCAGTTCATAATGGTAGTCTAAAAAGGTCTATACTTAATCGTAACGACATTCTTTTTTCAATTGCCGGAACAATAGGAAGAGTAACAATCGTTCCCGAGGATTTAAACAATTCAAATTGTAATCAAGCAGTTGCATTTATTAGGTTAAAAGAGATTCAACACCTTGAGTTAATTCATCAATGGTTTAAATCTCAAAGTGTACAGAATGAGATAAATGCAAGTATAGTTCAAGGAGTTCAGGCAAATGTAAGTTTAGGCGTGCTTGGAAACTTATTGTTTAACATACCGAATGACGAATTTATTGAAAAATGGAATGCAGTTATAAAACCGATTTATGAAAAATGCAATAATTGCAGTAATGAAATTCAAACTCTTACCCAATTACGAGACACTTTGTTGCCAAAGTTAATGAGTGGGGAATTAAAAGTAAAAGCATAAAAAAGAACTATGGATATGAACCAACAATTTAAAACGATAAAATTAGAGCGCACCATGTGTTATGGTACGTGTCTGGTTTATTTGGTTAGTATCCATTACTCAGGTCGGGTAACATACACAGGCAAAGATTGGGTTAAAAAAACAGGAAGGCATATTTGGAAGCTCGATAGCAAGTCAATTGATAAACTATCAAAAGCTCTGTTAAAGAGTGACTACTTCAACCTCAAAAAAGAAGAAGGGATGGTTTGGTGTACCGATATGCCTTTCTGCATTACCACCATTGAAATGATGGATGGTACAAAGCGTAAAATAGAGCATTATTTGCAAGAACCGGATGAGTGGCCTAAAGCATTGCTGAGGTTTGAAAAGCAAATAGATAAAATTATAGGAGTTAAAAATTACGTGGGTGATGAAAATGTATTAGAATAAATACTCTCTCACAACCAGACAGATAATATCGAACATGAACGAAATAGATAATAACTTATCGGCAGACGAAGAAGTTGAAACTTTTGAGCATGTACCCAACGAGGTGTTCAACTTACTAAGTGACTTCTTTTACCAGTTAAAAGAAAAAGCAGATAGCTATGTTAGTTTAAAGAATAAAGCTTCTAAACTTTTACAAAAGCAGAAAGGTGAAGAGGTAACAAGTGATTCATCGGATAGTGTTTCTTATAACAAAATTGACGAAGCAATTACTTGCTTAAACAGTCACCCTAACCCACCGGAGAAAGATACCTGTATTAGTTTTCAGGTGGATGACACAAGCTTTTCGGTAATTTACACAAGCTATAAAATTGAGTTGTCCGACTATATCTCAGAGCATGGCGATTGGGGTTCAGACCACTACCAACGCTTTAATTTCCGATACGAGATTGAAGGCTATTCAGAACAAGAAGGCGATTTAGATGAGTTCAGGTCGTTGTTGTTTAGCTGCCTTAGTGAAGTTAAATTAAGCGACATATGCATTAGTGAGGAAGAGTAAAGTAAAATCTGAGGTGATTATATCCTACCCTGGACAGCTTATTTAATCAAAGGCGAGTGGAGTATGCAGAAAAAGCTAAGAGAATATGAGAGCTATAAAAAAGCAGAAGCCGCTAAGTAAACTCAACGGCTTCGTTTCTCTTTCAACGCTAATACCTTACGGATGGTTGGTGAGATATTTTAAATACTATTATCGATCATATTTGATACAAATATAAGGCAAAAAGTTGCATAAAATTAAATTAATATGACCAAAATAACTGAAAACAATATAGAGTTTAATCAATCTGATTCAAAATGATAATAGCAATAAATAATGGAAAAGCCAGCCAGAATTTTAAAGGTGCTGATATAGACTGGAAAGACTTGTTTAGGAAGTCTGAAGATTCATTAACAGCCTCTATCTTTGGAAGGCTGTTTTATCTCCCTGTTGATTTGTTGATGCAGATTTTATCAGAATCATGCTATGACAAAATTTTAGATAGTGATTGTGGTGGGATAGTAAAAACGGAATTCTGGCCAAAGTGGAATGCAGAAGAAACAACAAATACAAAGTACATCGAGCCTGATATTCATATCCAGTTGAAAAAATTCGATTTACTTATTGAAGCCAAAAGAGGCAATGACAATAAGCAAACAGAAGAACAATGGCAAAATCAAATTACAGCATATCGTAATGAATATGGTGATAAAAAGCTATATTTAATTGCATTGGATGGATTAAAATCGGATAAATCGGAAAAGCTGGGAAATGTTCATATCATAAAATGTACTTGGGCTAGACTTTTAAAAGCAATCCAAACTGAGCTAAAAGAACTAGAAACAAAAGAACTGTTAGCGCAGGATGTTGCTATTAAAAATATATTAAATGATTTGATAATTGCATTTGATGTGCATGGCTATTTTACAGGTCAATGGTTTGAATCTATACCATATGAAGACCTAAAAATAGAATGCCCCAATAATATTCTTATTTACGGATTGCCTAATTTTAACTAAATACTTATTAAAATGACTACTGTACAAAAAGATGTAGATGAGGTATTTTTAAATGTACGCAAGGCATACAGATTGCTATACCATTATCAGAGAAGAGTATTGGATATTGTTCAGTTAATATGTTCTGAGTTACATTTCGAATATGAAAATGGAGATCCTCATGAGACGAAATCCATAAATCATGACAAAAAAAATCTTAATAGATCTGCTTGGGATTTCTTGCCTTTATATATTTATAAGATTCAAATGAAACCACGTAAGGTGGGACGAAAAACTGTTAGTCTTTTGATCTTCTTACAAAGTGATTCTGGCCCATATAAAACAGATAAGTCACTAGATGAGTTATCTGCTTTTGAATCAGTTGAGAAGTCGAAATCTCGAATACATTTCTTACTCTGCAATAAGCATCTTGACTCTGCAGATTATGATGAATTTTTCGACGATAAAGATATTCCAAGTAAATCGAACAATTATAACTCCCTGGAATATAAAGGTGGCATTGCTTTAATAAAGGCATTTGATCTATGTGACTTCATTAATGAAGAAAGCGCAAAAGAAAGTTTAAAAAAATTAGCTATTAGGTTTCAAAAGGAATCAGGAGTAAAGCTTCCTAACATATAAATAAACCATGACCAAAATAACTGAAAACGATATAGAACTTTGGGCCATTGAGGAATTGGAGAACCTTGGTTGGAACTATATGCATGGTGCTGTTATTGCACCTGATGGTGAAGAACCGGAACGAAACTCTTTTAGCGATGTCATATTAAAAGGTCGTTTACAGGAAGCCATTGCCCGAAATAACCCGAACATCCCTTACGAGGCACAACAGGAAGCCGTAAAAGCTATTGAGCGGATAGCTTCTCCGGAACTCATGGTTAATAATCAGAGCTTCCATGAGCTATTAACAGAAGGAGTTCCTGTGGAATATCGTAAAGATGGTATTCAGCGTGGCGACCGGGTTCAGTTGGTCAATTTTAGGTTTCCAAAGCAAAACGATTTCTTGGTGGTTAATCAGTTTACCATCATTGAGAATAACAATAACAAACGTCCTGACCTGATTCTGTTTGTGAATGGTTTGCCCCTGGTCATATTTGAATTAAAAAATGCTGTTGATGAAAATGCAACTTTGCATTCAGCATTTAAGCAGATTCAAACCTATAAAGACACTATACCAAGCCTGTTTACATTCAATACTTTTTGTGTACTATCAGACGGTGCAGATGCAAAAGCAGGTTCATTATCGGCTGGTTATTCCCGTTATTTAGCATGGAAAACAAGTGATGGTATTCAGGAAGCATCTACCCTAACAAGCCAGTTAGAAGTACTAATAAAAGGTTTAACCAATCCTGATACATTATTAGATTACATACGCCACTTTATTGTTTTTGAAGAAGACAAACATATTGATGCAAAAGGAATTGCTACTATTAAGACAATAAAAAAGGTAGCTGCCTATCATCAATACTATGCAGTTAACAAAGCTATTGAATCCGTAAAGAAAGCGTCAGCTGACAATGGTGACAGAAAAGGTGGTGTAGTTTGGCATACCCAAGGCAGTGGTAAGTCGCTCTCAATGGTGTTTTTTAGTGGTAAGTTGGTTTTACAGCTTAATAATCCAACCATTCTAGTAATTACCGACCGTAATGATTTAGACGACCAATTGTTTGATACTTTTGGTTCATCGAAGCAATTGTTGCGTCAAGTTCCAATCCAGGCAGAAAGCAGGGAGCATTTAAAAGAGTTGCTAAAAGTAGCCTCCGGAGGAATTGTATTTGCTACCATACAAAAATTCCAACCCGAAGATGGATCTAATGTGTACGAGCAACTTTCTGACCGTACTAATATTGTAGTGGTGGCTGACGAAGCCCACCGTACACAATATGGTTTTAAACCAAAAACTATTGATGTAAAA
This sequence comes from Carboxylicivirga longa, assembly GCF_050589825.1. Lineage (NCBI taxonomy): Bacteria > Pseudomonadati > Bacteroidota > Bacteroidia > Marinilabiliales > Marinilabiliaceae > Carboxylicivirga > Carboxylicivirga longa. Next base: position 36,487 of record NZ_JBNGOZ010000015.1, on the reverse strand, counting down.
GACGATAATGGTAATGTAATTGGTCAGCGTTTGGTTTATGGTTTTGCCAAGTATATGCGTGATGCTTTGCCCAATGCAACCTATTTAGGATTTACAGGAACGCCTGTTGAATCTACCGATGCAAATACCCCTGCCGTTTTTGGTAACTATGTTGATATTTACGATATAGCACAAGCCGTTGAAGATGGTGCTACCGTTCCTATTTATTACGAAAGCCGTTTGGTGAAAATCAATCTTTCAGAAGAGGGAAAACAGCTTATCGAGGAGCTTGATGAAGAATTGGCGCAGGATGAATTAACGGAAACCCAAAAGGCAAAAGCCAAGTGGACTAAGGTTGAAGCAATTATTGGTAGTGAGACAAGATTAAAGAAGGTAGCAGAAGATATTGTTTTTCACTATGAGGAACGCACCAATAGCGGTATCGAAGGTAAAGCAATGATTGTTACCATGAGCCGACAAATAGCTGCTGACTTGTGTAAGGAAATCATTAAAATACGTCCCCATTGGCATGATGATGAATTGGATAAAGGAGTGCTAAAAGTAGTGATGACTGCTTCTTCATCCGATGGTCCAGAGCTAATGAAACATCATACATCAAAAGACCAACGAAGAGCATTAGCCGACCGAATGAAAGATACCACCGACCCGATGAAATTGGTAATTGTTCGGGATATGTGGTTGACTGGATTTGATGCACCTAGTATGCACACTTTGTATATAGACAAACCAATGAAAGGTCATAACCTGATGCAAGCAATAGCAAGGGTTAACCGGGTATATAAAGATAAGCCGGGCGGCTTGGTGGTTGATTATTTTGGTATTGCCTCTGATTTAAAAAAGGCATTATCCTTTTATTCTGATAGCGGTGGAAAAGGCGACCCGGCAGAAGCACAGGAAAAGGCAGTTCAGTTAATGTTGGAAAAGCTGGAAGTTGTTTCTCAAATGTTTTCAGAAAATCCTAGCGTACAACATGCTGATTACGCAATGGCAGCAGAACCTAAAGTACCTTATGGTGATGGTTTTGCTTATGAGAATTATTTCGATGCTCCAATAAAAGAGAAGTTGGAGATTATAATTTCTGCGGTTGAGCATGTGCTTAGTTTGGATGATGGTAAAAACAGATATGTAAGAGAAGTAACTGCTCTCTCAAAAGCCTTTGCTATTGCTTTGCCTCACGATGAAGCTATGGATGCCAAAGACGAAATTGCATTCTTTCAAGCAGTCAAAGCCAGAATCCAAAAGCTAGATATGGGTGAAGTTTCAGGTGGTAAAACCGATTACGAAATTGAAACCGCAATTAAACAAGTCATTGATGAAGCCATAGTTTCGGAACAAGTAGTAGATATTTTTGATGCAGCAGGAATTAAAAAACCGGAATTATCTGTATTGGATGATGATTTTCTTGAGGAAATGAAAGACATGAAGCATAAAAACCTTGCTTTGGAAGTCCTCAAAAAACTACTCAACGATGAGATTAAAGTAAGAGCCAAACACAATATTGTACAGAGCCGTACCCTAATGGAGATGTTAGAATCATCCATTAAGCGCTATCAGAATAACTTAATCACCGCTGCCGAAATCATTCAGGAAATGATTGACCTGGCCAAGGAAATAAAAGAAGCCGATAAGCGTGGTGAAAAAATGGGTTTATCAAAAGATGAGCTTGCTTTCTACGATGCTGTATCTTCAAATGAAAGTGCCAAAGATATGCTTGGTGATGAAGTGCTGCTTAAACTTGCAAGGGTACTTGTTGAACGTGTTAAAGCCAATGCCACCATCGACTGGACGGTGAAGGAATCGGTTAAAAAGAAGCTGAAAGTAATCGTTAAGCGAACACTTCGCCAATATGGTTACCCACCGGATTTACAAAAATTGGCAACAGAAACAGTATTAAGCCAGGCTGAGATGCTGGCTGAGTTTTGGAATTAGTGAACGATAATATGGAAGTAAAAAAGGTGTTAACAAAGCGAGACTTGCGTATTATTCGGGGGGCTATTAATTCTACCATAGAACAATTAAAGAGTACTATTTTAAAAAATGAACGTATTCCAGCATCAGGAGAATTATACGGAAAATTTGTAGCAAAACTTCCTTTTTTATTAGAAAATGACAGGCCAAGCAAGCATTATATCAATTCAACCAACAGAACTACCTTCTTAAATGAAGTAGAAAGGTCTGGAATCTATCAGGTTATATTTTATTTCAACGGTAAAATAATGTATGTATCTGTCCTATATAAGGACTATAGCTACCGGAGTAATAAAGACCTTGGGTTTTCTTACGATATAACGTTTTTAGACGAGCTAGATTCGGATATAGATGGCGAAGATTATCTTTTAGAATCAATTATTGAAGGATGCCAAATTGAAGATGTTGGCATTCAGAATAAAAGACTTGATTAATAATGGCAGACCAGGCAAAGTTTCAAAAGATGTTAGAGATTCTGCTTATACTTGATTGTAAGTATGGCAGAACCATTCAGGAAATTTCAGACCGTTTTGATGTTTCCTCAAGGACTGTCTATCGCTACTTTGACACATTCAAACAAGTAGGGTTTGTAATTGAGAACAATAACGGCTACTTCAAAATTGATAAGGAAGAATCCACTTCACAGGATATTAGTCAATTACTACACTTCACCGAAGAAGAGGCTTTTATTTTGGGAAAAGCTATACATTCTATTGAAGATGGTTCAGAATTAAAAGACAAATTAGCAAGAAAGCTATACAGCCTCTATGATTTTGACCGTGTAATTTATGCCATTTCTAAAAAAGAGGAAACCGATAATATTTTTAACCTGATACAAGCCATTAAGCAACAAAAGCAAGTTGTTTTAAAGGAGTATAAATCCGGGCATGGTAAAGATATTCGTGATAGGTTGGTTGAACCCATTGATTTTACCGTAAACTACTTGGGGATTTGGTGTTATGATACAGACGACCAAAGTAACAAGATATTTAAAACGGCCAGGATTAAAGAAGTTGTTGTCACAAATGAATGTTGGCACTACAAACCGCAACATCATAAAGGCATTACCGATATTTTCAGAATGCAAAGCTATGAGCCAACTGCGATACAATTAAGGCTTTCAATGTTGGCTTATAACCTTCTTATTGAAGAATTTCCATTGAGTGAAAAGTATATCAAAAAGGAAGGGGATGATAATTACTTGCTTACTACCGAGGTTGGTAATTATTTAGGTGTAGGTAGATTTGTTTTAGGACTACCAGATGAAATTGAGGTGGTATATCCGCAATCCTTTAAGGACTATTTGAATGAAAAAATGGAAAAAAACAGCTTTAAATAGAATATTGACGCTAGTTGACAAACTCTTATGGTTTCTTTGTTTTAAAACTTTTAAAAAATAGACAAAATGAAGAAACTTTTTTACCTATTGGCAATCGTTATTTTGGCATCATGTTCTTCTCCAATGAATAATACATATAGTGATGCAACTTTAGAAAGCGACCTCAAAGCAATCCGTGAAGCAAACGCTCTTGATAGCACCGAAATGAACCTATTAGCAATGTATTTTGTAAGAGCTAAGTTACTCAACGAAAGTATTGATGGTAAAAGTTATAATGAGATATTGGCAGAAGCCAAAGTAGCAAAGCAAAAACAAGAAGAGGAAGAACGTATTCAGAGAGAATTAGCGGAAAAGGCTAAAAAGGAAGAAGAAGCCAGGATAGCACGATTGAAAAATGCTTTAACCGTAACTATCTTTGATAAAGGATATGCTGAATATGACTATCAGGAATATATTACTTACAAGTTCGCATTTGAGAATAAAACAGATAAAGAAATAACTGCATTTACAGGTCAGATAATGTTTACCGACTTGTTTGATAAAGAAATCAAATCTTTAAATCTAACTTATGATGATGGGGTGGCTGCAAGTTCAATCAAAAATTATAGTGCTACTACCGATTACAATCAGTTTATGAATGAAGACCAATTGTTAAAATCAAAAAACTTGAAGCAAATTAAGTTGGTTTGGAAGCCTGAAAAAATTCTATTTGCCGATGGCTCAACCCTTGAATAATCTGTTTTGTTTATGGGACATGATGTTAGTACAATAGGAAATCATAAGTTGGATATACGAAATGTAAAATCATTGGCTATAGACCTTTCAAAAAGGTTTAAAGCCAATGTTGATTATGGGTATTATCAACAATTTTGGGTTGATATTGATGGCAATGAATTCGAACCTTCTTACGAGAATGTAATCTTAGGAACTATCCCTTATCCCAACTCAAAAAAAACTATTTGGCTTAGTGATGAGTTCTATCAGGTGCATGAAATACTCAAAAAGCATGGCGATAATTACATAAAGCTTCCCTGTTTTTCAAATGGTAGTTCGATAGCTTCTGAATTTGAATTTGCAAAAAAAGGCGTTGGCTATGAATTTCGCGATATTCAGAACGAAATTGATTATGGAACTATTGATAACGATACATTTCATAATTGGCATAGTAACTATAATAGTCGTTGGTGGTATTTTTGCAGGAACTTTATGGAACCGGATGGATATTTAGAAGGCAACTTAGATTCTCTCCATGAATATCGCAAAGAGGTTTTTGACCTTCATACTTTAATCGGAGGAACAGCAGTCGTACATCTCGATGACCAGGGCGAAACTCAGCATCTAACATACGGAGAGCAAACATGGCAGGAGATTATTAATGAACTTAATACAAATTTCAAAGATACCACTATTAATATCTCCGAATTTATGAAGCATAAAATACTGTTACCTAAAGACAAGTATCCATTAGCATTTAATGACGATTTTGAAGATTTAAAATCATAGGATTCCTAACATTATAGAAACTAGTCAAATAGGAAAGTCGGCACACTACCGACTTTTTGTACCCTCCGCAAAAAAATAACCAAAACCAACCTATTCGGGCTGTGCAAAACATAGCCAAATACAACTAACTCCACACTGGCTTTATATTAACTCCATAAGCGGAATTCTGTAATTAAGGCCAAATTTACACTATGTTGGTATTTATCCAAACGAACTATTAGGACTACTTCTTCGGGATTAACCTGAAAAAAGCTGATAATAGTTCCAAGGCTATAATGGCCAGGCCTTCTAAAAGCTTGATGTTTCTCGCAGCTTTTTCAACCAAGGTTTGGACGAGGTGAGATTTGAACTCATCCATATATGCTATTGAGTTCTATATAGATGTGCCTTAGAGATGTTGGAAAATGAAATGTTATTAAATTAAGCTTGGAAATTACCAATCTGATTGTTGAATTTATTACTTTTGACAAAAAGATACAATAATTCTATTTTAACAATAAAAGTAAAAATAATCAAGGCCTTCATCCAAGCTATGGTTATTACTTATATTACTCAGAGTGGAGTCCAGGAACCACTTAAAAAACGGGGTGAATCTGAAAAACCTTAAGAGTAGGAAAAATTAAAAAATAAAAGAATGAGTACTAATAAGAAAGTATTATTAGGTGTATTTAGTCAATTAGCATCACGACGTAATGTCAATCCTTTGACTTTGAGAATAGTATTTGTAATTGTAGGGATAGTGATTCCGTTTGTCATTCCGGTATACTTTATTATGGCTGCTATAAATACTGATGTAACGAAAAAGGTAATTTATGCAATTTATGGGGCTATTCTAGGAATTCCCTTAAGCTACTATTTTCAACCAGAAATAGTCAGAGCTAAAGTCGGTGGAATTGGAGGTTATTTGCAAAATTTTGATAAGATTTTCCAGAACGGCGATTTAATTGTTAATGTTTTTATAAGTGTTGTAGTTTTTGCAATTGTTGGGGGATTTATTGGTTACTCCATTGAAAAGAATGAAGCAAAGAAGGCAAGTTAAACTATTCGGGTTTTGTTTTTTACTCAGTATTCTATTTTATTTTACAGGCAGAAGTGAGAAAATAAATGTTAATGAAATAGATATAAACAAAATTGAGGATTTCGACCTAATTATCTCAAAAGGACAGTCTGCGCAAAGTAAGCTAATTAGATTACTTAATTTCTCAATAGATGACTATTCACATGTTGGCATTTTAATGAAAGACAATGAGCAATTGTATGTTTTACATGCAACGCCGGATGGATCAAAGATCAACGGGATTAGATACGATGACTTACAAACATTTATTGATTTAAGTAATGTAAGTGAATGTACTGTTATTAGATGTAATGCACTATCTGATGAATCTTATATTAAACTTAAATCGGAATTCGAGACGTACAAAAATAGTCAAGTACCATTTGATTATGACTTTGATAATTTCGATGATAAGAATATTTATTGTTCGGAGCTGATCAGTATTATTTTTAATAATTCAGGCTTGTCCATTTTTTCAGAAATTGATATGACAAAACCAATATATCCAAAATATTTTCTGAAAACTAAATGTTTTTTTGTGGTTGAATAGGTTGTTGGGATTAATAAAGTAAAACCAGCAAATTTCCTTATCGAGCTCGAGTAGTGTTGGGGCTTGGCGTAGATTGTATCTATGTCTTATGAAAAGTAAGTTTGCAAATAGTAATTTTTAAAGGGGCGACATCTAAAATTCATAAAAAGGAAACAGAAAGAATTTTGGTTGAGATGATGAGTAAGATTTTTGGTATTGGAAGGAGTCGTTATTACGATTCTGACAAACAATAAGAAAAACGCCTCTCATTTTGGCTCGATCCTAAAACAAAAGCAGATTATGCTTTTTCCTTTTTTGAATATACCAGGTTAAAACCAATTGGATTATTACTATCGTGTGTCATCTCAAAGAAGAAGACAGTTTATCGTTAAAAAATCTTTTAAAAGTATATTTGAAGTACGCTGTATTTTTATAAAAACCAAATACCCTTGTTAAATAAAATTTGTGGAAGTTTATAGACAGCAAATTCTGGCTTAGAAATAACTTCTGGAACATATATTTTTAACCAAAACATATAGATATGAAATGTTATTTTAATTTTTTTGCAAATGCAGTATTAGTTTTATTTTTCATTAGTTGCAGTAATCATGGTAATATAATCTACGTAAAACAGGATGGTGGAGGCACTAAGGATGGTAGTAGTTGGTCAAATGCTTATGATGACATTCAAAATGCAATTAATGTTGCTCAAGATGGTGATTCTATTTTTATTGCCAATGGAACCTATAGTCCAAGTAGTATTAACGGGTATAAGTTGACAAAAAATATATTTATCATCGGGGGCTTTAAAGGTTTTGAACAATCTAGTGATGAACGAGAGTTTTATATACATGAAAGTGGACTCAAAAAGATTAAAAATGTCACAATAATATCTGGTGATATCAACCAAGATGATGATTTTTCAAAGTTTGATCGTAAGTTTTGGGAAGATGTAAATTCTTCAAGTCACCCATGGAGTTTGTGCAATACAGAGGATAATGCTAATAATCTTTTTAGTAGCGAAGAAAAAATAAGTGTAGATATATATTTGGATGGTTTAGTACTCGAAAATAGCGTTGCAGATGGGGATAATCAAAATGGAGGTGCTATTTGTGGAAATAATAACTTACAATTATATTATTGCACAATAAGTAGATGCTTTGCTGTTAATCAGGGAGGTGCAATATTTTTGGGAAATAACTCTAATAAAAATATTATTATAAAGCACAATTATTTTCATGATTGCATGGCTAAGGATGGAGGAGCTTTTTCATCATTGCAAAAATGTTATAGTAATTTAACTATTGAAGATAACTTTTTTGATTTTTGTAGTTCTTTGTCTTCAGGAGGTGGCTTAAATATATTTTGTAAGCATGAATTTGACAATGATGCAGGTTCCTATAAGGTGCATATCATGAATAATCGCTTCTGGAAATGCCAAGCTTGGAAATCAAATAAACCTTCAGTAGGGGGTGGGATATGTTTTAATTTAGATAACGGGACTAATAAGTTAGATGGTAGTGTTCTGATACAAAATAATAAATTCGCATACTGCTCAGTCAGCACAGTAAAGAGTAATCGATGTGTTAATAATGGAGGTGGTTTATATGCACAAGGTGGCTTATATAGTAATTGTCCTATTATTGTTAAAGATAATGTCTTTGAAGGTTGTTCGGCATATGGATATAATTCACAAGGAGGAGGTGTATGGTCTGGAAATAGTGTAATACTAGATCATAATTTCTTTAATTTATGTTTCGCAAAGGATATAAATGAAAATAACCAAGCTTATGGTGGATCCGTTTATTTATGCGGTGAGATGAAGAATTCCTACATACTTTCAAGTCATGCAGATCAAGGAGGAGGTGTTTATATTCAGAATGGGAAAATAGTTGGTAGTAAGATAGTAAACTGCTATTCGAGAAGTAATGGAGCAGGAGTGAATATGTCAGCTAACTCCACGTTACATGATTGTATCGTTGCAAATTGCACTTCTGCTATTAGCGGAGGAGGTGTATTTATTAATTCAGCCAAAGATGTTAAGATTAGTAATTTAACATGTGTGAATAATTTTGCTGATCATAAAGCAGGAGGAGTATTTTGTGATGGGAAAATGAAGATTAGCAATAGTATACTTTTAGGTAATAGGATTACACAGAAGCCATTTCCTGTTATTGCACGTCAGTTAAGCAAGGAAGCTGGACAAGAGATCGATTATGGTTTGAATAATCACTATGTAAAAGTCGAAAATTGTGCTATCCCGGGTATTTTTAGTGATGGAGGTAATATTGCGATTTCGCAAAAAAATAAGCCCTATGAAAATAGTAAAGAGTTGCATGCTAATTTTAAAAAATTACATGAATATTGCGGATTTATTGATGTGTTTGGAGGAGATAAAAATCAAAAAGAACAAAATCAAAGTATCCTAAATAGAATAACTGACATGGATGTTTCTTTATCTAGTGAAAGTAGCATTTATAATTTTAAATGTAGTAAGGAAGTTATTGCAATGAATCAAAATGAATGGGCTACGAAATAAACGTTTAATGGATTAATTTGTAATGTCAAAATCCTTTCGGTTTTATTTATAATAAAGAAAGTCGGCACACTGCCGACTTTTTTTGTACCCTTCGCAAAAAATAACCAAATCCAACCAATCGCGACAAACCCTAACCAAATACAACCAACTCCCCACCATAAGCCTCCTCTATGTTTGCTACTGTTATGGAAGCAGGCACAAAGAAAATATTAGGCACATTAGCAGCAGTTGCAGCCGTTGGTGGTGGTTTCTACCTGATTAAAAAAGGCAAAAAGCTTCTTGCCGGGGCAAAAATGAATTTTGCTCTTTTAGGTTTCCGCATCCACAAGCTGAATTTACAGGAAGTTCAGTTTGCGGTCAAACTTCGTTGCTACAACCCCACCAACGCACCCATCACCTTAGCGGTCAACCAGGTTATTGCCAACTACAAAGGTTCGGCAATCGCTTATTCCACGCCCCACATCAAAGGTCTAACCATTGGCGCTGGCTCAACATACGAGCCTGAAATCACCTTTCAGGTGCCTTACCTGAATCTACTGGGAAAAGGCTTGTCATTGGCCATGCTCCAAAACACCGCACAATTAAAAGCCGATTTGAGCTTTACGCTTTCGCTCAGCCTCAATGGCGAAAGCATCACCACCACACAAAATTTAACAAGCGGCACAGCCGGTTTTGAAACAGGCAGCAGTGTGTCTAGGCAGGCGTTCAGCCTGCCGGTTCAGTCTCCTTTATCAATTAAAAGCACTACTAATATGAACGGATTAGCATTGAGCGCTTTGGGCATTGTATCCGGCCCACGAAACACACAGGATGGCCGTCAATACAACCACCTGATAAAAAGAGCATCCGGCAAAGATGTATTTGTAAAGAACGGCAACGTGCTGGAAACCGTTGAAAGCTGCATCGACCTGATTGCAGAACACTACCGGGAAGTGGAAGACCTGGCGCAGATGTTAAAAGTTGGTGAGGCTACTGAACCTGCCGAAGTAAAAGATACCTGTCGTAATATTTTCAACTTCGCCTATCATTACCTGCAATATCATAAGGACGAAGACGGTACCGAACAGCTTCGTACCCCAGCACGTTCCTGGCTCGATGGGCAAATCAAGTTCAAACAACTAGGCATGGCCTCAGCAGGCATTGACTGTGATGATTACAGCATTTTTGTGGGTTCCATCCTTAAATGCCTGGGCATTCCCTTTAAGCTGCGCATCACCAAGTACGATGGCCGCCCCAACTTTCAGCACATCTATGTGTTTGTGCCGGCCATGGGCGATAGCGAGGACGAGATCATCATCGACCCGGTACTTTCTAAGTTTGATTACCAGAAGCCTTACAGCTTTGAACGGTCAGATTTTAATATGTCACCCCTGCAAATGGTCAGTGCTATCCAAGGCATTGATGGCGTATTGGGTACCACCTCATTGGGCTTACCCATTTATGCCTTGTCCGGTTTAGACCTGGCAGGTGGAACCACCGCCCATAAGGAAGACATGGAGTTAATGGCCATTGTTTCAGGCCTTGATTTTGAGGATGCCGTCAATGGCTTGGGCAGTGCCGAAGAGGCCACTTACCGCTATCTGGTTCGCACCCGTGATTTCCTGCTTCGGAATAAGGCGAATAAAAATAAGATGGCACACATCCAGAACCCGGATCAGTTCATCAGCATGATTGACCAGGCTATAAAGTTCTGGCACACGCCCCAAAGGGAAAAGGTACTAGCGAAACTGGCTGAAATTGAGGATAAACTTTCAGCCAACGGTCTGATTAAGTATGATGCCGATGCCATGGAAGGCCTTGCGGAGCTGGATGATTTGGATGCAGAAATTGATGGACTGGAAGGACAAAGAGGTCTGGGGGGTTTCTTTAAATCCCTAAAGCGAATCGGTAAAAAGATAGGCAAAGGCATCAAAAAAGGCGCTAAGGCCGTGGGCAAGGCGGCCAAGAAAGTGGCCAAGGCCATCGTGCGTTTTAATCCGCTTTCCATCGCCGTTCGTAACGGCCTGTTGGCCGCCCTGCGATTAAATATGTTTGGCATAGCCAAGAAGTTGCAATATGCTTATCTGCCCGATGCCTTAGCAGCTAAATACAGTATTGATGCCGGAAAGCTAAAAGACTTAAAGAAACGCCACAACCGGGTTCGTAAGCTCTTTAAAGGCTTGCAGGGCAAAGAAAAGAACCTGAGAAAAGCCATTCTAAAGGGCGCCAGACAAAAGAGTAAGGACTTCTCCTTAAAAGGCATGGATGGCTTGCTGGCCGATTTAAAAGGCTTGGCATCCATGGGCGGACTGGCAGAACTAGGGCAGTTGGGAGCAGCGGCCACAGCAGCATCAGTGGGTGCCGCATCGGGTGTGCTGGCCAAAATCAAAAACTGGCTGAAACCTGTTACGAATATCTTCAAAAAAGTCAAGGGAAAAGCAGTCGTCAGGAAAGTGGCTAAACTGACCGCCCAGGGCAAAGCAGTCAGCCAGGCCTTGCAGGAAAGAGCGCGGCAGTATGAGCAGCAATTCACGCCCCATCCGGAAAGCTACGTTCCAGATGAACAGGAGCTTCCGTCATCTACCAGCGTTCAGCCGGTCATCCAAAAGTCGGGTACTGATGCAGCTACCAATCTCCCTGTGAGCGTTTCTCAAACTCTTTCGCCAACTAAAAAAGGCATGAGTAAAGGCGCCAAGGTGGGCATTGGCCTTGGTGTGGCCGCCTTGATTGGTACCGGAGCCTATTTTCTGTTTCGCCAGGATGATAAGCCCAAAGCCTCCACAGGCAAAAAGACTAAAAAGCAATCACTGGGAAGCATCGTGCTTCAATAAGAATAAGCATTTCAATAATTAAATTTTAAACAGATGGCAGTAAGAAAAACATCTTCACAGCCCCGTTCCAGATCAACGGGCACCAAGATTGACTTTATGAAAGCTACCAATAACATTGGCAAACCCATAGCTGCCGTAGCGGGGTTTGCGATTGGTAAGTATGCATTGAACAAACTTCAAAAAAGCCCCACCGTCAGCGGTCTTTTGGGTACCGACCTGAAAGGCTACATCGTTCCGGCGGCCATCACCATGGGTGGCCTGGTAGGCCAGCAGTTCACCCGGAATGAATACATCAAAATGGGCTTGTATGGGATGGCCGGCGCAGGTGTTGAAGCCACCATTAAGAAAGCCACCGGCAAAACCATCTTACAGGGCCTATCGGGCTTGTTAGGCGATGGCGATATTGAAGACGTTGATTACGAGGAAGTAAACGGACTCCAGGCCTTGAATCCAATTACCCAGGTGCTTCCGGCAGCCGACATCGACATCGAACGGGAAATCCAGGCTTCTGTATCGGGCGCAGCCGAAGATTACAGCATGAGCGATGACCCCATGGGAAATGCAGCCAGCGACTATGCCATGTCGGATGAGCCGATTGGTGCGGATGATGATGAGGTGGGTAAGATCACCAACCTTGACCCGGACAGCATGGATTACGACATTTTTTCGGGGGATATGATGGAATCCTAATCCATCCCACTAAGTAACCACAAACAACAATTCAAATATTTAATAACGCAAAAAGAGAAAAATCATGGCAGAAATAAGCGAGCAAAATGATTTGTACCCTTCAATGGAAGAGATTGAAGGTTTGGAAGAAGCCATCCTTAACAAGGAGGAAGATGCCCTGGAAAAAGAAGAAGACCATGACGATGCGGTGGAAGGCATCGGTGATTTAGGTCGTTCACGCCGAAAAAGCCGACGCAGAACACGCCGGGTAAAGCGTGCCAGCAGCCGTAAGCGTGCGGTTCGCCGCTCGTACAATGCCGGGGCAAAAAGCGTGGCGGTAAAAACCGGGTTAACGAAAGACCTGACCTCCAAAGGTCAGTTTGAGCTGCGCAGACAGCAGTTACCGGCGGAGGTTCAGAAAGCATTGAAAGATGCCCGTATGCAAACCGTTGATGCGGCCATCTACACGGTGAAGAGCATCAAGGACAAGTCCGATATTGATTTGATGGAAGCATCAGACGATAAGAAGTCGGGACGTACCAACCTGAACCGTGCCCAGTTGGATAGCGGTAAATACCTGCTTTTAACCGATGTGGTGCTTGAGTATGCCCATGGTTCATCCGAGGAGGATAACGACCCGGCAGATTTTGCCTTCGGTCAGTTTGCCTTACCGCCTCAAATCCTGAACGGTACCTTTGAGATGACCCTGGGCACCAAGGTGATTATCCCTGAAATATCCTGTGCCGTGTTCGACGATACCGACAGCACCAAGCGTAAGTTCCAGTACAAGCTGGCCAATCCCAAGTGGTTGAAGCCATCCATGGACATCACGCCAAAGCTGAACATGCCAAAGGCCATCAACAATGGCGACAAGGTGTTTAACCCGGCTGTTAAGGTAACACTGATGGGCACCATCACAGAGAAAGCCTAATAGCGTAGTGAGTACAGAGTGGTGAGTGGATGGATGCCCATCGCTCACTACTCATCTTTCATCACTCACTGCTCATTATACAGTCTCACATCTTAACTCTCACTACACAAAACAAAAAAATGGAAGCTCAAGAGCATATTAAGAAACTACAAGTGGTAAAGTTTGAAGTCAGCAAAGGTCAGACCTACGAGTTCAATGGCAACACCAAGACGGAGCACGACCGTATCAAGGGCATTTTCCTAAGGCTGTCGAACCAGCAAGCCTTACCGGGCGCAACGCTAAGGGTATGGATTGATGATACCGAGATTATACCGGATGATACCGAGGTGGCCTTGCTGCACCACAACGATGATATGAGCATTAAGGACGTTACGTTTCCGGTGGATGAAAAGGCCAAGAACAGCCCCGTTCGCATCATCTACAAAGACAATAGCGAGAACCTGGCTGTTGCCGACAGCTACCACGTCAGGGTGTATCTGCTTGCCGAAGTCCTTAAGAAATAAAACTCAGACAAAGGTATCAAGACATAAGACGATGCATCCTGTAAGTCATCTTGATACTGACATCTTACTACTTGATACTGATTAGGATGAAACGATATTTTGTAATAACACATCACTCCGAGGATAACAGTCACATCAACGAGCAGGATTTACTCCCGGCCTCCTGTATGCTGATTACCGGTTTAGCCGTTGTGGCAACCGTTAAGAGAGAATCCGAGCTGATGGATGTGGTGGAAAGCCTGGCCTATCCGCAGGTGTTGATAACCAAGCTGCTCAACGATGAGCGCATCACGGATTTGTTCTACTCTTACCTCAGAACCCGTGCCAATGAAGCCGATAGCCGTGCCTTCTTTGAGAGCGACATCCTACCGGAAATCATCCGGGTATTGGGCGATGGTATTGTCTATGCCTGCCTGGAGGAAGAGGAACAGATGGCGCTGCGTGACAACATCAGTCGGATGTTCCGGGAGCACTTTGTCCGTTTTATCTATGATGAAGCAGGCCTGTATTCCAAAGGCCGGGGCATGACCAACCTTGATTTCTCCGATTTCATTGCCCAACAAACCCTGGTGTTTACCTATCAGCACAAGGAAGCACTGTTTAAGCGAACGGTGAAAGCCTACAAACAGCCCGAACCTTACGAGTGTGGTAACATCAGCCTCTTGGTTAACGGCAACAGCTTTTTGCTGCGTGATTACATGCTCATGGCCAACCGTAAGGTGAAGCACCTTAGCAAAGAGGTCATTCCCTTTCATGAGCCGCTGGAAGTCAACAGTAACCTCCATACCGTTTTCAAGAGCAATAAAAACAGTGGCAATCAAACACTAACCATCAGAATCTACATCGAATATGAACACGAGTGAGTTATTACACACCATTGCCAAAGACCGTGTGGCCGGAATGCGCACCATTGACAGTTACCAGTTAAAACCAACGGTGGTAAAGGTAACGAAGGCCACCATGTCCCTCGATTTGAAAAACGACATGTGGATTTTGAATACCAAAGGCCTTCCGGCAGCTATTCAGGAGCTGGAAATGATTAGCAGCGATAACGTGTTTACCGCCAGCCCTGAAGAATATGATTTGATGGATGAGTTCCGTTACCAGGTATTTACTGATTACATCGACATTCATACCCAAGCGGATGCGTTTACGCCCTTCCGTCTGGAGTTTGTAAAGATTATTCCGCACCGAAACCCACAGAAGAAAGACTGATAAGCGGAAAAATGGGCACCGCAATGCCCTTGCTATAGAATACTCACTATTTGATACTAAAAAACGATGCTTGACTTTAGAGATACCATACAAAGCTGCTACGAATTTATTAAGCGTTCGCAGGAGCAGCAAAAATACCCTTATGCTTACGAGATATACCTGTTGACAGGCGCTCAGGAAACTGCCTTAACCTCCAGGACATCGGGCACCAACACCTTTAACCAGGACATAGAAAGTGCCGTTGAAAAAGCCAAACAAGCACATGGCACCTTACGGGTGGATGTTTTTGGGGGCAAAAGTCCCAATGCCCGTAGCCTAAATACCTACACCATTAACGTGAGTGGCCTGTTGAACCCGCCACAGAAACCCATGGAGAAGGCCGAGATAGTCACCATTGTTAAAGAGGAAATGAAGCAGCTGCAACCCCAGGGCAACACCAACGGACTGGGTGAGATTGATGGATTGCTGGGTTTGTTTACCGGTGAAAATGAGCAAGCCAGGGCCAAGGTAGAAGGCCTGTTTGGTCTGTTCAATGCACTCTCGGGCAACAGCAAGGAGGTGGAGCGCATCAATTACCAGAAGCAGCTGGATGATTTTAAGTTTGAGACACGCTTTACCAACCTGCAAGAACGTTGCGAAAAGCTGCGTGAAGAAAATGCAGAGCTGCGGGTGGAAAAAGAGCAGTTCTACACCGAGAATAAGGAGCTGAAAAAGGACAAATCAGAGCTGGAAAACCGCCTGGCAGGTTATGCGCCCAACGAATTAATGAAACGTGTGGCCGTGGGTGTTATCTCCGGCATTGGCGGACGCTTACTGAGCAACAGTCCCAAGACGGCAGAGCTGTTGGGCTTATCACCGGAGGAGCTGAAAGGCGCATTGGGTATTGTGGATGACTTCCAGGCTAGCAGCCGTGAGGCCGCACAGACCATACCGGATGCCGATGTGGAGATTAGCGAGGTGGGTGCGCCTCAGTCGCCGGAGGACAAGAAAAAAGCAGCCATCATCCAAAACCTGTCGGATGCCCTGATGACCTGGGAGCTGGAGGACGTGGCCAAGATAGCCAACATCGTGGGCTTGTGCCTAGATCAGGCCGGACTCATCAACAAAACACTCTTGTTCCTGAATCAATCCATGCAAGGTATTGAGGATGACCATCAGCAAGAGGTGCAATAAGATTTTCATCACTTATCAAAAACAGACGATTATGAGAACATTCAAAATAGGCATCACCATCGAGGCTGAAACGCCTGAAAGAGTAAAGGAAGTGGGCAACCTGATACAGCATGCCGTCAACAAGGTAGAGCAGGAAGATATGCTTAGGCTGTTGACCAAGGTGGTTAAGAATCCCGGCATCGTGAAGAAAGCCTTAAAATTCATCTAAAACATTAATACCGTGCATTTAGAAAAGGTAAATAAAGCATCCCTGCTTAGTGCAGGCATCAGCATTGGCGTGCCGGTGTTGGCCATCGGTTTGGGCTTTTACGCCCTGCGCAAGCTGTTAAGGCGCAACCCGGATGGCACATCATCAACGGTTGCACCCGCCTTAAAGGACATGGTGCTGCAAAGGGAGAACCTCACCATCACGCCCTCCGATGCCGCTTTGTATGCCAATACGCTGTACGGTGCCATGCTGGATTTTGGCACGGATGAACAGACCATTTACAGCACCATTGATAAAATACAGACCAAGGATGACATGCTTTTGGTGATAAAAGCTTTTGGTATGAAGATGTACCTGTGGGGAGGCCGTGCCGCCTTCCTGGGGCAGAACTACAACCTGATTGGTTGGCTGCGCTTTGAGCTTGGTGATAAGGAGATTGCCACTATCAAACCCAAATTCGATAGCTGGGGTATTCCTCTCTAACAGGCAATGCCTGATATAATTAAAACAGCAATAAGCTACTACATTAACTAGCTGGGGTTATGAACAAGAAGATCGCATATATTTCGGGAGGGGTGTTAACCACCGGGGCAATAGTAACAGGCGTATTACTTCTTCGCAGAAGAAACAAACGTAAACGTGGACTATTGCCCCCGGGTGGTTCCGATACACGTCCGGCCAATATACTCACTACTAACAATAATACATTGCCGGCCAACTTTCAAAACTGGAATGGCGGCACTGGCTACCTGGCCACTGTCCCCAGGGGCATCCGCAATAATAATCCGGGCAACCTGATTTACACCAACATCAAGTGGAACGGTAAGCTGCCCAAAGCGCAGAACAAAGACCGGCGTTTTGAGATGTTTATTGCACCGGTGTATGGGGTGCGAGCCATGATAAAAGACCTCAAAAACGATATTGAGAAGGGCAAGAACACGGTGCCGGCACTGATCGAGGAATACGCACCCAAATTCGAGAACAACACAGCCGCTTACATCAACACGGTATGCAAGGATTTAAAGGTGAGTAAAACAGCCAGGCTGTTACCAACCAAAAATACCCTTCGCCTCTTGGTGCTGTCCATATCCAGGGTGGAAAATGGAGGTAATTACATCAGCAACGACCTGTTTGACAGGGCTTATTTAATGATTTGATTTAAAGACACAAGTATCAAGATATAAGACACAAGACTAAGCATCATGTAAATCATCTTGATACTCAAATCTTAATACTTGATACTAAAAAAATATGGGAACAATCAAGATGTTTAGGGGAAACACCCCACCGTTATTGAAAAAGGGCGAATGGGCTTCGGATGGCCACTACGCTTATCTGGGCATGGAACACGGCCAATACAAAGTGTTTCAGGGCGTATTTGACATGAGCAAAGACCAGGAAGTAACAGGCTTTGAGTACGACCTGGGGCATAAAGCCATTATCATTCCCTCCGGCACACCCTTCTCCAAATTACAGCTTTTGTTTGATACGCTTCCCAAGGCCTTGAAATACCATACCAATGAGAAAGCCAGTATCGACATCATGTTTGAGGATGGTACTTACATCAACGACCTGGGCACCTTCCTGGTACTGCGTGATTTCTCCTATCAAATCAATGTTAAATCCCTTAGCAATAAGGTGGATGGCCTCTTGGGAACCTATGTAAAGCCGGTTGTTTTTCAGAGTGATAAGGCCATAGAGATATACAACAGTGCCATTAACTTCTCCGATATTCGTTTTGAATATGCTGATATGGGCCATGGCGCGATTGCCTATCTGAACAGCACCACCAACATAGATGACTGCTGCTTTGAGGCCAAAGTGAACCAGGCCTGTGTCTTTGACCGGGGCTATAACAAGATCGTATTCTCGGATACCTACTTCAAGATGAACCGGGATGTGGAAGATGCCATCCTGGATAAGGCATCGGTAGGCTCCTTCATTAACATCGCCCGAAGCAAGTCCGCACCGGAGTTCCGCCCCAAAACCATAGTGAAGTCATTGAGCGGTGGGATGATTATAGCCGGGAATGTGGAAGATTTATTGATTTCCGAAAAGAGTCCGGTGTATATGCCCAACGGAGGCGTGGAGATTCATGGCGGATTTGTTACCCGTCCCGATGGAAACATCGACATAGCCGTGCCAACCAAGCTGTCGCAGTTGGAAAATGACATGAACCTGACGGGTGATTTTGAGCAGCTGGAGAATAAGCCAACGACCATCACAGCCGAACAGGCCACGGCCATCGAAGCCGGTAAACGCAAGAACTCCTATCCAAAGGAAGATGCAGCCAAACTGGCCGGCATTGAGGAAAACGCCACATTGGGAGCCGACTGGGAAAGCAATGTGCAGAATAAGCCGGTAACCATCACAGCGGAGCAATCGGCAGCCATTGAAGCCAACACCCAAAAGCGCAGCTACCCACAGGTAGATGCCGATAAGCTGGCCGGCATTGAAGAAAACGCCACCGTAGGAGCCGATTGGGAAACCAATGTGCAGAACAAACCGGTAACCATTTCGTCACAGCAGGCAGCCGATATTGAGGCTAACAACAATAAGCGCAGTTACCCACAGGCGGATGAAGAGAAACTGGCCGGTATTGAGACCAACGCCACCTTGGGAGCTGACTGGGAAACCAATGTGCAGAACAAACCGGTAACCATTTCAGCGGAACAGGCAGCCGCCATTGAGGCCAACAACAATAAGCGTAGCTACCCACAGGCGGATGAAGAGAAACTGGCCGGTATTGAGGCCAACGCCACCTTGGGAGCTGACTGGGAAACCAACGTGCAGAACAAGCCCGTCACCATTTCGCCCGAACAGGCAGCCGCCATTGAGGCCAACAGTCAAAAAGTAAGCTACCCACAGGTGGATGCCCATAAGCTGGCCGGCATTGAAGAAAACGCCACGCTTGGAGCCGATTGGGAAAGCAATGTGCAGAATAAACCCGTTACCATTTCGCCCGAACAGGCAGCCGCCATCGAAACCAACAGCCAAAAGGTAAGTTACCCACAGGCAGATGCCGATAAGTTGGCCGGTATCGAGGCGAACGCTACTGTTGGAGCCGACTGGGACACTAATGTGCAGAATAAGCCGGTAACCATTTCACCGGAACAGGCAGCGGCCATTGAAACCAACAGCCAAAAGGTGAGCTATCCACAGGTAGATGCCGATAAGCTGGCCGGTATCGAGGCGAACGCCACCGTCGGAGCCGATTGGGAAACCAACGTGCAGAACAAACCCGTCACCATTTCGCCCGAACAGGCAGCGGCTATCGAGGCCAACAGTCAAAAAGTAAGTTACCCACAGGTGGATGCCCATAAGCTGGCCGGCATTGAAGAGAATGCCACCGTAGGCGCAGATTGGGAAAGCAATGTGCAGAACAAGCCGGTAACCATTTCAGCGGAGCAGGCAGCCGCCATCAAGGCCAACAACCAAAAGGTGAGCTACCCACAGGCGGATGCCGATAAGCTGGCGGGTATCGAAGAAAACGCTACGCTTGGAGCCGATTGGGACACCAACCTTCAAAACATACCGGACTTCCTGAAAAAGTTCCTGCAAGTGTATGCCGCTTCCGGCCTTTTCTCCGGGGAGGATTGGGAGGTGAAGCTGACTGAAATCCTAAACTTCCAAATCAACTTCATGAAAAACTTCGTGGAGGCCGATGTGGAAAGTCTCTCGGTTGATGTGGCCGGAAACAACCTGAAGCTAAGATTCAAAGATGAAAGGGATAAGACCATCACGCTTCAATAAACCATAGATGAATAAAACAGGCTACATATCAAGGATTCGTAAGGAATTACAGGATGGGCGTAAGCACTCTAAAACCACCATTGAGCGCATTGCCAAAGGCTACGGCATCACCAACAAGAATTTGGTGAAGGAATACACTGAGCTGGCAATCGTCCTGAACGCACGAGAGGTAGCGCACAATCATTCGTTGAGCACTTATGAGAAATACCTTGATATTGTAGCCCTTTATCAATCGCAGGTTAACCTGTCCATGCGCACCAGCATGAGCGTGCTGATGCAGCAATACTCAACGCCAGCACCCATTTCGTTTTTGGCATCCACTTATGTGCGAAGCACCAAGGAAGAGGCTTTGTATTTGGAGCCATCGGCAGGAAACGGCCTATTGACCGTTGCTTTGCCCTATCAACAAACCCACGTTAACGAGCTGGATGATGTACGGCTTAGCAACCTTAAGGAACAGCCCTTTGCCAAAGTAAGCTCCTGGGATGCTTTAAAGCCACCGGCAGCCTATGACAAGGCCTTTGACGGTGTGGTGACAAATCCGCCTTTCGGCAACCTGGCAGAGCCGATGCCATTTGGTAATTTTAAGATTAAGCGACTGGAACATGCCATGGCCTTAAAGGCCTTACGTTGCATGAAAGATGATGGTAAGGCCGCCATTATCATAGGAGGCCATACCTCATGGGATAAGCATGGTCGGGTATCTGCCGGACAAAACAGAATCTTCCTGAACTACCTGTATCACTTTTACCATGTGGAAGATATTATTCCCATCAATGGCAAGAAGCTCTATTCTCGCCAGGGTACTTCATTTAATACCCGGCTAATCCTGATTGATGGCGCAAAGGCAGTACCCCAAGGCGCTGCCCCCCTAAAAAACATGCTACACAGCACCATGGTCAACAGTCACGAAGCGCTTTGGGACAGGGTTTGGTTGGAAGATCCTACAAGCAATACAAATAACAAACAATTGAGCTTAGTGAAGTTGAGAGCTAAAGCCATACTTCTAAAACAAAAGCAGCATGAAGTCCGAAATTAAATTCCAGAAAAAAAGCATAACGATAAAGTTCAGTAGAAAACCACAGGAACATATTGTCTCTCGGTTAATTGAACTGGGCTTTTCAACCAATGATAACAAAAGCTTTATCCGCACTCAAAAATTGGCTCAAAACGAACACGAGTACCTGCAAGGAATGTTGGGTATTCAGGGCTTGGGCATGGCCTATATCCCGGCAGCCGAGAAAGGTTTTATCCTGGACACCACGGTGCCGGATTCCATGGGGCATGAGATGCACATTGCCATTCGTAAAGTCAAGAAAAGCATTGCTATGCCTTTGTTTGACTATGTGGCCGAAAAGCTGGATTATCAGAACGATGAATTGGTAAAGGCATTATCCTGCGAACAGATTGATGCGGTGGCCTTGGCCATCTATAATATCGAGAAGCGCAAGGAAGGCATTATCGTTGGCGACCAGACCGGTATCGGCAAAGGACGAACAGCTGCCGCCCTGATTCGCTATGGCGTGAAAAATGGCTTGCAGCCCATCTTCCTGTCCGAAAAGCCCAACCTGTTTACCGACCTGTACCGTGACCTGTCGGATATTGGCAGCTCCGGCCTGGTGCCTTTTATCGTGAACACCAAAGAAAGCAAGACCAATATCAAGGATAAAAGTGGTGAGGTGGTTTACAGCGCCCCGGAAAAACCCACCCAGGAGCGCATTATCAAAAGCCAGCAAATACCCGGCAACTACAATTTTTTGTGTGCCACCTATTCCCAGTTCAACCAGCCCAAGAAACCTGCCAAGCAGCAGTTTCTAATGGCCGTGGCCGGGAACAACATCATCATCATGGATGAGGCGCACAATGCTTCGGGCAGCTCCAATACGGGTGAGTTTATGCAGGATGTGTTGCGCCAGACCAAAGGCGTGTGTTTCCTGTCGGCCACCTTTGCCAAACGACCCGATAACATGCCCATTTATGCCCAAAAGACGTCCATGAGCGATGCCAATATGCCCAAGGAAGACCTGGTGGAAGCCATCTCCAAAGGTGGTGTGGCCTTGCAGGAAGTGCTGGCCGCACAGCTGGTTTCCGAAGGACAGATGATCCGGCGTGAGCGTTCCTTTGAGGGTGTGGAAGTCAACTACATTGAGCTGAAAGAAAAGGCCAAAGAACAGGCCGCCATAGCCGATAAGATAACCGCCATTATCCGAGATATAATAGGCTTTCAGGAGAAGTACATCAACAAACAGGTGAAGGAGCTGGATAAAATAGCGGCAGCCGAAAGCAAGGAAGTGGAAAGCCGCAAGGGAACCGAGAAAGCCGGGGTTGATAACATACCCTACTTCTCCAAGGTGTTTAATGTTATCAATCAACTGCTGTTCAGTCTGAACGCTGCCGATGTGGCCGACCATGCCATTCAGCGATTGAAAGAAGGCAAAAAACCCATTATCGCCTTTGCCTCTACCATGGGAAGTTTCCTGGAGGGCATGGCCAAGGCAGATGATGTGATAAACGGTGATTTTTCAAGTGTATTGGAAAAGGGATTGGATTCAGTTCTTCGCTATACAGAGAAGGATATTGATGGACAATCGGAAGGTAAACAATTCAATATTGCAGACCTATCAGAAGATGCTCAATTGGCTTACTACGATATTATCAGGAGAATTGAACAGGCATCCACAGGAATAACCATCAGTCCGCTTGATTTGATTATCCAGAAGATTAAGGAAGCCGGGTATAGCGTGGGTGAAGTGACCGGACGTAAGCTTTGTGTGCAGTACAACTCCACCAGGGCAAAGAATACCACCGCCCTGGTGATGAGCCGAAAAAAGGAAAATACGGCTGACCTGTTCAGACGATTTAATGACAATGAGATTGATTGCCTGCTCATTAACCAGAGTGGTTCCACCGGAGCTTCGGCTCATGCCATCGTCACCGATAAGGTAGCAGCCGGACAGGTGAAGCAGCGTGTGATGGTGATACTCCAACCGGAGCTGAACATCAATACCGAGATTCAAAAGCGTGGGCGTATCAACCGCACCGGGCAGATCATGAAACCGATTTACGACTACATTATCTCGTCCATACCGGCACAGAAGCGCTTTATGATGATGCTTAAAAAGAAGCTGAAATCATTGGATGCCAACACCACCTCCAACCAAAAGAGCAGTAAGTCACAACTGGAGTCCGATGACTTCCTGAATAAATACGGTAATAAAGTGGTTCGCCAATACATGCTGGAGAACCCTGAACTCAACAAAGCCTTGGATAATCCCCTGAAATTTGAAAGTAAGGAAAGCGATGAGACACCCACCGAAGGTGATGCCTCAAAAGTTACCGGGCGTGTGGCCGTGTTGTCAGTTAAGGAACAGGAGAAGTTTTACCAGGAAGTCATTGAGCGCTATAACGATTACGTGGAATACCTTAAGCAGGCCGATGAGTATGACTTGGAGGTGGAAATCCTGGATTTAAAAGCCGTATCCCTTGATAAAAACGTGGTGATTGCCGGGAAAGGCGGTCGCTCTGTTTTTGGGAATGATACCTTTTTGGAAAAATGTGAATGCAACGTGCTCAAGAAACCTTACGGCAAGGCGGAGCTGGAGAAGCTGATTAAAAAGCACCGGGACGGCAAAGACCCGGACAGCCAGGCCGAAGTAATTATGGCCGCCCACGAAAAGCATGTGGAAAGCAAGCTGGCCGATGACTTAAAAGACCTTGAAAGCAAGTACAAAGACTTGCTGAATGGCATTAGCGAAGAAAAAGGCTATCAGAAGATTCCCGTGTTTGAGAAGCAAGAGCGGATGCGCTACATTGCCGAGCGTGAAGATGAAATATTGGAAGCCCAAGGGCTGGATGAGAGCCGCATTAAAACGCAAAGCCAAAACCGCAAGAGCTACCTGAATAACTTCTTCAGGTTCTTTAGAGTTGGCCATGGCTATTTCTATCCGGCCTTGAGTTTTGAAAGCGATAGCAGCGATAATTCATACTGCATATTCTTAGGCTTTGATATTAACTCCAAACGTAAGAACCCCTATGCCCCATCAGCTGTTAAGCTGCGTTTTGCCATTGCCGACAGTCGCAAATACATAGTGCTGCCTGCATCGGGCGATACCGCCAAAGAAATTGAGCGCATCCAGGCACGTAGCTTCCAGCTAACTACCACACAAAAGGAAAGCCTGATTGATAAGTGGGATGAAGCCATTAAGGATTTTACCCTGGATAGGCAAATCCGCTACATCGTAACGGGGAATATCCTACAAGGATCGGCTGACTTCTCCGGTAAGCTGGTGAGTTTTACCACCAAAGGCAAAGGTGTGCAGAAAGGCATTTTAATGAGTGAAGCCTGGTCGCCCGATAACAACGACAACAAGGCAAACAGCTATGTGGTGGCACCCATTGCCAAGCTTCAAAAGCACATCATGAGCCTGCGCAGTGGCGCAAGCATCACCACCGAAAACAAGATTACCATTGCCCGGCATTATGATGATACTTTCAAAATCATCATGACCAAAACCAAGAGCCATATTCCCATTTATACCGATAAGGAGGTGGTGAAGCTACTGGTGAATCATCGGGATGGTTTCGAGATGGTATCGGGCAATATGAAAGCCTCGGTGAGCACCGATAAAATGGCCAGGCTATTGTGTTTATTGGGGGAGCGATTCAGCTTATCCGTGAAGATACCACGCTATTACTACGATGAATTTCTGGATAAGGGAACGAAACCCGGCCACCCAAGCGATAGCCTGACCAGGGAGGCCATGGAACTGTTTGAGCAGGATAAAAAGGCCTTTCCCAAGCGCCTGGCTCAGCAAAAGCAGAGCGCACCCAAAGGTAAAACGGTGAGCATTGAAAAGGGCAAACAACTAAAGCTTGTAAAGTTGCGTGCCAAGGCCATCATGATTAAGCAAAAGCAGCTAAAAGCCGTGGCCGGATTGGGTGTTCATTCAAAAATAAAAATCCTGGTATGAGCAAAGCCATAGAGTTAAGAATCGACCATTTTCCTGAATTAGGAGGGCTGGATGATGAAGTGGAAAAAGCCTTGCAGGAGAAACAAAAGAACCGGCAGTTTAAGGACGCAGGCAAGCGGGTGCATGGCTCCCGGAAGGAACAGGCCATGTACAACAAGCTCATAAGCAGCAGCGATTTAAACAGCATCGAACAGGACGAGGCCACCGCCATCGAACTCATAAAAAAGGACAAAGTATTCCCAAAGATTGACCCACAGGCCGAAAAGGAAAACGGCACGGATGCCGGTTGTGCTTTTTTGAAAGTTAAGATTCGCCAGGCCTTCCCGGCCAAGCCGCATACCAACAGCAAAGTGGCCAGGGAGCAATATGTACTTATGGCGGAGGCCTTTGTTAGCGCGCTCAACGATGCCATCAGCATCACGGACTTACAAAAGCTCGATACCATTGCCAGTAATGGTGAAATCGTTGGGAAGCATGATTTTGGTTTGGTATTCGGCAAGGCGCTTCGCAATATTGTCTTTACCATAAGGGGCTACCGCACGAGTAGTGCGGTCAGGGAAACCTATCTGAAAGCCCTTGAGTATTCAGGCATCACCGAAGAACAGGCAGCGCCCCATGCACAGCGGCTGAAAGATCACAGCGATAATCGGATCAAACGTCAGCAGGACTGTATTGATTCGGCCAGGCAAATTATTTCTGTGGCCGACATGAGGCGGCACAAGCAAAACGACCTGAGCTTTAAAGGCGGTATGCTGAATAGCATCAGAACCGTGGAGGACTACGTGCGCTATGTAACCCAGGTGTGCACCCGCTTTATCAATGACGCAAAGCGTGAATACGACCATAAAAAGGAGCTATATCCTTACAAGGCATCTAAGCCGGATTGGAGCTGGGCAGAAACCAAGAAAACAAGCAAGTCTCAAAGCAGCAGTAAGCCAAAGATAGAAGCCGTACCGTTAACCTACATCAAGCGGACAGGTGGCTTGTTGATAGAGGAAGCGGATGAAAATACGGTTATCCATAAGCTGCATTTTAAATCGCTCACCCTGGGTAACTATGTGAAAGATGATGAAGCCGGTGAGCATATTCGTCATTTTGTTGCCGCCATTGTTGACCTGTGCGAGGTGCTTGACATCAACCTCTCCATCAACGAAGCCCTGGCCATCGCCTTTGGGGCTTTCGGTCGTGGTGGCAAGGCAATGGCCACCTATTACCCAACACGTCAGCTCATCAACCTGACCAAACGCAATGGTGATGGCACAGTCGCCCATGAGTGGGGCCATTACTTCGACCATTTTCTGAATGGCCTAAAGTTGTCAACTAAACCCTTGAGTTCAGAAAACTATCTGAATACCATTATTAACAGCTTAGGGCATCGCAAAAAGTATTTTATCGGAGGAAAGTCATCGCCAACACAGGATTGGTTTAAGTCAATTTTAAAAGTGGCTTTGGAGGATCATATACCCCAAACAATGCTTCAACAGAGCATTGCCCGGTTAATTGTGATGTTGCGATTTGGTTATTACGGTGCAGAAGGCGGTGTCTGTGTGAGCTATGATAATTTTAATTCAGACGGCTCAAAAAAGCGCCCCACAGACAGCTACCTTTATCACTATTCCAAACTTCAGGGGGATTATTGGAAAGATATTGCGGAGCTGTTTGCCCGAAGCTTCGAGTGCTATGTGTACGACAAGCTAAAGGAAAAGAACCGGGTGAATAACTACCTGGTGTCCGGTGCCATGTTTTCCCACCCTGTCTATCCACAGGGTAAGGAACGCCTTTACATCAACAAGTGCTTCGATAACCTGATTTATGCCATCAAGGCGCATTTATCCATTAAACCCTTTGAGGCATTCACCGATAAGCGTGCCGATGAATACATCGACTTCACCAAAGAGGGAGCTGTGAACAAAGGCGTGATCGTAGGCAAAGAGCGCAAGCTGAAACTGGCCAAAGTCAGGGCTAAAGCCATTCGCATCATGCAAAAACAAGCCCTTGTGAAGGGCAGCGACTCCTGACGGGGAGAACGAGATATACCGACTTGAAAAGTGAAAAGTATAACATATAACAATATTAGTATGAAACTGACAATCAAAAACTACAAGGAAGCCACCAGGAATATCGACTTCAAAAAGTTGCCGGAAGCAGCACAGGAAGCCCATAAGGAGTTTGATTCATTTGCCGATTTCTACAACGAGGATAAGGACATCAAAGAGATGTTGGATAATCATTTCAAAATCGTTGAACCCTACCTACAGGATTCGGGAAAGAAAAGTCCTGCATCGAAGAAAGCACCGAAGAAAGCCGCTGCCAAAAAATCAGGCGCATCCACCAAGGGCGACAGGAAAAAGAAGCCCGCTAAAACAAGTGCCGGGAAGAAAACAGCCGCACGCAAAGCGGCCAGGCGGAAGCCCCATGAAGTAGATGTGATGCCCCTGGAGATAAAGATTATCCGCCGGTACATCAATATGCACGGTAAGAAAGTCAACGAACGGCAGGTGTCCTTGCTCTATAAGGTGATTCAAAAGGCCGCCACCGAAAAGACCATCCGTAAAAGCAGCAAGTATGCCGATGAAATTAAGAAGATAGGCAATGACCTGATCAGTACCTATAAGCAAATGGATGGTACCTGTACCTTTGATGTGCCCCAGGCCTTATTCAACAAGTTGAAAGGTATTGTTGATGGCTATGGTGTTACGCCGGCTATTGCGCTGATTAAGCGCTTTATCAACCTCTATGGTAATATCACCAAAACCAAGGCACAACGCCTGCTCACGAGTGTTAGCAATTCCCTTAAAAACGGTAAAGTGTCCAAGGCTGATAAGGAATACGAGCAAATCAAAAACGTTCAAAAGCATCTGCACGATTACCTGGAGAGTGATAAGCTATTGGTGACCAATATTCAGCTGAACGGACTAAAGGGACTTGCCGGCTTGGAAAAGTAAGCGCCACTACTTCACAGCCCAAAAGTGGTGGCACAATTAAGCGGGCAGCAGTGCAAGGTATTACGACAACAGCAAGTGTAGCACCTAATCAGGTGGTATCTGCCAATCAGCTGGCCAAGATGAAATTTTCAACACTTTCGCTGACCGGGAAGTTCGGTAAATTACTTGGGAAGCCTTACAAACCGTTCTTCCTGATGATTTACGGACAGCGCTTTCATGGTAAAAGTTCGGTGGCTTTATTGTTTGCCAATGTGCTGGCAAAAGGTGGCTTGAAGGTGCTCTATGTCTCCAACGAGGAAGGTGTAAAGGGGTCGCTCCAGGAGAAGCTGTTGCGATTGAAGATCAGCCACCCCATTGACTTTGTGGAGAACTACGACACCGGGCAATTCAAGGGCTACAATGCGGTATTCCTGGATAGTACACAAACGGTTGGTATGAAACCGGATGCGTTTAAGGCACTCAAGCAACGCTATCCCAATACATCATTTATCCTGGTGTTTAAAGCCAATCGTGATGGCTCGTCCAAGGGTGGAACGGACTGGGAACATGATGTGGATGCCATCATGCATATCGAAAATCAAAGTGCTACCATGGAGAAGAACCGTTTTCCGGGCGGTAGCACCGAAACCATTAAAATCTTTTAGGCATGGAGGAAATGACAATAAAATTCTATTGGGTGGTGATAGCCGGCTTAAGCTCATTAATGGTGGGTGTGGTTTCGTTTGTGATACGCAATGCCATCTCAAAAAACGCCACCAAGGAAACGGTGGAAGCGAAAACCGATTTGCTGGAGAAGGATATTCAGCATTTAAGCAAGGTGATGGAAAGTGCGGAGAACAAGTTTGCCATCCTGCATAAGCGCATATCCGATTTACGGGACAGCTCCAAGGAGATTTACGTGAGTAAGGAACTGTTTCACCAGACCATTAAGCAGCTCAATGATAAGCTGGATACCATCCTAAAATTTGTAGAACGATGATAGGCAAGGCCTGATTTAATATACAATAAATGAGACTATTTAGAAAACTAGCCAATGCAGGCACAGCTGAAACACTCAAAATAGGCACAAAGCTCATTGATGAGATATTTACCACGCAGGAAGAAAAGCTCCAGGGAAAAATGGAGCTTTTTAAAATGGCGGTTGCCGACCGGGATTCAGCTCGACGTATGTACGCTCAGGATAGCTGGCTGCAAAAGACCTTTGCCATCTTCTTTCTGTTAGCCTGGTGCCTTCTGACCTTCGTGATGCTTAACTACTTTGTTTTCCAGACCATTGAATTAAAGGATTGGCAGATCGCTTTTGTGAGCAGTATCAACGGGGGTATCTCCACCAAACTCAGCACCATTATTGACTTTCTGTTCGGGGGTGCCATTTCCGGGATTAACCATGTA
This sequence comes from Carboxylicivirga longa, assembly GCF_050589825.1. Lineage (NCBI taxonomy): Bacteria > Pseudomonadati > Bacteroidota > Bacteroidia > Marinilabiliales > Marinilabiliaceae > Carboxylicivirga > Carboxylicivirga longa. Next base: position 6,983 of record NZ_JBNGOZ010000015.1, on the reverse strand, counting down.
AACCTTAAAACTAAACGTAAAGATGCAAAGGACTTTTGATGAACTTTTTGATGGCGTGATAAAGCACGAAGGCTATTATGCCAATGTAAGCGGGGATAAAGGCGGTGAAACCTACATGGGTATCGCCCGAAACTTACACCCGGATTGGGAAGGCTGGCCATTGATTGATGCCTATAAACAGAAAGTGGGAACCATCAGGCACAATGCCCGGATAGATATTGAAGGTTTAACAAACCAGGTAAAGGAATTTTATAGACATACTTTTTACCAAACCTATCGCATCGAGGCCATTAATAACGGGGCTTTGCAGGAAATCATTTTCGACTGGTGCGTCAATAGTGGCTACTGGGGGAGCTGTGGCGTGCAGAAAGTCCTGAACCGCCTCTTTGACTGCGACCTTAAACTGGATGGCATCATCGGTAATCAGACCATTGCGGCCATCAACGCCTGCCATCCGCAGCAACTCTTTAATGCCATCAAATCGGCACGCATCCACTATTACCATGTCATCGCCAAAAAGGGGCAGAATGCTAAGTTTTTGAAAGGGTGGTTGAGGAGGGTGGAAGATTTTAGGTTTTTTGTGGATAGTATCTAGTTATTTAGAATAAATTTAAATTGAACAAGAAATATAGCAATATATAGCTGTTTAGACGAGGTGATATAGTAATTTAATAATCAATTCGGAATCAATAATTGTATTAATTATATTTAATATATAAATTCGAGTCGCTGAATAACCTGTAGTTAGACTCATCTTTTATACTAGTATTGATGGAGCTAAAATTTATAAAACTTATGATGGTGAGTATAGCTGGGAACAAATTACTGCGTTCACTAATTTACACAGTGTCCAATTATTTAGTGATAATAAAGTAATGATTTTAGGTTTGAAGAATTGCCTTTAAACAGGCGTTACAGATAATTATATTTAGTAATCCCGACTTTAGTTGGATAATAGTGATAATCTTATGAAGATCTTTTTGTTAGAACATTTGTATTTAATGATTTTTGTAGTAACTGTTGTTGTTTTTGTTGTTTTATATAGTCTTTATGGACAACGTAAAATAAAGACAATATTGAGAAGTTTAATAACAATCATAAGTGGCGTAGCCATTATATATTTTTACATCGTAACAAGTGGAGATTTAATTAATATTAAATCATTTGATTCATTGATGATGTCTTTTTTGATGGTAATCTTTGTTTTAGCTTTAGGTATTTTTAAATTTTATTCGATTAACAATGTTTATAAGGATAATTTTTCATTTTTATTTCCGATAGTTATTGCAGGAATAATTTTACCTATCATCTCAGCAATTTTTAGGATTGATAACTATGTAAATTATATGCTTATTTTTGGTTTATCACTATGGCCTCTTGTATCTAGAATTAAACAAAATAGAATTGATCTCTTTGAAATAATCTATTTAATAGAAATTCCCGTTCTGCTTTATGCTTCATTTTGTTTGGGACGCTCTTATTTGCCTTTACCAATAATTGCTATTTTAGGGTCAGGGCTTTTTCTCCTTTCAAAAGAAGGAGAACCAAAAAAACATACAATTGAAGAAGCGGCAGTGAGATTTGCACGTTGGTGTGATAGATTTAGGTATATAAATTCAGATACGCAGTTTAAATATCAATGTTCTTGTTCTGATTCTGGTAAATGTTGTTTTTTTCAGTCCGCTCCCAATGGCATAAGTGTAGATAATTACAGAAAGAGTATATGTCCCTGCTATGAAGAAATCGATGAGAAGTTGTTTTATGCGGTCAATAAGGTAAGCAAACAAGAATATTATAGTAGTTCTAATAATAACATGTCGAAAGATTCTTTTTCAAGTAGAGAATACTCTGATAATCGCACTAAAAAGATTGACCCATACACTTTGGATCTTTCAGAAATAATATTTCGTATAGGTTCTAACGATGCTTCTAACGATGCAAAATTTTGTGAGTATAATTACAGTGGAGAATGTAGTATCATTCATGATGATTGTGCTATGCAAAGTTCTAGTGGAGCAAGTTGTGGCAATCCAGATGCGTATAAAGAAGCTTTGATTGAAAGGAATAGACATTTACTTGAACACAAATAATTCTGATGTAATTACTTTGTCTTTTATCATTGTTGTTTGGTAAACTGGAATGGTTTTAATATTATAAGTGCTTGATTTGAAAATCGGGCACTTAAAGTTTACAAAAGTAGGCTTCCTAAAATTTCAGGGGATAGCTTAATGTCTGATTAAGTCGTAACTATTACAATTTAGGTGTAAAATTTCCCAGTTTGTAATGTAACATTCAAAAATTGGACTGTATCTAAAGAGTAATTATAAAAGTTATCAACACTTCTTTCTGCTATTTATTTTTGGTTTTTACCATTGAATGTATGCCAATTTGTATGTCCGTAAATTTTTAGAAGGATAGGTGAGCGGTATGTAAGTTCTTCATTGTTAACTAATTGAAGAGGTTGTGATTCGTGGTGTTACGGTTGGCCGCATGAAGCTGTAGCAGAGTCGCGGTGATTGTCCGTCCGCAGGACGACTAGACAATCTGCGGGAGTCTGCACGACCAAAACCGCACTGCCGCCTGCTATGCTTTATTGCGGTTTGTTAGCGGTTGTTATTTCTTATCAGTTTTTCTAGTGTGTCGTAAACCTTATTACTTTGTCCTATGCGGACGTTAATCTTAAGTCTTTCTGATTCATTTTCTTTGTTTATAAAGTCAATTTGGTCATAACAAATATATTCTTTATGCCAATGTCCTGAATAACGAGAGCTAAATGACCAGTAGTTCAGTCTTACGTCAATTTTGTTTTTGTCTGTCAGATTGATTTCCGTGTTAGGAATCCAAAATGCTATATATTCAACAACTATTTTGTCTGAAAATATTTTGAGTCTACATGCATAATGGCTAATTGTAAAAAACCAAAATCCGAATATTATTGTAGGATAGATTAAAGAGTCTGGGAATTCAACTTTTATTATAAAAAACACATAGCAAACCACCGAAATTAATGACCCAATAACAAAAGAAATAGGTGTTTTACTTGTATAAATTGGCTTATTACTCATTTGTTCTATCTTGTTTTTTTAATAACCGCTAACGGCCTGCCGCATGGAGCGTAAAGAAATTTAACCAGACTAACTTTCCCAATTGAGCAGAGCCAAAGCGTTGATTTGTTTTTATCTTTTCATTTTTAAAGCCAAATCAGCGATTTGGCGTTGGTTGCCGAAGCGACGAAACGCCCAAGATGCTCTTGCTCCTTTATGCTCTATTGCGGTTTGTTGCCAACCGTTTTTTCTATTTTTCTAATAAGTTCAATATTATATTTCTCTATATCTGAAAGCGTACGAAAAATTGAATCAGAGTTGTTTGTAAATGGTTTGTACCAATTGTTTTTCGCGTAATACTCCTTTAGGTCTTTTGAATTAAACTTGTACCCTTTATAAGCAAAAATTTCATTTCGAATTATTCTTAATTCGTTCTTTGAATAGTTTTCAAGGTAGTCATTGTTTAATTTTACTAATGATACAATTCCATATTCCCTATTATAAAGTGAACTTTCTAGTTCTTTACTTATTAACAGATCTTTGTTAAATCTATTAATATGAACTAATGTTGCATTATAAATGTCAATATGTTCTTCGACCATTGGGACAATTAAATTTGCTTTCTGTGTCATTGCTGAATCGACATTCATTTTTTCATTAAGAGTTCTGTATTCTTTTGGTGCAATACTCATAAAATAATATGGAGCTTCTTCAATCCCAAATCCACCATAATCTTCACTTAACCATTGTCTACCGATTACATATCTTTTCCCATTAATAACTCTAATGTCTTCAACTTCAAATTCCCTGTTAAATACCTCTTTTATAGAATCTCCTGTATATTCTAGAATTGATGTTGTATTAAGGCAACAACCATATTGAAATCCTGTTAGCCATAAAAACACTCTTTTATTCTCGAAAAAAATTCCCAAATGGTTTGCTATTTGCTTATCTGATTTCTGATATAAATCAGGCTTAGTTACCCAGACATCATCATTTACAAACGAAATAGAATCAGTTCCTTTTATAATTGTAATTTTAGTAAATTGTGTTTTTTCAAATTCTTCTTCACTTAGGTCATAAAACATGATTTCTTCAGTTGTTCCGTCTCTATTAATGTCACACTGAACTTTATAATTTGGTTCTTGACTATATACGGTTGATTGAAGTATAAATAAGAAGATAAAAAGTTGAAAAAGGTGTTTCATGTACTATTTTTAAATGGTTGGCAACGGTTGGGCCATATGAAGTGGCCCGAGGGGCGTGTGGTATATCCGCTTTCTTATTTGTGCTAAAGCTGGCGCGGGAGCTGAACTCCCAAATCCCGCCAAAGCCAGGGCTACTTTATGATGGCTTGTTAGGCACAGGATTTTATTGTTTTAACAAAAAATATTTCCTTTTCTTCATATAAGTACTTCCCCAAAAGAAGTATCTCTTTCTTTTACTTATTGCTTGAGCTTTTCTACTAATTTTTCCGTTTTCATTGACGATAAATAGTTTTTGATTTTTTATTGCAAAAACCATTGAATCTACTTTTATGTCAGACCAATCTACAATTTCTAAATTGTCAAGAAAGTCTAACTGATTAATGTCTGGTTCTTTTTGTTTCAGTAAGTGATTGCTTATACTGTCTAGAGCCCAAGAAGTAATCTTTCCTACAGAAATCAAGCTATCTAAATCACCATAGTCATCTTTTGTAAATTGAATTGTCAATCGTCCATTGTTAATTCTGAAAGTACCTTTCCCATATTGGTGAAACATATCACCGCCTTTATAATAATTAAATGTAGAGTCGTTTTTTAGGACTAATTCTTCTACGAAGAACCCTATTTGAGCCACATTACTCTTGTAAATTCCACAAATGTTCTCTTGGGCATACATTTGCATGCTTAATGTGAGATTTAGTATATTTATAATCGGAACTCTCATCTTATTCTTCTGACTAACGTAAAAACTAGACTCTATATTTCAATGACTTACAAAGTCCTACTATTACACAATGTAGTTATGCAAATTCTACTACGTTAGCTTCAGAAATCAATAAACTTAAAATGTATTGATTACCTTGTTTTAAAATCAATTCCATGGGTTTATAGAGGGAATTGTGCCTAACGGCCTGCCGCATGGTGTTGTAAGGCGATTTAACCAAGCTAACTTTTCTAATTGAGCTGAGCCAAAGCACTGTATTTGTTTTTAACTTTTTATGTCTAAAGCCAAATCAGTGATTTGGCGTTGTTTGCCGAAGTTACTAGCCTTCCAAAATAAAGCAACACGCCTTATACACTATTGCGGTTTGTTAGCGGCTGGCATTATTTCATTGTCTGCTTATCATCCCTTTATGCCTTAGACATACGTCTCAATACTTCTATTTTTTCTTGTCATTGTAAGTCCAGTAAATAACAAGAATACTCCAAAAATCAACATTGAGATTGCTTGTAATAATTCCGAGCTAGTTGTTCCAATAAAATAAATCGCCATTAGAATTAAAACGAATGAACCTAATGACAAAATCACTGATAAAACAATGGATAGAGTTCTATTTTTCCAGTATAGTTGTCCGATTAAACATACAAACAATGGTAGAATAAAAGAAAGAAGGGCGATATCCCAAACATCAATTGAGTTCTGAATCAGGTTAAATTTTGCAATTTCAAATAGTATTAATCCAATTGAAATTATAAATACAATTTCTTGCCAATACCTTAATAGTGTCTTTTGTGCTTTGGTTTTCATATTCATTCGTATTTAATCATTCGTATTTAAATTGCTGATTTATTTAACTTTCTCATTCGTATAAACGTTTAACTACGTCATTCTATTTTAATTATGTAGTGATGTTTTTTGCTTGCCGCTAACGGTTAGTATATGGCAAGTAGGCGATTGCGGGCTTCAAACTTATCAAACCGAGATGAAATTGAAACGGGCTACAACCCATGAATTTAGTACTTTCACGCCTATTTGCTATATACATTGTTGTAGGCAGTTTTTATTTTCCTCGCATTAATAATCATTCTTAGTCCTTGTATATAAACCGAAAATTGTATTACAAATAAAACCAACACGCTTGGGTAAGCCCAAAAGTCACTCCAATAGTTTTGTAAACTATCATTTTTATGCCGTAAATAAATCGGTAAATCAATTATAATAAATGTAAGAGGATGTCCTAATTTCCATACTCCATCTCCTAATTCTCTTGAATCCAAAACAGCACTTGGTGTATCATTCCAACTGTCAGACCAAAACATTGTCGCGATTAATATGAAAAACAATGAAGTCAGAAATCCAATTTTTATAGTCTTTGATAATCTTAAAGTTTGAAATATAGGCTGAAAAAATCTATGTGAAATTAATAGAATTGGGATTGAGATTAGTCCAGTCAATAAAGTCATTATTGGATTGACATTTCCCCAGTTTCCTTTTTCTAATAAATCGTCAGTAATTAAGTCAGTATATCTTGCAATAATCCAATATATTGAAATCAAACTAACAATAGTAGTCAAGATTATTAGAATTTTAATTATTGTTTTCATTAGTAATTAATTTTCGCAGTCGCTTCGTTCAAATTCTGACTAACGTCAAATTTTATAATTTACATTCCCTTGAAAGTTTGCACGTTAGCAAAAGAAATAAATAAACCTAAAAGGTATTGATTACATTGTCTTAAAATCAATTCCATCGGTTTATAGGGAGAATTGCCTACAACGGTCAGGCTATGAAGCGTAAGTGAGATTTTAACCGTGCTAACTTTCGAAACTCACGAAGCCAAAACGTTGTATTTGTCTATACCTTTTTCATTTTAAAAGCCAAATCAACGATTTGGCGCTGCTAGCCGAAGCTACGAACCAACCAAAACCAGTCGGCTCACTTATATACTCTATTTAAAAACAAGTTTTTAAGCCACTTTTTCCGTGGAGCCGTTAATATTTTTACCTCTTGGAT
>NZ_JBNGOZ010000014.1:0-121295 GCF_050589825.1 Carboxylicivirga longa | reverse complement strand
TTTTGTTATACTTTTAAGATAGTAATAATTATCTAGATATCAAAGATATAAGTCAACTTATGAATATCCCTAAATAAGATACTGAAAAAGATCAGGCCGTTCGTTCAGGTATTCTGCTACAAAGCCATACTGTACCATACGCTCCTTGAGCCCATTAAAGTCATCTGGCGTTTGAATCTCAATGCCAATCACCACCGGGCCCATGGCACGTGCGGTTTTCTTTTTATACTCAAAATGTGTGATATCATCAGTGGGGCCCAACACCTTATCCACAAAGGTTTTTAAGGCTCCTGCACGTTGTGGAAAGCGAACAATGAAATAATGCTTCAGCCCCTCGTAGAGGAGGGAACGCTCTTTAATTTCCTCGGTGCGGGTAATGTCATTATTACTGCCGCTTAATATACACACCACATTTTTACCAATGATCTGTTCAGCATAAAAATCAAGAGCGGCAATACTAAGAGCGCCGGCAGGCTCTACTACGATGGCCTCATAGTTATAGAGCTCCAAAATTTTGGTGCATACTTTTCCCTCGGGCACAAGTATAATATCATCGAGTACGCGCTGACAGATGGGTAAGTTAGTTGCCCCTACCCGTTGCACTGCGGCACCATCCACAAACTTATCAATATCCTGCAACTCCACCACTTCTCCCTTTTTCATGGCGGTGTGCATAGCCGGAGCCCCGGCAGGCTCCACACCAATAATCTTGGTATCTGGACTTATCTGTTTTACGTAAGCGCCCAATCCCGAAGCCAGTCCACCACCACCGATGGGTACAAAGATATAGTCGAGCGGCTGATCGGCCTGTTCCATAAGTTCGAGGCCAACCGTAGCCTGCCCCTCAATAATCTGTGGATCGTCAAAGGGATGAATAAAAGTACGTCCCGTGCGTGTACACTCTTGCATAGCGGCGTTATAGGCATCATCGAAGGTATCGCCCTGCAGTACAACTTCCACAAAGCCTTGTCCGAACATTTTTACCTGATTCACCTTTTGCCTTGGTGTGGTGGCCGGCATATAAATATATCCGTTAATACCCAGCTCGCGGCATGAGTAAGCCACACCCTGTGCATGGTTACCAGCACTCGCACACACAATACCCGCAGCCACCTGCTGCTTGGTCAGACTTTTAATCTTATTATAAGCACCCCGAATTTTGTACGAGCGCACCGACAACAGATCCTCTCGCTTGAGGCAAATATTGGCACAGTATTGTTTCGACAAATTAAGATTACGCATCAAAGGCGTTGTCTCCACCACATCGGAGATCGTTTCTTTGGCCTTTTTTACAGCATCAACAGTTGGGTAAAAATCTGCAAAAGCTGCTATTCCGTTTTTCGTTGTCATTTTATTGCTGGTGTATTTTTAACAAAAACCTGTCAGAATTCTATTTCCTGACAGGTTAAGTGCTATTAATTATTCTTGATATAAGCGGCGAGCCAGTCGCCAACTTCCGATGTTTTACAGGCTAATCCTTCTTTGGCGATATCCTCGGTTACCTTGCCTTCATCCAATGATTTAAGCACAGCCTGACGCACTAGTTTGGCCTCTTCCTGCAGATCGAGGGACTCCAGCAACATGGCTGCCGAAAGCACAGTGGCAACAGGGTTGGCAATATCTTTACCGGCTGCCTGCGGATAGGAGCCGTGGATGGGTTCAAAAACAGAGGTGTGCACACCCACCGATGCCGAAGGCAACAAACCCAGAGAACCCGTGATTACTGAGGCCTCATCGCTAATGATGTCACCAAACATATTCTCAGTAACCATCACATCAAATTTTTTGGGCCACTGAATAAGCTGCATGGCGGCATTATCCACAAACATATAATCCACCTCAACATCACTATAATCGGCTTCCATGGCTTGCGCTGTCTCACGCCATAGGCGTGAAGTAGCCAACACATTCGCTTTATCAATCACCGTCAGTCGTCTATCCCGCTTTCCGGCGTAGGAAAAAGCAAGCTTGAGGATACGCTCTATCTCTTCAGTAGTATAAGTACAGGTATCAAAAGCTTTCTTTAAATCTTCCGAACGCCCCTTCTCGCCGAAATAAATACCCCCGGTGAGCTCACGCACCACCACAAAATCAGCACCTTCAACAATATCAGGCCGAAGCGGACTCTTATCTATGAGTGATGGAAAAGTGGTAACCGGACGAATATTGGCATACAGCCCCAACTGCTTGCGCATGGCCAGGAGGCCTTGCTCGGGGCGTACCTTTGCCCTTGGATCATTATCGTATTTAGGATCGCCAATGGCACCAAAAAGCACGGCATCTGATTTCAAACATACTTCATGGGTTTCCTTTGGATAAGGGTTTCCCACCTTGTCGATGGCGGAGGCACCCACAAGAGCATTTGTATAAACTATTTCGTGATTAAACCGGGTGGCCACAGCATCCAAAACCTTCTGTGCTTGTGCCACTATTTCAGGTCCAATGCCATCGCCGGGCAATACTGCTATATTTAGTTTCATTTTTAGATAAAAAATTATTAGACAATAGAGCCTTAGACCCTAATTAAGATATAAGCTAATATCTTATCATCGATCGGTCTCATATCATCCTTCTAGTTTATAATTATCAAATTTCAATTCTCTATCGGGTTAAACGCCTTAACACTACTTTGCACTTCTACCCTTCTACCTTAACATTCTTAGAACCTAACAGCCTTGGCTTCATAAGCTTCCACCTCATCACTCAGACTTAACAAATAATCAATATCGTCATATCCATTTAGGAGGCAGCTCTTTTTATAGGCATTGATTTCAAAGTCTTCCGTTTCGCCAGTGCTGACATTCGTAATGATTTGCTGCTCCAGGTCAATCTTCACTTCAGCTTTATTATCAGCCTCCACAGCTTTAAATAATCCGGCCAAAAAAACTTCAGACACCTGAACAGGCAACACCCCATTATTGAGTGAGTTATTGCGAAAAATATCAGCAAAGAAGCTGGACACTACAGCCCTAAAGCCATACCCGGCAATAGCCCAGGCAGCATGCTCACGACTCGATCCGCTACCAAAGTTTTTCCCGGCCACCAGCACCGAACCACTGTAGTTTGGGTTATTCAGCACAAAATCCGCCTTCGGCTTTCCGTCCTTATCGTAACGCCAGTCGTAAAACAGATTATCACCAAACCCCTCCTTGGTCGTCGCTTTCAGAAAACGAGCCGGAATAATCTGGTCCGTATCCACATTCTCAATGGGCATGGGCACAAACGATGTCTGCACACTTACAAATTTATCTATTGGCATAATTACTCCTCCTGATTAAATGTTAAAGATGGTACGTGGATCCGTTACTACCCCTGTTACAGCAGCAGCAGCTGCCGTTAAAGGGCTGGCTAACATAGTACGTGAGCCCGGTCCCTGGCGTCCTTCGAAATTACGATTTGAAGTGGCCACCGCATATTTACCGGCCGGCACTTTATCATCGTTCATGGCCAGGCAAGCCGAGCAACCCGGCTGACGAAGCTCAAAACCTGCTGCTTCCAGCTGATCCTTTAAACCTTCGGCAATGGCCTGCTTCTCCACCTGCTTACTTCCGGGTACAATCCATGCCGTAACACTTTCGGCTTTTTGCTTCCCTTTAACTGCTTCACAGAAAGCACGCAGATCTTCAATGCGTCCGTTGGTGCAGCTACCCACAAACACATAATCTACTTTTTTACCTTGCAGCTTATCGCCGGCTTCAAAACCCATATACTCCATCGACTTCTGAAAGGATGCCCTTGAGCTTTCGCCAATGGTGTCCAGCCTTGGAATATTTCCGCATACCTTAGCGCCCATGCCCGGATTGGTACCATAGGTAATCATGGGCTCAATATCAGCAGCATCGAAGGTCAACTCTTTATCAAACACTGCATCAGCATCTGTCACCAGGGTTTTCCAATGAGCCAAAGCCTTATCCCACTGCTCGCCCTGTGGCGCCTGCTCGCGCCCTTTCATATAGGCAAAGGTGGTTTCATCAGGTGCGATCATACCGCCACGGGCCCCCATTTCAATACTCATATTACAGACAGTCATACGTGCCTCCATGGACAAGCCACGAATGGCAGAGCCCGCAAACTCAACGAAATAACCCGTTCCGCCAGCCGTTGATATTTTAGAGATGATATAAAGGATAATATCCTTTGAACTAACACCTCTGCCCAGTTCCCCTTCTATGTTGATGCGCATGCTTTTGGGCTTGGGCTGCATAATGCACTGAGTAGCCAGCGCCATCTCCACTTCGCTGGTGCCAATACCAAAGGCAATACTGCCGAAGGCGCCGTGGGTAGAAGTATGACTGTCGCCGCAAACAATGGTCATACCCGGCTGCGTAATGCCCAGCTCAGGACCTACCACGTGCACTATACCATTAAAAGGATGGTTAATGCCGTACATGGTGATGCCATGCTCCTCACAGTTCTTTTTCAGCGTTTCTACCTGATGGCGAGACAGCTCATCCTGAATACTTAAATGCTGATTGATGGTTGGTATATTGTGGTCGGGTGTAGCAACTACCTGCTGTGGACGCGCCACTTTTCCGCCCCGTGCTTTAATACCGCCGAAAGCTTGCGGGCTGGTTACTTCGTGAATAAAGTGACGATCGATGTAAAGGACATTAGGCCCACCTTCAATGCGCTTGACCACATGACTGTCCCATATTTTATCAAATAATGTTTTTCCCATATTATTTAGCTATTAGCTCCTGGCTGTTAGCCGCTCGCTTATTTTTTAGACACTTGACAGTTTCTTCTACCTGTTCACTACTGCCTAATATTGAACTATCCTATTTTCGAAATAGCATCTAAAAAGGCTTCCACCGATGCCGTTATAATATCCACATTAGCAGAAAATCCGTAGTAAGTATGACCTTTATGCTCCACGGTAACATGTACCTTACCCAAATCGTTGCTACCTCTTGTGATGGCTTGAATCAGGAACTCTTCAAGGTGCACCTTGCGTTTCACCAAGGCTTTCACGGCAGTGAAGGCAGCATCGATGGGGCCGTTGCCTGAGGCCGTCTCGGTAAACACATCGCCACTGAAGCTCACAGCTACTGTTGCCGTTGGGATAGTGGAACTTCCGGCAATCACCTGCAAGGACTCCAGCCTAATAGAGCGATCCTGCTTCTCTTTTTCACTGCCGGCCAGTGCTTCCAAATCTTCATCTGCCACATCTTTTTTCTGATCGGCCAGGTCCAGAAACTGCTGATAGATATCGTCCAGCTCATCGCCCACAAAATCGTAGCCCAACACATGCAGACGGTGCTTAAGCGCAGCACGTCCACTGCGCGCTGTCAGTACGATGCTCGATTCCTTGACACCTACATCGGCAGGATCAATAATCTCGTAATTTTCACGATTTTTTAGTACCCCATCCTGATGAATACCCGATGAGTGGGCAAAGGCATTACGTCCCACAATGGCTTTGTTGGCTTGCACAGGCATACGCATCAGGGTAGAAACCAACTTGCTGGATTTCATTATCTGGCGTGTATCAATCTCCGTTTTAAAATCCAGGTTATGGTGCGCCTTCATAGCCATCACCACCTCTTCCAGTGAAGTATTCCCGGCACGCTCGCCCAGGCCGTTTATAGTTACCTCTACTTGACGGGCTCCATTAACAACGCCGGCAAGGGTGTTGGCAGTAGCCATGCCCAAATCGTTGTGACAGTGAGTAGATAAGATGGCCTTATCAACATTGGGTACATGATTCATCAAGTAGGCAATCTTTTCGCCATATTCCTGTGGCAGGCAGTAACCGGTAGTATCCGGAATGTTAATCACAGAGGCACCGGCTGCAATAACCGCTTCTATCACACGTGCCAAATAGGCATTATCCGATCGTCCGGCATCTTCGGCATAAAACTCCACATCCTCAACAAAACGACGGGCGTACTTGACAGCCTCAACGGCGCGCTCCACAATCTCATCTTCGTTGGAATTCAACTTGTATTTTATATGATATGGAGAGGTACCAATACCGGTATGAATACGACCGCGCTTAGCATATTTTAAGGCATCGGCAGCCACCTCAATATCTTTTTTAACGGCTCGCGTCAAGGCACAAATTGTGGGATTAGTCACCGCCTTTGAAATCTCAACTACAGAATTAAAATCGCCGGGACTGGAAATGGGAAATCCAGCTTCGATAACGTCCACGCCGAGCTTCTCGAGCTGACGGGCTACTTCTATTTTCTCAATAGTATTTAACTGGCATCCCGGCACTTGCTCGCCGTCTCGTAATGTAGTATCGAATATATAAACTCTATTATCCATTATTTATCATTTTTATGGTTTTCTGAATTTCCTTTCCCCAGTAAAAGGCTTATTACCAATAGCGGTTAACTAATGGTAAAATCATCGGATGGCAGTAATTTATTGGGGCGCCATCCGATGAATTTTTTATTATTGGTTTTCTGGTCGCAATTTACGCACGGCGGCACCTGCCTGCCACATCTCTGATTCACGCAGCTCTTTCAGCTCTTCTTCCAGCTTCACACGATAGTCGGGCTGACTGTTAGAATCGATGGATCGCTGAGCCTCATTACCCGCAGCCACCTCTGAATATAGTTTTTCAAACACAGGCTTGGTAGCATCGCGGAAAGGCTTCCACCAATCCAAGGCACCACGTTGTGCTGTGGTTGATGTATTGGCATACATCCAGTCCATACCATTCTCGGCCACCAAAGGCATCAGGCTCTGCGTTAACTCCTCCACCGTCTCATTGAAAGCTTCGGATGGAGTATGACCATTGGCACGCAGCACCTCATACTGAGCTGCAAAAATACCCTGAATACATCCCATTAAAGTACCTCGCTCACCGGTGAGGTCGGAGTACACTTCGCGTTTGAAATCTGTTTCGAACAGATAACCCGAACCAACACCAATACCCAATGCGATAACGCGGTCTTTAGCCTTACCTGTAGCATCCTGAAAAATAGCATAGGATGAGTTCAGCCCACGTCCTTCGAGAAACATGCGGCGCAATGAAGTACCGGAGCCCTTGGGGGCTACCAAAATCACATCCACATCGGCTGGCGGTATAATACCCGTACGATCTTTGTAAGTGATGCCAAAGCCATGTGAGAAATAAAGCGCTTTACCCGGCGTTAGGTGCTTCTTTACCGTGTCCCACATCTGAATCTGACCGGCATCAGACAATAGATACTGAATAATTGTTGCTCTCTCAAGCGCTTCTTCTATCTCAAAAAGCGTTTCGCCGGGAACCCATCCGTCAGCAATGGCCTTGTCCCAGGTCTTTGATTCCTTACGCTGACCAACAATTACGTTGAAACCATTATCCTTCAGGTTCAACGACTGTCCGGGACCTTGCACGCCATAGCCGATAACAGCAATCGTTTCGTCTTTTAATACTTCGCGTGCTTTTTCCAAAGGAAACTCTTCCCGCATTACAACGTTTTCTTCAACGCCTCCAAAATTGATTTTTGCCATGATTTTATTTGATTAATGTTTACGTTTTATAGAGACTAGAGCCAGAAATTAGCTACTAGCTATTATCAATTGTTTTTTAATGCCTGGTTACTAATCCAACAGGCTTTTTTCCTTTTCCAGTTTCTTTAGATAATTGGACAGTAACTCATCTTTGAGTTTGGTTACGGCTATGCGGCCTGAACGAACGAACTGCTGTACCCCAAAATGATCGAGTTTATCAAACAACTCCTGCGTTTCGCGTTTATGCCCTGTTTTCTCAATAATGGTGTATTCTTTGGTCACCTCCAGAATACGCGCCCCATACTGGCGCACAAGTCTTTCTATCTCATTACCATTCAACAAGGCCTCCGTTTTTACTTTATATAAAGCCACTTCCTGATGCACAATTTCATCGGCCGTAAACACATAAGCCTTGATCACATCAATACGTTTCTCAATTTGCAAAAGCAATTTATTGACTTGTTCGCGGGATGTAAATACCACAATGGTAAATTTATGAATACCGGGAATGGCTGACTCTGAAGTGGTCAGGCTCTCAATATTAATATGCCGGCGCGTAAATACGGTGGTCACCTGATTTAAGAGGCCAACATGGTTCTCTGAGTATATGGATAAGGTAAATTCTTGTTTCATTGTTTCTTTTTTTAGATTTAGAGACATCTAGGATCTCGACTTATAGACAATTCTTTCTGACTTACTTCTTAATGTCTAATGATCTAACAATCTATTATCTACTTTATTCAAGACGAATATCAGATACCGAAGCTCCCGCGGGTACCATAGGAAATACGTTACCTTCCTTTTCCACCACTACTTCCAGCAGATAAGCACCCTTATGCTGTGCCATACGCTCAACGGCAGCATCCATATCTTCGCGATCGCTTACCTTTTCTCCGGCAATACCGTACCCTCGGGCAATGGTTTGAAAATCAGGATTCACCAGTTCAGTTGAGGCGTATCGACGATCGAAAAATAACTCCTGCCACTGACGCACCATCCCCAAAAAATTATTGTTCAGCAGGATAATCTTCACATCAGCCTGTGTTTGAAAAATGGTTCCCAGCTCCTGAATAGTCATTTGAAAACCACCATCGCCCACGAACAAACACACCGGACGGTGGGGCTGCCCCAGCTTAGCGCCCAGGGCCGCGGGCAGTCCAAAACCCATGGTACCCAGCCCACCCGAAGTTACCACGCTGCGCGTCTGCTTAAATTTGAAGTAACGATTGGCAATCATCTGGTGTTGACCCACATCGGTAACCACAATAGCATCATCATCATATTTCTCGGTTACCCTGCGAACCACCTCACCCATGGTTAAACCTTCTTTGACCGGGTGCAACTCGGGTTGAATAATCTTCTGTTCCTCAATCTTATCGCAGGCCTTAAACTCAGCCAACCACTCCTCATGCTGGTTATCTGATACCATGCTGGTTATCATCGGCAGCGATTCTTTCACATCACCCAAAACAGGTACATCGGCATAGATGATTTTATTGATTTCAGCCGGATCAATCTCCAGATGAACCACTTTCGCATTCGTTGCATATTTCTGCACATTGCCTGTCACCCGGTCATCAAAGCGCATGCCGATAGCAATGATCAAATCTGCCTCATTGGTTTTTACATTAGGACCATAATGTCCATGCATACCTAACATACCCACATTCTGCTCAAAATCAGAAGGCATTGCCGACAAACCCAGTAAAGTCCAAGCTGCCGGAATCCCGGTTTTTGTCAGAAATTCCATCAGCTCGCTCTCAGCTCCACCTAACACAACACCCTGTCCAACCAAGGCCATGGGTTTCTTTGCCAGATTAATCAAACGCACCGCTTCAGCCACCTTGTCTTTGTCCACTGCTGTTTTGGGCGTGTAGCTACGCACTTTTTTAGTGGGTTTATACTCAAAATCAAACTGGGCGAACTGGGCATCTTTGGTAATATCAATTAATACCGGTCCGGGGCGTCCCGAACGAGCAATATAAAAAGCTTTGGCGATGGCCTCCGGTATCTCTTCCGGCCTTTTAACCTGATAATTCCATTTGGTGATGGGCTGGGTAATACCCACGACATCCGTCTCTTGAAAAGCATCAGTCCCCAAGAGGGCAGAACCCACCTGACCGCTGATCACCACCAGGGGTGTCGAATCCACCATGGCGTCGGCAATGCCGGTAACTGCATTGGTAGCACCCGGTCCACTCGTAACAAAGCAAACGCCAACTTTGCCGGTGACGCGGGCATAACCCTGTGCCGCATGAACAGCTCCTTGCTCATGACGTGTTAGAATGTGATTCAGCTTATCCTGATAGTGGTACAGTGCATCATATACAGGCATTATTGCACCACCCGGATAGCCAAATAAAAGATCTACTCCTTCATGCAATAAGGACTGCATTAAAGCTTCGGAGCCACTCATCCGTTTCCTGGTCGTTTCTTTGGCTTCCATGGTTGTTTGCGTTTGTGTTTCCATTTTTTCAAAGCTACTGGCCGCTAGCATCTAGCTTCTAGCGTGTGCCATTATGGTTATTGTTTCGCTCATCATGCCCTGAGGCTATTATCTAGTTTCGAGCCTCTGGCAGCCTACTAATCAATCAATCTTACAGCGCCCTGATCAGCCGCACTAACAAGGCTGGCATAGGCTCTGAGCGCTTTTGATACATATCGTTCGCGATGAACCGGCTTAAAGGCCTCATCGCCTTTTTCTAACTCGGCCTTTCGACGTTGCGCCAGCTCCTCATCACTGACTAAAAGTTCAATCTTACGGCCGGGTATATCTATTAGTATCGGATCGCCATTCTGCACCAGAGCTATGTTACCGCCTCCGGCTGCCTCCGGCGAAACGTGTCCGATGGACAAGCCGGAAGTACCCCCGGAAAAGCGCCCATCGGTTAACAGGGCACAGGCCTTACCCAAGTGCTTTGACTTAAGGTAGGAGGTAGGATACAACATTTCTTGCATGCCCGGTCCGCCTTTGGGTCCCTCATAACGGATGATTACCACATCGCCGGCCTGCACCTCATTCGATAGTATACCCTCGCATGCCGCATCCTGCGACTCATACACACGCGCCTTACCACGGAAGGTAAAAATGGATTCATCCACACCTGCCGTTTTAACGATACAGCCTTTCTCCGCCAGATTACCAAATAACACGGCCAGTCCACCATCTTGAAAGTAAGCTCCTTCAACACTTCTAATGCAGCCCTTCATACGGTCCTGATCCAGCGCCGCATATTTCGTTTTTTGTGAACCCATGGTGAGATTAAACATGCCGGCCGGTGCACTCGTGTAGACCTCTTTGGCTTCGTTGCTAATCGATTCCGACATCACATCATAGGCCGCCAGTGCTTCTTTCAGGCTCGGGTAATCCACACGACTAACATCTGTATGCAATAGACCACCCCGGTTTAACTCCGCCAGGATACCCATGATACCCCCGGCCCGATTGACATCTTCGATATGGTAATGCGAATTGGGTGCCACCTTACACAAAACGGGCGTATTACGCGACAAACGATCGATATCATCCATGGTGAAATTAACACCAGCCTCGTGAGCGATGGCCAATATATGCAACACCGTATTGGTGGAGCCTCCCATGGCAATATCCAAGGTCATAGCATTTTCAAAAGCCTTAAAAGAGGCTATTGAACGCGGCAATACCGATTTATCGCCTTCTCCATAATAACGATGGGTGATGTCAACAATAAAATCAGCAGCCTTTTCGAACAGACGCTTACGGTTAACATGTGTTGCCACAATGGTACCATTGCCGGGCAAAGCCAGTCCTATCGCCTCATTCAGGCAATTCATTGAATTGGCAGTGAACATACCCGAACAGGATCCGCAGGTTGGACATGCGTTACGCTCTACCTCATCCACTTGATCATCCGACACGTTATCGTCGGCGGCCATTACCATAGCATCCACCAAATCCAGGGCTTTACCACCGGCTTTACCGGCCTCCATGGGTCCACCTGACACAAAAACAGTGGGAATATTTAAGCGCATGGCAGCCATTAACATACCTGGTGTAATCTTATCACAATTACTGATACAAACCATGGCATCTACCTTATGTGCATTCACCATATACTCAACACTGTCAGCAATAATATCACGCGAAGGCAGAGAGTACAACATACCGTCGTGCCCCATGGCAATACCATCATCAATGGCAATGGTATTAAACTCAGCCGCAAAACATCCATTGGCCTCAATTCGCTGTTTCACCATCTGTCCAATGTCATGCAAATGCACGTGACCCGGCACAAACTGCGTAAATGAGTTAACCACTGCAATAACAGGTTTTCCAAAATGATGCTCCTTCATACCGTTGGCACGCCAAAGACTTCGAGCCCCCGCCATTCGCCGTCCCTGAGTTGATGTTGCACTTCGTAATGTTATTTTCATGTATTTTTTATTTTCATAGCTCACACGAAACTTAATCCTACAGATGTGAGCTTTTTGCTCAAACTTCGTTTCATGCTTGTTAAGTTAATATCCATAAAAAAAGCCTTTCTCGTTATGTGAGAAAGGCTTTCGTAATCGTCTATTCGTTGACTTATCTATACAGCATTCTCACTCCTCTAGGTTCTAATAATGACCACGAGAATAATAATAATGTTGAGAATGAGTGATAGATTAAATTTCATACTGGAAATATCTAAGTATTTTATCTTTTTTGTGCCTGTTTCATGAAAGATCGACACATTGCTCTGCTTTTTTACATTAGCAAATGTAGGATTGATTTTTTAAACACCAAAAAAATAGTTAGAAAAATGCAAAAATAATTTACGATTAGTATTTCTACAGGCTTATTATCTTATTGTTTTTAATATTTTCCCATATAAAAAAGTTCGTTCGAAAAATAAGATAATTTACAAACCACCTTTTAATGATGCTAAACTTTAATTCACAGGGCATTACATTGTAGTTAATCAGGGAAAACTACACCCATTAATTGCAAGTTCAAAACGGTGATGTATTATTGTGCAATAGTATCGGTGTTAAGTGCCAGAAAATCTTCAAAAACCTGATTGATAGCCTCCATCATCTTATAATCATCAAGGTCAGGATTAATGCGATGCTTTGTACGCAGAAACACCATAAAATCATCAAGTTTCTCCCCCTCTAGCTTCGTCAGGTACTGCATGTTTTCACGCGAAGTCATCTCGCGAAAGCGCTCATATTTTTTTTCATTGGCCTGAAAAGCAGCATATTTCCTTTCTGCCCTCGTTTGTGCACTACCAAAACCAACACCTACCCCAAAAGTATTCGACTTCTCTTTTATGGCTCTCCTGATTTCGCGCATATCAATAGTTATCGGCATGCCGATACTTTTATCGGGCATCATATCCATATTAGCAATTGCATGCTTGAACGAGGCATAGGACTTAAACATCAATACATCTACCGACCCCAGTTCGTACGTTTTTTCCTGCACTATCCACAAAAGTGTATCATTGAGCATGGCCTCATTAACCCTAAGTATGGCCGTTTCATAACCCAAGCTACGGAAGAAAATTGTATCGTTGAGGTTCGTCGACATTTTAAACATACCTGCATCATCTGTTTCTTTGCCCAATCCTGTATAGCTATTAGCCACAAAGGCGAACGGCACAGGTGTAATACTATCCTGCTTCACTACTTTTGCTACCAGCAGATGTGACTTCACCTCATCCTGTGCATGCAAGCCCATCAGCCCCATCAGAAACAGCATACTCCCAAGTATTGTAATTTTCATATCCTACCAATTCAATGTACTCTCTGCGATATTCTCATTCAAATTTTCATCAATAAACAGGTTCAAGTTACTATTTCTGCCAGTGGGGCTGTTATTTTTTCAACAAACGACCGAATAATTAACAGCTTTTAACAGCTAAAAACTAAATCGTTAAAACAAAAGCTCATCCCGAATTTTTATAGGAATAATATAGTAATAGCTCTATTTTTGCTTGACAACATAATACGCAGGTTGCTGTTTTATTTTGGAGTGATAAGAAACACTTCGGTAGAAAATGAAGCAGTGCAAGCCCATAGAAAAGCAATAGTAACAATAATAAAATAGAATCAAATGAACGATTTAAAAAACATAATTGAAAAAGCATGGGACGATCGTTCTATGCTGAATGAAGCGTCTACGGTGGAAGCCATTAAAACAGTGGTTGAGAAGCTTGATAAGGGTGAACTGCGTGTGGCTACACCCAATGGCGATGAGTGGATTGTTAATGAGTGGGTTAAAAAAGCTGTTATCTTATATTTTCCAACGCAGCAGATGGAAACTATAGAGGTAGGGCCATTTGAGTTTCATGATAAAATTGCCCTCAAGAAAGACTATGCAGCTCAGGGTGTTCGTGTAGTACCCCATGCTGTTGCCCGTTATGGTGCATTTCTTGAGGCCGGCGTTGTAATGATGCCTTCATACGTTAATATGGGTGCCTATGTATCAGGCGGTACCATGGTAGACACCTGGGCTACTGTTGGCAGCTGTGCTCAGATTGGTAAAAATGTTCACCTTAGTGGTGGTGTGGGCATTGGTGGCGTATTGGAACCCGTTCAGGCAGCCCCTGTTATTATCGAAGACGATGCCTTTATCGGATCGCGATGCATTGTGGTGGAAGGCGTGCGCGTAGGTAAGGAAGCTGTACTGGGCGCTAACGTTGTATTAACGGCATCTACAAAAATAATTGATGTAAGCGGGGAGGAGCCCATAGAGTATAAAGGATATGTTCCTCCACGATCGGTGGTAATACCGGGCAGCATCACCAAGAAATTTCCGGCCGGTGAATATCAGGTACCTGCCGCCCTCATTATTGGTCAACGCAAAGAGTCAACCGATAAGAAAACATCGCTTAACGATGCACTGCGCGATAATAATGTAGCGGTTTAAGGCGTAATGCTGTAATTAAAAATACTACATATCATCAAAGCCATTGGATTATCATTCGGTGGCTTTTCTTATTTTTACAAAAAAACAAATTATCATGCACGACGACTTGAAACAAGCACTCGAGGTACTGCGCAATGGAGGCATTATTCTATACCCCACTGACACAATATGGGGCATTGGCTGTGATGCCACAAATGCCGATGCGGTGAAACGCATTTATGAGTTGAAACAACGAGCCGACTCAAAAAGCATGTTAGTATTAATGGATAATACTGCCAAGCTGGCCGGCTATATTAACGACATACCTGAGGTAGCCTACGATATGGCCGAATTAAGCACCAAGCCCCTTACCATCATTTACGACGATGCCAAAAACCTGGCTCCCAACTTACTTGCCGAAGATGGCAGCGTAGGTATCCGCATCAGCAACGAGGAATTCTCAAAGCAGCTATGCGCCCGCTTTAAAAAGCCCATAGTATCCACCTCGGCCAACATCAGTGGCACACCTTCTCCCAAAAATTTTGATGCCATCAGCGATGAGGTGAAAAAAGGCGTGGACTACATTGTAAAATATCGTCAGGAGGAGACCGACAATCCGGCACCATCAAGCATTATTAAACTCACCAAAGATGGTCAGGTAAGCGTAATCAGAGAATAATAAAAAGAGCGCACTTCCCTATCTTTTTCATTCAACAGCAAAGCCGGAACTTTAACAGTGAGGCGGTTACTAAAAATTGGTCATTGCAATGCGCTTGACCCATAGCTAAATTTATATGCAAAAAACAACATTCAAACATAGCACACCGGTTCAAATCCGATTTAATGACATCGATGGTCTGGGCCATGTTAACAACACCACCATACAAGAGTATTTCGACCTGGGACGTATGTATTATTTGACCCAAGTGCTTGGCAAGTCCATCTTCAAAAACGATGAGACACTGATTGTGGTGAATATCAACACCGACTTTATGATACCCGTTTACCTAAAAGATAATTTATGTGTTAAGACGAGTATTACCAAATTGGGTACTAAAAGTCTACAAATGGTGCAGGAACTGGTATGTAGCGACTCACAAATCGTAAAAGCAGCCTGCAAGTCAGTAATGGTAGCCTTCAACAAAAAAACAGAAGAAGGTTTGGAACTGCTTCCGCAGTGGCGCGAAGTCATTGGTAAATTCGAGGAAACTAAACTGTAAATATCAAAAACCTGAACCGAACCAAACTCTTTTTAATCAATACTTAAGGTGCTTTGATTATTGAACACGCCATAGGCATGCTTATGGTAATACCAAAACAGAACCTGCCAATAACACTGTAAACTCTTTATCAGAACGATGATTAATGAGTATAATATGCTGACTGCTAAATCAAACCTTCAGGCAAATCAAACATCACAATTTGTTGCTCATCATCGATGCCGGCAATAAAATGATCCACAATGGGAATCAATAACTCACGGCCATTATGGTCTATCTCAAACAGAGGATTCTTTGAAATATTTTGCACGGCCACAATCTTACCCATCATGCCATGTCCTGCCACCTGACAACGATAACCCACCAGCTGATAGGCAGAAAACTGTGCGGCTTCATCAGAAGACTCTTCCTGCCCCTCCTTCTTCACATAAACGGGAGCATCAAGCACACGTGCAGCACTTGCATCATCAGATAATTGTTCCAGCTTCACCAGCACATCCGACTGCTTCTTCTCACGAGCAACTTCCAGATAAAAAGGCACCAAACCCCCATCCAGATCCAGGTAGAGAAACTCGGTAAGCATATCGTCAATCGTAAATTCATCGAACAAACGAACCACAACCTCGCCAACAATGCCGTGTGTTTTAGCTACAAAGCCAATTTGAATACAAGTGTGCTTTTCTATCATTGCCATTAGTTTGCTGCAAAGGTAGTAAAAAGCTAACAGCAGCTATCAACTAGTCAGGACTCACTTTCTACGATTATACAAAAAGGCACGCCAGCGTTCTTCGGGCAACTGAGCTTCTTCCATGGCAGCTCGCGAGAGGCTAAAAAACAAATCGGATAAGCGATTAACAAAAAACAGGATTGAACGATCGACCGGGTGGGTACGGTGGAGCGCAGTTAGTTTACGCTCTCCTTTACGCAGCTGCGTGCGTACAACGTGGCACAGGGCAGCTATTTCGTTTCCTCCGGGCAATACAAAATGATCAGACCGCGTACTCAGACTACTTTCCAGTTCATCAATCCATTTTTCGCAATAGCGATCCATATCCCCAGGTAAGGGCAAAGTATTTTTGTCTTTAAACTCAGGTGGAGTAGCCAGATGGCTCATGGTATTCATCAGCTCTACCTGAATTAAGTGCAGCCGATCCTGCCATTCGTGGTCGGGCGCCAACTTGGTGCGCAAAAGCCCTACAAAAGAATTTACTTCATCAAAAGTACCATAGGCATCCACCCGAATATCATCTTTATCAACACGTATGCCCCCTAGTAAATCTGTCTGTCCCCGGTCGCCGGTTTTTGTATATATCTTCATCTTGTTATTTTAATCATTTGCAGGTGCAACCATTGCTTTACACCCAAATCATACTTTTCAAGATAAACAACAAGCCCCCTAAATGGTTCTGAAAGCAGCAGGTTTGAATAGATAGTAACAAAACATTATGTCGCACGGCTTGTTTAGCCTTTACAAAACTGTACAAGCATGAATAAGCTGTCCGATATCAGACGTGAATACACCAAAAACACCCTATCGAAAGAATTATTAGACGCTAACCCGCACCGACAATTTGAGCGCTGGATGGAAGAAGCCCTTGCGGCCGGCAGCCCCGAACCAACGGCTATGACACTGGCCACAGTGGATGCACAAGGAATGCCCAACTGCCGCGTAGTATTGTTAAAAGAGGTGAGCCCTAATGGTTTTGTCTTTTTCACTAATTACAACAGCACCAAGGGTCGCGAACTGAATGACAAAGCCATGGCAGCCATGAATTTTTTCTGGCCTGAAGTAGAACGTCAGGTGCGAATCAGGGGGTGCATCAAACGCACGACAAGCGATCAATCAGATGCATATTTTCAAACGCGTCCGCGCGCCAGTCAGCTGGGCGCCTTGGCCTCGGACCAAAGCAGCGTTGTGGAGAATGGAAAAGCCTTAAGCGATAGATTCAATGCCCTGGAGCAGCAGTTCAACAACCGTGATATACCGCGCCCGGCACATTGGGGAGGATTTATATTAAGCCCTGTCAGCATCGAGTTTTGGCAGGGTCGTGCAAATCGCATGCACGATCGCTTTCAATATACTTTAAAAGAGGGGCAATGGGTGATTGAACAGCTCGCGCCCTAACATCTTGCCATTATGATTCGCGCGTCAGGTCATGGAAAAGATGCTCAAGGTTGTGCTCACTACGATTCATCGCCAGGATATAAAGCTTGTTTTGAACGGCATAATCAAAAAGCTGGCGGCGCACATCTCCTTTGGCCTGCACCTGATAGGTGGCTACATCGCTTTGCTCTACCTTCACCACACCATCAATGCCCTGCAAGCTTGCGATATCTGCGGGAGCGCTAAACTCAAGCTCCACAGTAACAAGATCATTGGAAGCTCGCAACAGCGAAAGGTCGGTGGAAGGATGATCGAGGACCAACTCACCGCGGTTCAGAATCATCACGCGCTCGCAAATGGCCTCTACCTCTTGCATAATGTGGGTACTCAGCATCACCGTCTTGTGCTGTCCAACGGTCTTGATCAGTTCGCGTATCTCCAATATCTGGTTCGGGTCGAGCCCTGTGGTAGGTTCATCCAAAATCAGCACCTCCGGATCATGTATCAGAGACTGTGCCAGCCCAACACGCTGTCGATAACCTTTTGACAAAGCCCCTATTTTCTTATTCTGCTCGGCACTTAAGCCAATCATCTTAACCATATCAGAAACACGATCGCGTCGATCACTCAGGCTATAAAGCTGAGCAACCATCAGCAAATATTCCCGCACGTACATATCTAGATATAAAGGATTGTGTTCTGGCAGATAGCCAATCTTACGCCGAAAAGATTCATTGTAGTCACTGCTATTTATATCACAAACTCTTACCTCACCCGATGATTGGGGCAGTAGTCCGGTAATAATCTTCATCATGGTTGATTTACCGGCACCATTGGGTCCGAGAAACCCCACAATCTCACCCGATGAAATAGAGAAAGAAACACCCTTTAAAGCTTGCTGCTGACCATACGACTTAACAACCTCGTTCACTACAATCGACATACCTTATTTTTTGAAATCAAAAGTACAAAAACTTATCATTTAACACAGTGCTGTCAAAAGACAGGACAGACCCATTTAAAATTCAACCACGCTGTGCTTGTTAATCATATCTGGAATCATGCACCCATAGCGCATCATCCACAAATATCATTCACGCCTCAACAATATTGACTATTTTTGCATTTATTTCATCGTACCAATACGCGAGCATTATGTCACACGAACCATTATACTGCGAGGATTTATTCAACTATCATCGCAACCCAACGCACACTGTTAAAGTGGGTAACAAAGCCATTGGTGGTGATAGCCCCATACAAATTCAATCAATGACCACCACCAATTCGCAGGATGCGGAAGCCACAGCCGATCAGGTGATGCGCATATGCGATGCGGGCGCTGATATTGTGCGCATTACTACCCAGGGACGCACGGAAGCTCACACCCTGGCACAGGTTAAGACCATAATACGCAATAAAGGCTATGAACAACCGCTGGTTGCTGATATCCATTTTAACCCCAATGCAGCTATGATTGCCGCTGCTAACGTTGAAAAAGTGCGCATTAATCCGGGCAATTTTGCAGGAGGTGCTAAAAAATTCAGACTCGATTATACCAACCAACAGTACCAGGACGAGTTAGCATCATCGAAGGAAAAGCTTAATGACTTCCTGTCGGTGTGTAAACAACATGGCACAGCCATAAGGGTAGGTACTAACCATGGTTCTCTATCCGACCGTATTATGAGCCGCCACGGCGACACACCACAGGGCATGGTTGAGGCTTGCATGGAATACCTGCGCATGTGCGAAGAGTTGGATTTTCATGATATCGTACTCAGCATCAAAGCCAGTAATACCCGCATAATGGTGCATACCGTGCGCTTGCTTGTAGTTGCCATGAAAAAAGAAGGCATGAGCTACCCTCTTCATCTGGGGGTTACCGAAGCAGGGAGTGATGATGAGGGGCGCATTAAATCAGCCGTGGGGTCTGGAGCCTTACTCGTGGATGGTCTGGGCGATACACTACGTGTTTCCCTAACCGAAGATCCGGAAAAAGAAGTACCGGTGGCCGCTAAGCTGGTTAACTACATCAGTAGCAGAGCCGGTCACCCTGCCATAGAGCCCGTTGAAGTAAGCCACTACACACCCTATATCTACAACCGACGCAAAACGCATGCCGTACTGAACATTGGCGGCACCTATCCCCCCGTAGTCATTGCCAAAGCCACAGATAAGTTTATTGGGAAAGGTGGGGAACAGCCCGACTACCTGATGATAGAGTCGCCCGATGATATTAAAAATCACTACCAAAAATATTTAATCCCCTTTGCGGCCTGGAAAACAGCCAACACCTCGCAACACACAGTACCCATCCTATCCACCCGCGAGTTTGTTGATACACCGGAGTTGCCCAAATACTGCTTCTTAGCTGTTTCAAACACTGAATTAGATGAAGCAGTAATCAATAAGCTTCGCGATCATAATAATGTGATTATTCTATTGCAAGCCGAACATATTAACCGACCTGTATCACAGCGTACGCTCATCTTTAAGTTGAATAAGGCCGGCTTAACACATCCTGTAGTGCTTCACAATGCCTACAAAGAAGATGACACTGAAGACTTCCAGATCAAAACGGCTGCCGATGCAGGCATATTGTTTTTAGACGGCTTGGTCGATGGTTTGTTTCTGGAGAACGAAGGCTCCATCAGTCATCAGGAACTGGTAAATACCTCCTTTGTAATACTACAATCGTCAAGGGTACGCTTTACAAAAACAGAATTCATCTCATGCCCCGGCTGTGGTCGCACATTATTTGACCTCCAGACCACTACACGCGAAGTAAAAGCACGCACCTCTCACCTGAAAGGCCTGAAGATAGCTGTGATGGGCTGCGTGGTGAATGGTGTGGGTGAGATGGCCGATGCTGATTACGGCTACATAGGCTCGGGTCCGCATACCGTTAGCTTGTTTAAAAAGCGTGAAATGATACGACGCAACCTACCTCACGACAGAGCGGTGGAAGCACTGATCGATTTGATAAAAGAGAATGGCGACTGGATTGAACCAACAAGACGCAAGTAAGTTAGTCTCAAAAAAATACACGATAATGGATTTTTACCATCATTCGGAATGATTTTTTTGCTAAATGGGTCTATTTTTATAAATTGCGTTTCCCAATATTTTAACTAATCGAGTCTAGCCTAAATGAAACGGATTTCTATACTATTTTTTGCCATGCTTCTGGCCCTTGCGAGTGCCACGGCCGGCGAAATTGAGCTAAGAGGAACATTTCAGGGAGAAAACCTGTATGTTAAAAACCCATTTGCAGCCTCCGGTGTCGGTTTCTGTGTCTATGAAGTAACCGTTAACGGGCAGACCACAACTGACGAAATTAACTCAAGTGCCTTTGAGGTAGATTTAAACGTTTTTCAGTTTACCGTAGGTCAGCCTTTAGTGGTGAGCATTAAGCATAAAGAAGGATGTACTCCTAAAGTTCTCAATCCGGAAGTACTGAACGCGCGAGCTACCTTTGAGATTGCCGCCCTTGCGGTAAATAAGGATCAAATACAATGGACCACCGCTAAGGAATCCGGATCGCTGCCTTTCATCGTAGAGCAATACCGCTGGAATAAATGGGTGAAAGTAGGTGAAGTAGAAGGAAACGGAACCAATAAAGCCAACAAGTATTCACTTACCATTCGCAAACACAGTGGTGAAAATAAGTTTCGTATTAAGCAGGTTGACTACAGGAATAAGCCCCGCTATTCCGACGAAATAAAAAGCATCTCGACAAAAGCTGACGTTAACTTTAGCCCAAGCCGCGTTGATGACCGTATCACATTTTCAGCTCCTACCCTTTACGAGATCTACGACGAATACGGCGGCATCGTATTTAAAGGTTATGGCGAAGAGGTAAATGTGACCGGCATTGAAAAAGGCCGTTATTACATTAATTACGACAATAAAATGGATCGATTCACAAAGAAATAAACTTGATTGTACAGTGTGATAAGAAGGTGATTCGTAAGAGTCACCTTTTTTAGTGGTAATTAACACGAAAAACAGTTAATTCGCTTGCATTTAGGCAAGGAGTTAGCATTCAATAAAAACAAATCATTAATTTTGCAAGTCTGAATATAAATAGAAATAAAAATGGAACAGATTCGTCGAACAAAAATTGTAGAGCTGCTACAAAGCACAGCATTTGGAGCACAAGTGAATGTGAAAGGTTGGGTAAGAACCAAGCGCGGTAACAAGCAAGTAAATTTTATTGCCTTGAATGACGGATCGTGTATTCATAATATACAGATTGTGGCTGATGTGGCTTCTTTTGATGAGGCACTGCTGCGCCGCATCACTACCGGAGCCGCTGTTTCTATCAATGGTGAAATCACCGAGTCGAGCGGCAGCGGACAAAAGGTAGAGATACTGGCCAAAGAGATGGAGGTAATGGGCGACTGCGATGTGGATAAATACCCCATTCAACCCAAAAAACACACCCTCGAATTTCTGCGCGAGAATGCACACCTGCGCTTTCGCACCAATACCTTTGGTGCCATTGCCCGCATTCGTCATGCCATGATATTTGCCGTGCACGAGTTTTACACCAAAAAAGGTTTTGTTAACATACACACCCCCATTATTACCGCCTCGGATGCCGAGGGTGCCGGTGAGATGTTTAAAGTAAGCACGCTGGATTACGATAACCTACCCCGCACCGAAGAAGGCGCCATTGATTACTCACAGGACTTCTTTGGAAAGGCAACGAACCTAACGGTTTCAGGACAGTTAGAAGGCGAGCTGGCAGCACTGGCAATGGGCGAAATATATACCTTTGGTCCCACCTTCCGTGCCGAGAACTCCAATACATCGCGTCACCTGGCCGAGTTCTGGATGATTGAACCGGAGATGGCTTTCTACGACCTTGATGACAATATGGATCTGGCCGAGGAATTCTTAAAATACCTCATCCAATACGCGCTGAACAACTGCATGGATGACCTACAGTTCTTGAGCAAACGCCTTCAGGAAGAGGAAAAAAATAAGAAAGCCGATGAACGCTCAATGGAATTGATTGAGAAGCTACAGTTTGTGCTGAGCAATGATTTTATTCGCTTGCCTTACACCGAGGCCATTGAGATACTGCGTAACTCTAAGCCCAATAAAAAGGGTAAATTCAAATATCCTATCGATGGCTTTGGCAGCGACCTGCAATCAGAGCATGAGCGCTACCTGGTAGAAAAGCACTTTAAAAAGCCGGTGATATTAACCGATTATCCTAAAGACATCAAGGCTTTCTACATGAAACAGAATGATGATGGTAAAACGGTGCGCGCCATGGATGTACTGTTCCCACAAATTGGCGAAATCATTGGTGGATCGCAACGAGAGGAGGATTACGATAAGCTGGTAACGCGCATGAAGGAAATGGATGTGCCCCATGAAGAAATGTGGTGGTATCTGGATACCCGCCGTTTTGGCTCAGTAGTTCACAGTGGATTTGGCTTGGGCTTCGAGCGCCTGATGCTATTCGTTACCGGAATGGGCAATATCCGCGACGTGATACCATTCCCACGTGCCCCCAAAACAGCTGAATTTTAAACCTATGTGTATTTTAAAATAGTATTATGCCGATCTTCTTCGAGGGTCGGCATTTTTTTACTCCAAAAACTCTTGGAAAAAGCTTTTCCCTAAATTCCAACCATATCATGATAGGCTAAAACACACAGTAACACCTCCATATGCCCCTGCGGATAAAAAAACCATGCTATCTGTCGCTTTTGATTAATAAATCTTAATTTTGTTGGAGACACACGCAGCATAGAAAGGCGTGACGGATTGTTAAGATTGAAGCGATAGGGATGTTAAAACAGAGTTTACAACAAAAGCTATTACAAAAACTATCACCATTACAGATACAGGTGATCAAGCTGTTGGAGATACCAACCGCTCAGTTGGAACAGCGCATAAAAAAAGAACTGGAAGAAAACCCGGTATTGGAGCTGGAACGCGAACAGCAGGATCCTGACAAAGATGAATCGGACGCTCCGGAAACAAAAGAAGAGCGCGACGAGCTATCCATTGATGAATACATCAACAATGAGGATATTCCGGCCTATAAATTGCAGGCGCGTAACTTCTCAAAAGACGACAAGCACGAAGATATTCCCTTCTCAACAGGTGCTACCTTTCATGAGCACTTAACGGCTCAGCTCGGCTTACGCATACTAAATGACCAACAGCGTAATATCGCAGAGTATATCATTGGCAATGTGGATGAAGATGGTTACCTGCGTCGCGAGATAGATGCTATAATCGACGATTTAGCATTTACCCAAAATATTGAAATTGATGAACGGGAAGCCCTCGACGTACTGGATATAGTTCAAGACTTTGACCCACCGGGGGTGGCAGCCCGTGACCTGCAGGAATGCCTGCTACTGCAGATTAGACGTAAAGATCGTAGCTATCCTGACATAGAAAATGCCTATCAGATATTACGCTATCACTTTGATGAATTCACGCGCAAGCACTACGATAAAATTGCCAAGCGCCTCCACATTGAAGAAGATGAGCTAAAGGATGCGCTGGCTGAGATATTAAAACTCAATCCGAAGCCCGGAAGCTCCTACAGCAACCCCATGAGCAAAACGGTACAACATATTATACCGGATTTTATTCTTGAAATTGAGGACGAGCAGTTTCAGCTCAGCCTCAACAACCGAAATGTACCCGAGTTGCGCATCAGCAACACTTATTCGGACATGTTGCAGGACTACAGTACCAACAAGAAAAATCAAACAAAGGATAAGAAGGATGCCGTCCTTTTTGTGAAGCAAAAACTCGATTCAGCCAAGTGGTTTATCGATGCCATCAAGCAACGACAAAATACACTTACAACAGTGATGAATGCCATCCTGAATTATCAGCACGACTACTTTCTCGAAGGCGATGAAACAAAGTTAAAGCCGATGATCCTGAAAGATATAGCGGAGCGAACCAACCTGGACATCTCAACCATATCGCGAGTGTCCAACAGTAAATACATCCAAACGCATTTTGGTATTTTCCCACTCAAGTACTTCTTCTCGGAAGGGATGCAAACAGAATCGGGCGAGGAGGTTAGTACGCGCGAAATAAAAAAGATACTGGAAGAGTGTATCGCTAATGAAGACAAGCGCAAGCCTTTGACGGATGATAAGCTGGCGGCCATTCTAAAAGAGAAATCGTACAACATTGCCCGTCGCACAGTGGCTAAATACCGCGAGCAGTTAAACATACCGGTTGCCCGTTTAAGAAAAGAACTTTAAAACTTAATGAAGTCGAATCATTTAGGCTTCTTACACAAGCACAGAGAAATGGCGCCGAACCATCAACGTTTGGCGCACTTTTTTTTTACCACTGGCACTGAAGACCATTTATTTTAAGAACACCATGCACATTTTATCAAAAATCCTTTCCACCCTATTTCACCCCATGATGATACCCACTCTTGGGCTCTTTATTATTTTTAATGTGGGCGGCCATTATGCCTATCTGCCAGTGGATCATAAACGTGTTGTTTACCTTATTGTGCTGTTAAGCACCTGTATACTGCCCCTTAGCCTCATACCCCTGTTTATGTTAACAGGCGTCATTAAAAGCATATACATGAAAACGCGCAAGGAGCGTATTCTGCCAACTACCTTAACCGGTATTTTTTATTGCCTGGGATACTTCTTCCTCAGCCGTATCAACATCGTACCCTCTTTTATTAATGGCTTTATGCTGGCTACCATTGTTACTATTGCAGTAGCTCTTATCATTACCCTTTTTTGGAAGATTAGCATGCACATGATTGGTATTGGCGGCTTAACGGGGGCTATCCTGGCGCTTGCTATTCGCTTTGGTATAGATGCCTGGATGATCTTTTCAGCTGTACTCCTTATCTCCGGCCTTCTGGGTAGCTCCCGACTATACCTTAATGCGCATACCACGGCTCAGGTACATGTTGGCTATCTGCTGGGCGCTGTGCTTGTTTTCTGGGGAGTGTTGCAGTAGATGGTTTTACCGCCACCCTTAACACAATGGAAGTAGCTCCAAGGGAACCAATTTTAAAACATGCAGGAGAGGCTGAAAATGTGCAAAGCTCAAAGGTGTCGCCCCGCATCGTACCCAAAAGACATGGAAGCCCTAAGGGCAAAGTAATAAAAAACAAAAAGCCACCCCGAGGGATGGCTTTCGCTTATCTTTTGAAAAAGATCGGAGTGAGTTACTCAGCAGCAGGCTCTTCAGTACCTTCTTCAGCACCTTCAGCCGGAGCTTCCTCACCTGCAGCCTCAGCAGCAGCAGCTTTGGCAGCAGCCTCAGCTTCAGCAGCCAGTTCAGCTTTCTTAGCAGCAAGAGCTTCAGCTCTCTCAGAATTGATCTTAGCTTCCTGCTCTAAACGCTCTTTAGAAGCGTCGGCTTTAGCACCTGCTAATTGATCTTTCTTCGCCTGAATCTTACCTTCTTTTTCAGACAACCAAGCGTTGAAACGCTTTTCTGCCTCTGCCTCATCAAAAGCACCTTTTTTAACACCTTCAAGCAAGTGCTTCTTCATCATCACACCTTTGTACGAAAGAATCGCACGGGCAGTGTCTGTTGGCTGAGCACCCTTGCCTAACCAAGTAAGGGCTTTGTCAAAGTTCAAATTAATTGTAGCAGGATTGGTGTTCGGGTTGTAAGAACCAATTCTTTCAATGAACTTACCATCGCGTGGTGCCCTGCTATCTGCTACTACAATGTGGTAGTATGCATACCTTTTACGTCCGTGACGTGCCAGTCTAATTTTTACAGGCATAGTATTACGTTTTATTAATTAAACAATTGCAAAAACTCGTTTTGCGGGTGCAAAGATAGAGCATTAATTGTTATCTAACAACAGGTTGCATCTTAATATTTTTATTAAACCACTATAAGAATAACGAATTGGAAATATGCAAAATAATAAACACAGAGACACAAAAGCACAGAGTTATTCAAGAATATGTACCAAAAGACTCTGCGTCTCGGCGCCTCTGTGTTGAGATTTATTTTTTGATACTGTGCTTTTCTCCGCCATCTCCAGAAAACAAAGCATTAACATTTTTCACCTCGGCATTCCCCATTTTATTCGCTAAATTCGCAAACCGGAATAATGCACGTTCCTATAATTCGAAAAATCTGATACCGAGATGTTTTTAATATTTGACACCGAAACCACCGGATTACCCAAGAAGTGGAAAGCACCCATCAGCGATTTTGACAACTGGCCCCGCATGGTTCAACTGGCCTGGCAGTGTCACGACATAGAGGGTAATTTCCTGTTTGCTAAAAACCATGTCATTAGTCCTGACGGTTTTGTGGTACCCGAAGACGTGGTAGCGGTACACGGCATCTCAACAGAAATTGCACAGGAGAAGGGTATTCCCCTGAAAGAGGCCTTACTGGACTTTATGGAGGACGTGAAAAATTCGCGTGCCATCATCGGTCATAATGTATCCTTCGACATCAACATTGTGGGTTGCGAGTTGCTTCGCTGCGAGATGGACGAAACAGACCTGACATCAGCAGCGGTAATCGACACCATGACGGGCAGTAAAGAATTTTGCGGACTGAAGCGAAAAGGGCAGCTTAAGAATCCAACGCTCACCGAACTGCACCTGAGCCTATTCGGTGTACCCTTTGCCGAAGCTCATAATGCCGCAGCCGATGTAGAGGCCACTTCACGCTGTTTTCTGGAGCTGCTGCGCGTTGATGGCCTTAGCGCCAAATTGCATAAGCTAAACGACAGCCAGATACAAGCCTTTAAGTCCAATAACCCGAAAACCATTGAGCCGGCAGGTGTCGAGTACGAATCCTTTAAAGTGAATACGGCCTTTGACGAGGTATCCATCGAAGAGGAAGAACGCAAATGGAAGGAAGCACAAAAAAATATTACCCCGCAACCCTTTGTACACCTTCATGTACACTCGCAATATTCCATACTCGACGGGGCGGCTAAAACAGCTGACATAGCGGCTAAAGCTGTAGCTGATGGCATGCCGGCCGTGGCGCTCACTGACCATGGTTCTATGTTTGGCATAAAGGAGTTTCATGTGGCCTGTAGCAAGGCTGGTATCAAGCCTATTATCGGCGTTGAGGCCTACGTGGCAAGGCGCGGACACCTACGAAAGGATGATAAAACAGATGCGGGCGGTCACCACATAATCCTGTTGGCCAAAAACTATAAAGGGTATCAAAACCTACTGAAGATGACCTCCATTGCCCACACACATGGCATGTATTACAAGCCTCGGATCGATAAAGACCTGCTGGAAACGTACAGCGAAGGGGTGATTGTGAGCAGCGCCTGCCTGGGGGGCGAAATAGCCCAAAATATCATGGCCGGTAACATCGAGAAGGCACGCGAAACAATTCTCTGGTACAAAGATGTGTTTGGCGAAGACTATTACCTGGAGATGATGCGGCATCCCAATAACGACCCCCGCCTGCGCACCGATGTGTATGAGAATCAGGTGAGGGTAAACAAGGTAATACGCCGTCTGGCAGCCGAACTGGAGGTACAGGTGATTGCCACCAACGACAGCCACTTCATCAATCCGGAAGATGCCGAGGCTCACGATGTGCTGGTGTGCCTGAGTACCGGGCGCGATTACGACGACCCGACACGAATGCGTTACACCAAGCAGGAATGGTTTAAAACAGCGGCTGAGATGAACGAGCTATTTGCTGATATTCCTGAAGCCTTGGCCAATACAGCGCGCATCGCCGAAAAGGTAGAGACCTTTGACCTGGATGCTAACCCCATTATGCCGCCCTTTGATATACCCGAGGACTTTGGCACCTTAGACTCTTACCGAGAACGCTTTGACGAGGCTTCCCTCATTGAAGAGTTTGGCGATGATCGCTACAAAAAACTTGGTGGCTATGAAAAGGTGCTGCCCATCAAGCTGGAGGCCGACTACCTGGAACACCTCACCTTTGAGGGAGCGGCTAAACGCTATCCGGGCGATCAATTGACGGCTGACAAACGCGAGCGTCTTGAATTTGAGCTGGCTACCATTAAAACAATGGGGTTCCCTGGCTACTTCTTAATTGTGCAGGACTTTATTAACTGGGCCAAAGACAACGGGGTGCTGGTGGGGCCGGGGCGTGGCTCGGCAGCCGGTGCTGCGGTAGCCTATTGTGTGGGCATTACCGATGTGGATCCCATCAAGTACGATTTGCTGTTTGAGCGTTTCCTGAACCCCGACCGTGTATCCATGCCCGATGTTGATATTGATTTTGATGATGACGGACGTCAGGAGGTGCTGGACTATGTAACGCACAAATACGGACAGGAAAAAGTAGCCCACATCTGCACCTTTGGTACAATGGCTACCAAAAGCTCCATCAAAGATGTAGCGCGCGTACTAAGGCTGGAACTGGCCGAGGCCAACCGACTGGCCAAGCTGGTGCCCGAAGCACCTAAGATGAGTTTTAAAAAGGCCTACAAGGAAGAACCTGCCTTGCTGGAAGAAAAAGAATCATCGAACCCCCTTATTGCCAAAACCATTAAATTTGCAGAGGCACTGGAAGGATCCGTTCGCCAGACAGGTGTTCATGCCTGTGGGGTACTCATTGGCAAAAATCCGCTGGATGAGCACGTGCCTGTGATGCCTACCAAAGGAGAGGAACTGCTAACTACCCAATACGATGGTCGCTTTGTTGAAGACATTGGCCTGTTAAAGATGGATTTTCTGGGTCTTAAAACCCTGTCCATCATCAAAGAAGTACTTGGTAACATAAAGTTATCAAAGGGTATTGACGTGGATATCAACAACGTAGATCTGGAGGACGAAACAACCTTTCAGCTCTTTAGCCGCGGCGAAACAACGGCCATCTTCCAGTTTGAGTCGCCCGGCATGAAAAAACACCTGAGAGCACTTAAGCCCAACCGCTTTGAGGACCTGGTGGCCATGAACGCCCTCTACCGCCCGGGTCCTATGGAGTACATCCCCTCGTTTATTGCCCGTAAGCACGGCCGTGAGGAGATCCAGTATGATCACCCTATGATGGAGCCTTACCTGAAAGATACCTACGGCATTACGGTGTATCAGGAGCAGGTGATGCTTCAGTCGCGCGCCCTGGGTGGCTTTACGCGCGGCGACTCCGACTCTCTGCGAAAGGCCATGGGTAAGAAGATTATGGCCATGATGGATAAACTTAAAGCGAAGTTTATCAATGGCTGTTTGAACAGCGAAGAGTTTGTGAATGCCTGTAAAGAGGGCAAGACATCGATTGCCAAGCCTGAAGATCTGATCGAGAAGATTTGGAAAGACTGGGAAGCATTTGCCAGTTATGCCTTTAACAAATCGCACTCGGTATGTTATGCTTACATCGCCTACCAAACGGGCTACCTAAAGGCACACTACCCTGCCGAATTTATGGCCGGTGTATTAAGCCGCAACCTCAGCGACATCACCAAGATTACCAACTTCATGGAAGAGTGCAGGAACATGGGGATGGATGTTTTGGGTCCTGATGTAAATGAATCGTACCGTAAATTTACCGTGAACAAAGATGGCGCTATTCGCTTTGGCATGGCCGGTATCAAAGGCGTGGGCGAAGGCGCCGTAGAAGCCATTATTCAGGAGCGAGAAAAGAACGGCCACTTCAAAAGTGTGTATGATTTTGTGGAACGTCTGCCGCTGACAACGGTGAATAAGAAAAACATTGAAGCACTGGCCTATTCGGGTGCCTTCGATACCATGGGTAACTATCACCGGGCGCAGTTTTTTGGCAAGCACCAGAACGATGAAATGAACTTCATCGAGCACCTGATACGCTATGGAAACCGCTATCAGGCCGATAAAGCCTCTATGCAGAATTCACTCTTTGGTGCCTTAGGAGATGACATAGCCATTAAAACACCCGATGTGCCCAACTGTGTGGAGTATTCCATCATTGAAAAACTCAACCATGAGAAGGAGTATATTGGCATCTACCTGTCGGCCCATCCGCTGGATCAATATAAACTGGAGATGAATCACTTTATTCATCACCGACTAAAGCAGCTGGACGATCTGGAGAGCCTCAGGGGTCGTGATCTGACACTGGCAGGCAGCGTGGTGAATGTGCGTCGCGGGACAACCAAGAAGGGTAACCCATATGCCATCATGACCATGGAGGATTACACCGGGTCGTACGAATTTGCATTTTTTGGCAACGACTTCTCTGAATACATGCCCTACCTGGAGATAGGCTATTTTATTATGGTGAAAGGGCGTGTTCAGCCTAAACGCTTCAATCAGGAAGAGCTGGAACTAAAAATCAGCAACATTAAGTTTTTGAGCGAATTGCGCGACACCATGGTAAATACCGTTATACTGAGGGTACCACTCAACGCCATCTCGCCTGAGCTAATCACTGAACTTTCGAATATCCTTCAAAGCAACGAAGGTAAGGTAACCCTTAAGTTCCTGGTGCAAGACCCAGAAACAAAAAATACGGTGCCATTTCTGTCGCGCAGTATGCGCGTTGATTTGAATGACGACCTTATTAAATACATTGATGAACATCAGGATATAGAAATGAGCATAGCATGATGAGAATCAGTTATCGTTCTTATTTCGTTCTATTTAAAAAATGTGTATTTTTGAACATGCCGGAGATATTTTATATACCTTTGGCAATCTCTTTTAAATTAAGAAGTTAAAATTTTGTAATAATAAAGTAAAACAGATTTGCTATGTTAATCGAAGTTACTGATGCCAATTTTGAAGAAACAGTATTAAAATCAGACAAACCAGTATTGGTTGATTTTTGGGCTGAATGGTGCGGACCATGCCGAATGGTAACCCCTATTGTAAAAGAACTGGCTGAAGAATATGGCGATAAAGCCGTTATCACTAAAATGGATGTTGACAGTAATCCGGGTACTTCTGTAAAGTTTGGTATTCGTAACATCCCAACAATCTTATTCTTTAAAAATGGTGAGGTTGTTGACAAGCAGGTAGGTGCCGTTCCAAAAACTATTCTGGCATCGAAATTAGATGCATTAATGTAGTATTTGCATACAAGACTGAAAGGCTGTCAATAATACAATATTGACAGCCTTTTTTTTTAACTTACCCCTAAATATATTCATGATGAAACAGATAATCATTGCCTTACTGGCAATATTTACGCTTACTGACTGTCAGTTCTTCACCGACAAACAGGAAACGGCGAAAAAAGAAACCACCAGCAAAGACGGCACTTTTATTAAAAAACGCCATTTCTATGACGATCCTGGCGCTCCGGTACAGTGGGAAATCAGTATGAAATATAAGGAAGGCAGCGAGTCTGCCATCCGTCACGGACTGGCCAAACGCTATAGCAAAAGTGGTAAACTGTTAGAAACGATTAATTATGCGGATAACAAAAAAGACGGCATGCGCATCGCTTACCACTCCACCGGCAAAATTTTTAAGGAACAGCCCTATAAAAACGGACGGCTGCATGGCATCTGTAAGCGCTACGACCGACAGGGTAAGCTAACGGCTGAGTACGAATACAAAGACGGACTGCCAGGCGTTGGACTCAAGCGCTACACTAACCTGGGCAAACTACGTCCCAATCCCGCCATTAACATCCGCAAAACGGATAATATCCGTGTTGACGGCACTTATCGCCTCTCCATTTCACTTTCCGGCGAAGGCATTCAGCGTATCAGTGGGCTGGAGTTTTTCGAAGGACAACTGATCGAGGGCAAGTACTTTCATAAAAACCTGAGCCCCTTGAGAAAAGTATCTGCCACAAAAGCCGAACTGAGCATCAAACTGCCCAAGGGTAGCCATATTAATAAAACACTGAACATTGTGGCCAAATGCAAAACAGCGGAGGGACTACTCATACTGCAAAAACCAGTAACAATCGACGCACGAGGTATATAAATGCGCAAGGACACGGCTATGAAGCAAAAGTGAATATTAACCTAAACTCATAGAGCCTAACCGTTGTCTTTATCTTTTCTTTTCAAAAGCCAATCAACGATTTAGCAGTCGTTAACGAGGCTACTGGCATATCAAAAATACCAAGAATCCCGAGATGAGCTATAGCAGCGTATTATGCCGTCATACTTATTTACTTCGGCATTTAGAATCTTCTATTTTCTTAATCTTTCATCTATGGACTCAAGACCATTTAAAACCTCACTGAATCCTTTCTTTAGATAACTATTATTACTCCCAAAAGAGTTCCAATAATAAGTTAAATTATATCCAAATATCTTATATTTTAATTCTCATCATAGGTACGTAGTTTTCCCTTTATCCCAGTAATCGCGAGCCATCGCCGAGCTAAAAATCTTATTATCGAGCAGTTAATTGAAGTGATAAATCTAATGCATCCGCTACTAATAACAGATTTGAAATCCTAACGTCTTCCCCATTTTCAATTCTTGAAATATATGTTCGTTTTTTACCCACAGCTTCAGCCAGCTTCTCTTGACTCATCTGTAGCTCTTTTCTTCGATTTCTTATAATCTCACCAAAATAATATGAATAAGCTTCTTCTCGGAATTTTTCACGACTTTCCGACCCTTCCTTACCATAGCGTTCTGCTAATAATTCTTTTGCTTTCATCGTTTTCATTATTCCTTACTCTTTAAATATTCTTCTAATAGTTTTTCAGCTTCTTTGATAGCTTTCGTATAATCCTTATTCGATTTTTTAATGAATCCGTTCAAACAAACTACCTTCTGACATTCAGCAAAATTTAAATGATCAATTGCAAAAATTAATACTCTGTATTGATTTCCAGTCTTAATTCTTAATTCATAAAACTTTGTATTCTGTAATTTCTTTACAAAGTTGGCATTTATAACTTTTACTTCGCCCATAATTTCGATAAGTTGAAAAAACTTGTCCGAAACTCGTTTCCCTTGCCTATCGATGAATAATAAACAATCTTCGGTAATGTCAACTTCTCTCATATTACAAATGTAACGAATTCGTTACATATAGAAAAGTTATTTTGCTGTAAGTTCTTCTATATTATGGTTGTTCTGAATATAAACTAACTACATAGTATTACCTCCCTCCAGGATCACACCATCCATCCGCACTAACCAAGTTCCATAAAAAAAGATTGTCTCAAAAGCTATAAGCACCGAGACAATCTTTTTTAATATCCTTTCCGGGGTTACACTTTTCTTAGCCCATAATCATGCCCACAATGGTGGCTGACATAAGTGAGGCCAGGGTACCGGCGAGCAGAGCACGAAATCCAAAACGCGACAAAAACTCACGCTTATTGGGGGCCAAACCGCCGATTCCGCCAATCTGAATGCCGATGGAGGCAAAGTTGGCAAAGCCACATAGCATATAAGTACCCATAATTATTGATTTACTATCGGTTAAAACGCCAGACGATTTAAACTCGGCAAGACTGGTGTAACCAACAAACTCACTGGCGATAATTTTTTCACCCAGCAACTGCCCCACCAATGTTATATCCTGGGTGGGCACGCCGATAAGCCACATAATGGGTGCGAGGCCATAACCCAGGATAAACTCCAGATTAAAATGCTGATACTGCCCATTGGACCATTCGGCAACCAGACCATTAAGCGTTGTCCATTGCCCCAGCTTCTCAAAGCCAAAATTAATAAGGGCGATAAAGGCGAAAAAAACCAACAACATAGCACCTACGTTAGCCGCCAGCTTCAGGCCTTCAGTGGTACCATTACTCATGGCATCAAGTATGTTACTTCCAATTTTATCCAGCGATATCTTAATCTCCGATACAATCTCCTCAGTCTGCGGCACCAGCACTTTCGATATCACGATAGCACCGGGCGCCGCCATCACAGATGCCGTCAGCAAGTGCTTGGCAAACATAAGCCGCTGAACAGGATCATCACCGCCTAAAAAACCAATATAGGCCGCTAACACACCTCCGGCCACGGTGGCCATACCGCCTACCATTACCAGGAACATTTCCGAGGCATTCATCTTTGGCAAATAAGCCTTAATCATCAAGGGCGCTTCCGTTTGTCCCAGAAAGATATTACCGGCTATGGAAAGACTTTCGGCTCCTGATAACTTCAAAGTGCGGGTGAGCATCCAGGCCAGCGCCCACACAATTTTCTGAATCACCCCCAAATAAAACAGCACACTCGTCAGGGCAGAGAAAAAGATGATGGTGGGCAATATCTGAAAAGCAAAAATATAACCGTAGGTGGAGCTGTCGAGCAGGCCGCCCAGCAAAAATTCTGTTCCCACTTTTGTAAAGTCGAGTACCAGGGTAAATAGCTTGCCAAAAAACTCAAAAATACTCTGTACGAATGGCACATACAAAACGCAAATTGCTAATAATACTTGCATGCCCAGGCCCAGGCCCACAACTTTCCATGATATGGCTTTACGATTGAGGCTGAACAACCAGGCGATACCAATTAATACCGCCATCCCCATCAGTCCCCGCAATATGCCCATAAAATCGAAAGTGGCGGCAGTGCTTACATCAACAGCCTGCGCCGAGGCTTCGGGGTGCACAAACACCTGAAACATAAGAATACTGGCCAATGCCAGAAGAAACTTCTTCATAGAGTTAAGGATTTTTTAAAAACGAACTTGAATATTTATTAGCTGAGGGATCTTACTATTTTTTTTCACGTCGATTTATCTCGTCCCGAATTTTTGAGGCGGTCTCATAATCTTCGGCCTGGATGGCCGCTTGTAGCATATCTTTTAGCTCGGCAATCGTTTTGGTCTTATAGGGTGTCGCACTGCTGCTACTCTCACCGGGTTCGTTGGATGAGACGGGGCCTTCTTCTTCTTTCTTATCGAAATCCAGCACAATACCTGCCTTTTCAATGATGTCCTCGTAGGTGTAGATAGGGCATCCAAAACGCAGGGCCAGTGCCACCGCATCGGAGGTGCGCGAATCGATGTGCAGCTGTTCGTTGCCATGACGACACACCAGCTCGGAGTAAAAAATACCCTCTTCGAGCTTGTAAACCACTACTTCGATAATTTCGATATGAAAGGACTTGGAAAAATTCAGAAACAAATCATGTGTGAGAGGGCGTGGCGGCTCTAGGCCTTCGAGCTTAATGGCAATGGACTGTGCCTCCACTCCACCAATGATAATCGGGATACGTCGCTCACCATCCTCTTCGGCCAAAACCAGTGCGTAGGCTCCAGACTGGGTTTGACTATATGATAAACCAAGAATATTTAACTTGATTTTCTTTCTACTCATAATCGTGTTTTAGCTCGTACTCCTCACAACAACACCACAGTGCCTCAATGAGTGAGTTGGTGTAACTTATGTGTTGAAACAAATATAGTAATTACTTTTTAACATTTGGACTTTATACTTTTTTTAAAAGGTGTTACCCTTTACTAAAAGCACTTAAAAAACTAATTTACAGCCTCAAGTAGTATTTTTATTTGTGTTGAAAAGTAATTTTATATACTTTTGCACTCCATTGAATCCTGTGGGGTAGAAAAAGAGGCTTTAGAAAGCAGCCCACCTCCTGGAGCAAACCATTAATAGTTGGTGACATGTACGCAATTGTTGACATTGCTGGACAGCAATTTAAAGTTGAGAAAGACAGAAAAATCTTTGTGCATCGATTGAGTGCCGATGAAGGTGCTACAGTTGAATTTGAAAAAGTACTTTTAACAGACAACGCAGGTGACGTTAAAATTGGTGCCCCTGTTGTAGAAGGAGCGAAAGTAACTGCAAAAGTTCTATCACACGTAAAAGGTGATAAAGTAATCGTTTTCAAGAAGAAAAGAAGAAAAGGTTACAAGAAGAAGAACGGACATCGTCAGTGCTTCACGCAAATTCAAATTGAAGAAATCGTAGGTTAAAAACTCAAAAAATTAGAATAAGATGGCACATAAGAAAGGCGTCGGTAGTTCGAAGAACGGTAGAGAGTCGGAAAGTAAACGACTCGGCGTAAAAATTTATGGCGGTCAGGCTGCCAAAGCTGGAAACATCCTTGTTAGACAACGAGGTACACAGCACCACCCAGGCGATAACGTAGGTATGGGTAAAGACCACACTTTGTTTGCTTTGGTAAACGGTACTGTTGCTTTCCGCAAGAAGAGAAACAACAAATCTTATGTTTCAGTAGTACCATTCACTGCTGAATAAGATTCTTGAAAATCGAATTAAATCTCCTGTTTTTATTACTTTCGTGATAATTTCAGGAGATTTTTTTTACTCGCTAATAATACCGCAATATGTTGACCTTAAAATTCATTCAGGATAATAAAGAGCTGGTCGTTGAACGGCTGAAAATCAAAAACTTCGATGCTACAGCAATCGTTGATTCCATCATCGAACTCGACAACCAAAGAAAAGCAACCCAGGTAGAGGCGGAAGCCTTACAGCAGGAAATGAACACGCTTTCCAAGGAAATAGGAATGCTGTTCAAATCAGGTAAAGCACAGGAGGCCAATGAGGCCAAAGCACGCACCGGCGAACTGAAGGATAAAATAAAAGAACGCAACACTACCCTGGAAGGCATTACCGCACAACTGAATGAACACCTGGTGTCATTACCCAACGTACCCAATGAAATAGTACCCCCAGGCAAAGGCGAGGAAGACAA
This sequence comes from Carboxylicivirga longa, assembly GCF_050589825.1. Classification (NCBI taxonomy): domain Bacteria; kingdom Pseudomonadati; phylum Bacteroidota; class Bacteroidia; order Marinilabiliales; family Marinilabiliaceae; genus Carboxylicivirga; species Carboxylicivirga longa. Next base: position 84,111 of record NZ_JBNGOZ010000014.1, on the reverse strand, counting down.
CGTAGAGATTAAGCGGGGAGGCGACATGCCGCAACTGACGGTGAACGAGCCCCACTGGGACTTGATTAAAAAATATGACCTGATTGATTTTGAACTGGGTACCAAAATAACAGGCGCCGGCTTCCCGGTATATAAAGGCAAGGGAGCCCGTTTACAAAGAGCACTTATTAACTTCTTCCTCGATGAAGGTATGAAGGCGGGTTACAACGAAGTGATACCTCCTTTGGTAGTTAATGAAGATTCGGGCTTTGGGACCGGCCAGCTGCCCGATAAAGAGGGGCAGATGTACCACGTAACTGCCGATAACCTGTACCTAATACCTACGGCTGAGGTACCCGTTACCAACATCTTCCGCGATGTGATACTGAAAGCTTCAGAAATGCCGGTTAAGCACTGTGCCTATTCTGCCTGCTTCCGCCGCGAAGCCGGATCGTGGGGTGCACACGTAAGAGGTCTCAACCGATTGCATCAGTTTGATAAGGTGGAGATTGTACAGGTGGCACACCCAAAAGAATCGTATGAGATACTGGATAAGATGGTGGCACATGTGCAGTCGCTGGTTGAAAAGCTGGAGCTTCCATGGCGTATCCTGCGCCTTTGCGGTGGCGACTTAAGCTTTACATCGGCTTTAACCTATGACTTTGAGGTGTATTCAGCCGCTCAGGAGCGCTGGCTGGAGGTAAGCTCGGTATCCAACTTTGAAAGCTATCAGGCTAACCGCTTGAAGCTACGTTACAAGGAAGAAGGTGAGAAAAAAGCACAACTGGCACACACCCTCAATGGAAGTGCCCTGGCGCTACCCCGCATTGTAGCGGCACTGCTGGAAAACAACCAAACACCGGAAGGCATTAAAATACCCGAGGTATTGGTTCCCTATTGCGGATTTGATATTATCAAATAGTCAAAAAAGATATAAGGCAGAAGTATTTTTAACAACTTCTGCCTTCTGCCTATTTTTGACGTACAAACGATTTAATTATGTACATATTTAATACCACTTTTATGATCAGTGATAGCCTGATTAATGAGTGGAAACAGTGGATGAGCCGCAACTACATACCCACCATGCAAGATTTGGTTAAAGACATACGGGTTGAGCTATATGAAGTAATGGCTGTAGTAGAAGAAGGCAACACCAATTATTCGTGCCAGATGCAGGTGAACAAACCGGCAGACCTGGATACTATCAATAAATACAACGCCATACTAATCAATAACATAAAGGCTGAGTTTGGCGATAAATGCCTTACCTTCAGCTCCATTCTTAATGAGGTAAAGATTGGCTAAGGAACGTATTATATTGGGCATTGACCCGGGAACCACAGTCATGGGCTATGGCATCATCAAAACGGTAGGTAACAAAGCTGAGATGCTGAGCATGGGCGTACTTGAGCTGCATAAATACAACGATCATTACCTGAAACTAAAGAAGATATTTGAGCGCGTTGTTCAACTGGTAGATACCTATCATCCCGATGAGCTGGCTATCGAAGCCCCCTTTTACGGCAAAAACGTACAGTCGATGCTGAAGTTGGGGCGTGCACAGGGCGTTGCCATGGCAGCTGCCCTATCGCGCTCGGTACCCATTTTTGAATATGCCCCGCTTCGCATTAAGCAGGCCATAACGGGTAACGGACGCGCCTCCAAGGAGCAGGTGGCACTGCTGCTGCAAAATATGCTTCACTTAAAGGAGATACCCAAATACCTGGATGCCACCGACGGATTGGCAGCCGCCTATTGCCATTTCTTGCAAAATCAACGCATCAGCAGCAGCTCAGGCAGCAGCAGCTGGAAAGCATTTATCAGCCAAAACCCGGGCAGGGTAAAAAAATAGCTTTCTAAGCCCCCTCACGAACGCCGAACACAGTTTCAATCTGATGCTTATTATCACCACATGATATGACGATCAGGTAGTCGCCTTCCGCAATCACATGATTGTCTGCAGGGTTTTTCAACACCTCATCACCGCTCACCAGGCCAATAAGAATGCCATTCAGCTCTTTCTTCATCTTTACAAAAGCATCGAAATAGGTCATACCCAGATAGGGATTATCCCGGGTAACTTTAAACTGCTGAATATCCTGATCGTCTGGATCAATACTGGTGGTTATGAGATCATCGGTGTACTCGGCTACATGTGGCTCAAACAAATAGGAGGCCACCATCTTTGAAGCCACCTCACTGTGTGAAATAACATGCTTAACCCCGGTGTTAATAAGTGTTTCCTTCAAGTCAGGCGTGCTGCAATTCACAATGATGTTAATATCGGGGTACAAGCGTTTCAGGTTAAGTACGAATACCAAGGTTTGTGTATCGTCTTTAAAATTAACGAACACAGCCTTGCAGCGATGAATATTTACCTTATCCAGTGCTTGTTTATTATGGTAATCGGCAAACATGGCAAAGGCATTTTTGCTTCCATATAGGTCGTTAATAAGTGCCAAATTATTCTTCGAATTGGTGATAAAGGCCACCTTATGCCCTGCTGGAAAAATCTGATCGGCGACCTGGCGTCCAAATTCGTTCCACCCGATAATGATGTAATGATCCTCGAAATCGGTACCAAAAAATCCATTTTTCTTCTTTTCCATATACAAATTGATTCTGCGGGTTAATTCTCCAATAAAATAGCCGATGAGCCCAAGGCTGCCCAGGATAATAAAAAGACCAATAAGCTTACCGGCCGGCGTTACCGGATAAAAATCGCCATACCCCACAGTGGTAAGCGTCACAATAGCATACCAAAGGGCATCGCTCAACGATTTAATATTGGCACCAGCACTACCTCTTTCAACTATCGAAATAAGGTAGATGAGCAGCAGATACACTGCTCCGCCAACAAATAAGCCATATTTATTTTTCATGCTATGATGCTTTAAATACGATAACACTCCATGTCCTTCTCCCATTTAATCCGATAATCGAGTTGATTACATCCTTCATAAAATAAGGATGTCTTCTCTTTATTGCAGCTGCTTAACTCAATGTAACACCAACCACTATCGGCAAAAGTATGGAGGGCCAAATGTGATTCGGCCAGCAGCCAAAAGGCCGTAAATCCTTTCAACGGAAAGTGATGTTCGTTATAGTTCAATATTAAAAATTCGGCCTGATCCAGAAGCTCATTGAAAAGGGGTTGCAGACCCGCGGGATCAACGAGCTCAATCCAGCCCTTTAAACTGAATATCTGTGGCGATAATTGCTTAGCTTGTAGTTCCATCTAATTATTTTAATACAGGTCCCAGTTACCTTTTAAATAATACTTATAAAGCACAGGATCATGAATGCGGTTCACCCGTACCGAGTCATCTATGCCCGGATAAATAGCCTTGCCAAAAGAGGTGATCAGCTGCATGGCATCGTTGTTCAGCCACTGTGTATTAATGCCATCGAAGTGCAGCTTTTGAAGGTGCTTCTTCAAGTCCAACTCACGTGTTGATTTAATCCCCAGCGACCAGCCCCACTCACCCAGGGTAATCACCTGATTGTGCATAGGTACCGTATTAAAACCAGCGTCTTCCATGGTTTTCACAACACAGTTAAAGGCTCGCGTAGCAAAATAGGGACTACCGGCCTGCGTTACAATAACCCCCTCCTGACGCAAGTGCTTATAGCAGATCTGATAAAATTCGCTTGAATAAAGACGACCCAACTCCACACTGCGCGGATCGGGCAAATCAATGATTATGACATCAAAAAATTCCGTGGCATCAGCCAAATAGTTAAAACCGTCGGCATTAATAACCTCCACCTTTGGATCCTTCATCGATCCCTTGTTTAAGTCCAACAAAAGCGGATGCTCCAAACCCAGATTGGTCATAGCCGGATCCAGGTCTACGAGTTTCACTGTTTTCACCGCATCATATTTAAGCACTTCACGAAGCGCACAGCCATCACCACCACCTAATATCAATATCTTCTCGGGATTAGGATGCAGGCTCATGGCCGGATGCACCAAAGGCTCATGATACATCAGTTCATCCATGGTACACAACTGCTGATTGCCATTGAGGTACAGCCAGAAATGATCCTTCCACTGTGTGATGACAATGCGCTGATACCTGGTCTGCTCGGCATATATCACCTTGTCTTTGTATTTTTGCTGTTCGCCATACTGAATAATGGGATCCGCCCAATAAGCTCCGGCCGGTATGCCAAGCAGCAGGATGATAACGGCTGTTTTCAACCACATTTTCTGTGCCGGCGCAATGCGTTGACGCAGGAAATAGTAAACCCCGATGGCGACCCCAAAATTAATCAGCCCCAAAAGGAAGGGCGTATAGGTTAGTCCCATAATAGGAAGCCCAATGAAAGCGAAGAAAACACCTCCCAGCAGACTGCCGTAATAATCCTTCTCAAGCACATTGGAAATATTCACGCGCAATTCCTCGTAACCATCATTGATACGCATCACCAGTGGAATTTCCATACCGATAAGGGTACCAATGGCCATACAGAATCCATAAATGAGGATGCCCACCGAAGCTGTATAAGCCGAGGCGATATATACAATCAAAGGCGAGAAAGAAACCATAAGAGACAAGGCAAATTCCAGCATCAGAAATTTCTCAATCAAATGCTTTTGAAACATCTTACTGATGCGACTGCCCAGTCCCATGGTAAAAAGCATGGTGCTTACAATCATGGCCCATTGAAAAATGGAATCGCCCAAAAAATAAGTTGCCAGGGTAGATAGAAGATACTCGGCCACAATACCACTAAAGCCGGTGGCAAAAATGGCGGCTTTTAAGATGGCCGAGTGCTTGTTCGTTATATGTATCATGAACAATACGTCAGGTACTCAATAAAATGAGGCCATTTCAAAAGTCAATTTACCTTTGAAATGCCCTCTTAAAAATTTAATGCTACAAACACCAGGTGATCAACACCGAACCACCAATATAGGCAAATGCTTCGATGATGGCCGCTCCCACATTGGGCCGCTCCTGATTAATTATCTCATCCGTCAGGCGCTGACCAGGTAGTAGTATCTTATCGGTTAAAAAGCGCATAACGGGCAACAGTATGATGCCCAGCGCCAGCTCAAAACCTGCCTCTGCAAAAGTAGCACCCCAGCTTTCCAGATCTCCCATCAGGGCGTGTCTGATCAGGTTGGCAATGGCGATTAAAGCACCGGCAAAGCCAACACCAACTGCCACATTATCCTTTTCGATGTGATCGTGTACATCGTAGCTGGTGATGAACTGATACACAACTCCTGCAATAAACAAAGCCCCTTGACCGGCCAGCCAAAATACCACGGCAGAACTAAGGCCCTGTAGCAGGTTGCCACTCTCACCGGTTACTGCCCCAAAGATAATGAGTCCGGAGGCGATGGCCACAGCACCCTCAATTACGCCGGTGCCCACATTCTGGTCGTCGATAATCTCTTTTTTAACACTAAAGCGACGCAGCAACACCTTATCGGTAAGCCATATTGAAATATTGAGCAGCACGATGGCCAGCAGTCCGTAGATAAGAATATCCTGCACATCGAGTAGAAGACCACGCGAAGGACCTACGATGGCGCTACCAATGGCGGCCAGCAGCCCAATAAAATAGCCTACATGGGCAAATGAAAAAGCAAGGTTATCTTTCTCCACCAACTCTTCCTTCACATTAAAACTGCGATGCAACAATTGGTAGCTTACTTTGCCAAGATAAAAAATAACGAAGCCAACAGTAATGTAAACGATGGCATCGTATAAGATTGTTGAAATATCTGATAATGTCATATTTATTCCTTTTACTGAGCTTATTATTTTCCAAAACCACCACTGCGGCTGCGTGATGAACTGCGGCTGTAGCGCGATGAACTGCGACTGTTACGATTACTGTAACTCGATCCGGAGGAGTATGAGCGCGATGAACCAGCCTGCGAAGAACGTGCTACCTGACTGCGTACATTTTGCTTAAAAGATGAAGGCTTAGACGCCCAGGTGCTGTTCTTACCCGTGCCGGAGGCCGTATAGTTTTTTGTGCCATATACAGCGCCCCGCCCCGATGGTCCGTAGTAGGGACGCGAACCGTAATAGCCTCCCCGGTAATAATCGTCGTAATAGGAACGTCGGGCAGGATAAGCCATTAGGTTAAACATGGACGACATAAATGCATATTGCCCATAGAACTCCCAGAAGGAAGTACCGTTGCGCTCGGTCCAGCGGCCGTAACGTTCGTTACCAATATAATGGTTGTAACCGGCCGGACTGGCTTGTTTAGATACTTTACCATCCTTTTTTGAGACGATTTCCATACCCATATTATTAACATGAGCTGCAAAAAACTGATCGCTTACAGTTTCCCACCCTGTCTCTTCGTGTAATACTGTATCAGGATGCTCCACCAAGACATTATACTGATGGTAATACTTATTGTCGCGTGCATCCATATCCTGAAGGATGATGGAGAAATTTTGTTCACTACTGTACTTTTTAATCAGCTCGTCAACCGGCGACTTTTCCCAGCTGCTCATGGCTACACTACGTTCCTGCATCCGCCTGTCGGAACGGTTATCAGAACGGTTGTTACAGGTTTTAAGCACAAAAAAACCTATAATAAAGATAATAATGATTTTTGCTATTCCGTTGTTCATGGTGTCCTACTTATAAATTCAAAATGCACGGCCTCTCTGGCCCTCTCTTTTAGTAGCTTTGGCCCGGCAGAATATTACTTATTTCATATTCCTGCAAGCTGATGCCTACAGCAGCCTCAAATTCCTGTTCATCCCATTGTTCAATGCACAAGAGGTGCTTCCCATCTTCATCTTCAAAATCCCAGGCACGAAACTCCTCCCAAACATCACCTTTGGCAACATCATGAAAATAGCCTGCGGCTGCATTCTCCAGGTAATAATCCACCCCTGCGTAAGATATTCTCTTAGGTGGCTCCTGCTTTTCCATCAGATGTTCGGGCAAGTTTGTATCGATGGCACGTATTTTCTTCTTCTCCATCATAGACAGTTGCACGCCATCATCCTCTTCGAGACCCAGAAAACGCGTTACACTACCATTACTCACCTGAAACTCGCGGGTGAAATAATTATCACCCCAGTCATATTCGAAGAGGGCTTCTACCACCCAGGTGGAAAGATCGTATTCAAATACAAAACCAACATCCAGGTCCTGAACCCGAATGTTGGTGCTGTCATAATGAGATTCTTTCTTTTTAAAAAAATCTAATAATCCCATCTTATTGTTGTTTCAACTTAGCCTTAAGGGCTTCCAGTGAATTTGATGCCTTTACCTGCTTATCAGATAGCACCTCATCAATCTCATCATCAACACTTCTACTTTCCAGGCTTATTTCGCCGTAGGCTTCAGCCATAGCTTCCTCCTGGGCCACCTTCTCCTTCATTTTCTCAAGCATGGATACGGTGCCTGAGCTATCGATGCCGCTCAGCTGCTTATTGATCTTTTGAGTAGCATTGCTAACACGTGCTCGTGCCTTAAGTGTGCGTAGCTCATTCTCGTAGCTGGCAATGGTGCTCTTCAGCTTCTTCACATTTTTATCAAGGGCAGCTATGTTATTATCAAAGCGAGTTACTTCTTCCTGAGCACGCTGAGCACTTTCCAGTGCTTCCTCCTTACGGCTCAATGCCTCGGTAGCCAGTCGGTCGGCCTCTGCCACTTCCAGCTCTCCTTTTTCGGCCTTGCCGATCAGCAGAATCGCTTTCTGCTCATAGTTGGCAGCCTTTGACTTATTCTCGCTCAGCTCTTTTTTACTTCGTATGGCCAAAGCTTTTACCTCGGCCAGGGCTTGCAGGCTCTTATCCAGATCCTTTTTCAAATCACGGATACCCTGTTCCGTCATTTTAATCGGATCTTCCAATTTATCAATGGCCGCATTGGCTTCGGCCTGTCCAACTCTAAATAATCTTTTAAAAATACCCATATAACGTTCTTATGCTTTTGAGAATTCAATTAATTCATTGGAATATTCCGACATCAACAGCTTTAAGGAGTTAATACTAGCCTCCAGCTCATTAATATCTAATGTTTCCAGCTGCAAGGTATCACGGAAAATCACCTTACGCCCACTTTCATCGAGCACTAAAGCACCATGCACTATCTCACGGTTTTTCTTTAACAATGACTCGTAAATTTCAGCTGATCCTTGCGCCAGATCAATTAGAAAACCTTCGATGATGATGATGGAGTCTTCGCAGTCGATCACAAGATTAGAGATGCCCTCCTCTTCCTTTTCGATTACAAACAACTCTTCAGCCGGATCTTCCTTTACAATTTGATATTCAAGGTCAAGAAGATACTCTTTTACCTTTAGAAAATGTTCACTCATAATGGTATGATGTTATTATTTGGTACATGAAAGAAACCAAATATACTAAAAAGGGTTTATTAACAAAAGACCCTAAAAGTCATAAATACTTTTCTCGCTGGGCCTGTCCTTACGCAATTGCTCGTAACGGTAACTGCGCTGTGCTTCCATAAAAATGGGGGCAAAGCTTTCGGTGGGCGATGGTGCGGGTACTAAGCGTAGCTTCTGTGATGGATCAATCACAAAATACATGGGCAGCGCCTTAATACGGTAGTCACTCACTACCTTAGGCATACCGATATAATGCAGAAAATCCCATTTGTACTTATTTTCTTTTACCAGCTTTTGTGCAGCCGTAGGATCTTCATCCATAATAATGGTAACAATGATCATCTCGCGCCGCATCTGTTTCGATAGTACATTCAGCAGCTCCAGCTCCTGCCTGCAGGTATGATTACTGGTATGCATAAAATTAAGGTACACAAACTTACCCTCATAATCACTTAGGGAGCGCTCGCGTCCATCAAGTCTGTACAAGGTAAACGGGGGTGCAGCACTGCCCGTGCGCAGCCACGTAACTTTGCGGTGTAATCCTTGTGCAATATTACGGATATCAGGTCTGGAACCTGTTTCAGCAGCCTGCCGGTAGAGCTGAATAATTCTTTCCTCATCATAGCGCCCTGAATAAAAGGCATCATACATACCCTTCATCAGTACCAAATCGGCTAACTCATGGTTTGCAAAAAGTGTGTCCTTCTGCAAGAGATACGATAGACTATCGAAAGTTGCCCCTTGATTGTAGGCATCGCGCAAGGCATCGCCCCTGTTCGACGAGAAATAATAAGTAAAAAAGCCTTTAAAAAGCGTATTAAAAGATTTAATAAAGGCTGGCATAAACATATTGATGGAGTCACCACTGAAGGTGAGGTGCATGGCCATACGTTTATTGCGTTTATAGGCCAGGGTGAGTAATTCGCCATAGGCATAACGGCTATACTCTTGAAGATAATCGCATCCTTTGGTGATGCTATCGAGCCCCTCAATAATGTGGTTTGCCCGCTGCACATCGCTCCGTGCAAATACCCTCACGGCATTTTCGTTATACGCGGTGCTCAGCTGCTCATCAAAACGTTTCATTCGCTTGTTAAGCACCTGCGCTTCTTCATTGGCGATACCAAGTTCAATTACCTCTGGCACAAAATAAGGGTTAAACCGTTCCGCATCGCTGCGGGGCTGAAAAGGCGGCAGCACCAATTCATAGGTCTGTCCAGGCTCCAGATAGATATACCCCAGAAAACGTCCCATATCAATGCTGGCATAAACCACATTTGACAGTTCAATCTGCTGCTGAAAATACCCATGCTCGTCAACATGAAGCACCATCAGGTCAGCCTCTTCGCGCGAAATGGGGTTCACCACTTTTCGCATCACCAGGCTGTATCCTGCATATTCGGGAGCTTTGCCCTTTAACGTCACCCATTGCGATGTGGACTGCGCCAGCGCAAAGCTGCTAATCAAAAGCATGAACACAAAGGCAAGGGTACGCATCTACAAGTACTTTTGAAGATTGATTTTAATGGCTTCCGGCAGAAACTGACCGGCATCACCACCATGCTTCACAATATCACGAACAATGGAGCTGTTCACCGGAGTATGTTCAGGTGTAGTTAATAAAAATACGGAGTCGAAACCACTCATGGCCTTATTCACCTGCGCAATGGCACGTTCGTACTCAAAGTCAGCTGCAGTACGAATACCCCTTAATATATGAGTACATCCCACCTCTTTGGCAAAATCCACCGTAAGCCCCTCGTACTTGGCTACTTCCACTCGTTTATCATCCACAAACACATCCCTGATCCACTTCATCCGATCCTCCAGCGGGAAGTAATCTTTTTTATTGGAGTTATAGCCCACAGCTATAATTATCTTATCAAAAAGGCTTAATCCGCGTCGCACAACATCTTCATGTCCTACTGTAAAGGGGTCGAACGAGCCGGGAAAGATTGCTATCTTCATGGTTTAATTTTCTGAGTTAATCCCTCGGGAAAAACTACGTTAAGAGCGTAAAATTTGGAAAAAATAGCTGCCTAAACAAGTTAAAAGCGCCTATTCTACCAAAATTTAATTTTTGCCGCAGCAAAGGCAGCCATGCGCAGTAATATAAAGCCATGGCTAAAACGTGATATATTCGTGTCGCCATACTTTCGTTCACGATAACGAATGGGCAAATCCACAATCTTAAGGTTGAGCTTATAGGCACCAAACAGAAGGTCGAAATCACCAAAGGGATCAAAGTCGCCAAAGAACTTACGGTTAGCGGCCAGCTTTACATAATCCTTGCGAAACATTACCTTGGTACCACAAAGGGTATCTTTGATGGGGCGCTCCAGTATCCAGCTAAACAGGCGCGAGAAAAAATGATTACCAATGGTATTCAGCGATCGCATGGCATTCTTCTCCATGGGATAAACCAGTCGCACGCCGTTGATAAACTCGCCCCTGCCACGGGTTATGGCATTATAAAACTTAGGTAAATCTTCAGGAGGCACGGTAAGATCGGCATCCAGAATCATCAGAATATCACCTTCGGCCGCAGCATACCCCTTGCGAACCGCATCGCCCTTACCCTTTCCTTCCTGCTGCATAATTTTAATACGATGCGAATCGCCGTATTTAAGCGCCATACGCTGAATGGTGTCCCAGGTATCGTCGGTTGAATTTCCTTCTACAAAAATCAACTCGGTGAACTTACCCATCGCCGGTGTGCGCCGGATAGCAGATTCTATATTGCCACTCTCGTTACGCGCAGGCACAACCACCGACACCGAATAACGCTGATCGACCTCGGACTGCGACAGGCGCGGAGGAAAAGGCCGGGCAAAAACAAACTGATTGAGACCCAATAGCTGAAAAAAAGGAAGACGCGAAACGATGCGGTTGAGACACCACGATAACACGGGTATGCGATAGGGCAAGAGCATACTGCGATTTTTCTTGTAGGCATCAAAGCCAGCCAGGTAAAGCAGATTGGCAATATCGCCTGCTGACAACCAGTTCTGCTCAGGCGTAGGCTTTTTAATACGCAGCCACTCGGCCAGCGTGATAACGGGCTCCCACAGTCGGTTGTAATAAGTTACAATGATACGGGTTTGTTCGTGACACACTTTCTTCAGTTCGTTGAAGACATGTTCAATATCATCGATAACACCTATTAGATTAGAGAGGATAATAACATCGAACTGTTGGTTCAGTTGAATATTCTCGGCTGCCATCAGGTGAAAATCGAGGTGTGGAAACTGCTCCCTTGCCTGCTCTAGTATGGGTGCACAAAAATCAATACCCACCTTAGACCGCCCGTTGATAGCCGCCAAAAGCTCACCCGACCCGCAGCCAATCTCCAAAACTGAGCTCTCCTCATGAATGTAGTAATTGCAGTAACGCGTGATGGAATCCCAGTAATAAGCCCGCCGTTTGCGATACTTCACCCAATTGTCAGCCCTGGATTCAAAATAGGCTCTCCGCTCTTCATTCACTTTCATATATTCTAACTCTCTGTTAAAAATACCTTATTCTACAACGCCATAATCAATCCTGAAAAGGTAAGAAGGCTCAACGCTACCGATCTGATGCTCTAACCTAAACAGTTCAGGATATTTTTTAGATACTATATACAAATAACGCTGTATGGTATTGATGGTCTGTCCATTATTAATATTAGGATTCTTACGCAGGCTGGCCATTATAACGTGGCTTACCTTACGATCGCGCAAACGCTGTAAGAGCAGATCCGGATCGTCAGTATCGTAGCGGTAAATACCGTAAAACTTCTTGCCCCCCGCATAGATTCGTGCCATATTGGGTTTTCGAACAGCAACATAGGCCTCTTCTGGCAGTTCATCACCCACATATTCGGCCATTGAAAGGTAATTCCGCCAATCATCGGTATATCCCTCATAAAGATCGCCCTTTAGGTTCTTACGCAGCGTTAAAAGATCAACGCTGGCGAAGCTATGCAGCAAAGTACTGCCACAGCAAAATATCACCAGAGCCATTACCATACGCCCGGGCCATTGGCTTTTACGATAAGCAGCCAAGCCGTAGATTCCATAGAGTAATATCAGGGTCATAAAACTAAAAAAGGGCACTATCAATCGGTATTGATCCCACAGCTTTTGCAACACAACGAAGGTGATACCCAACATAACCGCAGTGTATAGCGCGGTGAAAAAGAGGTAGCTATCCCTTTTAAAGGCCCTGATGCTACCAAGGATAAACAGGAAATACAAAACAAGGGTAAAAACCCCGTTTACCGATTTTACCTCTGCAGCCCGCAGACCGGTCATACGCAGATAGTGCTTCGACAGATACAGGTTTGAATTATCGATAAAACGACCCAAAAAACCACCCAGCGTTTCCTTGCCCTGATCCATCTGATAAGGGTGCTTATAGAGAAGTGTACTGGCCTGACCACTATCAAAAAAACCATTGTGCCAAATGGCGCTTTTTAGAAGCAGAAATAAGAAAAGTAACACCACAAATCCGCCCGCTACCAGTAATCCTTCCTTGTAGCGCTTACGAAAGATAAAAAAGATCAATACGGCAATGAGCGCTCCGACCCCCACGGTACGCGTAAGGTAAGTGGCTAATATAGCCAGACTGAGCCCCAGCAATAAAGTCCAGGCCGGTTGATTGTCTTTACGCTCATCCAACTTAAACACAAACCCGAAAACCGGCAGTTGCAGCAGTATAAAGAGCGCTTCGCTATAGGTTTGGCTGCTAAAATAAATATAAAAACTACTAAAACTGGTTATTAACAAAGTACCAAACAGCACTACATAGGGTATACGTTCCCTAAACACGCGGTAAAAAAACCATATGCCGGCCACCATCAGAAGCAGTGATGAAAGCTTTAGCACGCCCAGGTTAAGACCAAAAATGGCCACAAAGAAAGACAGAAAAACAGGATACAGTGGCCCCTGGAAAGAAGGGTAGGCCCCATCGTTAATAAAATTAACGGCACGAATAATATAGGTACTGTCATCGCCTCCTTCACTTACCCGCATGTTAAAAAGCAACAAAGATAATAATGTAAAAGCGGCCATAATAAATCCAACGATAACAAGCTGACGACTCTTGCACACTCGTTCAATGGTATCGAAAAAATTTGGCGCTGACTGGCACTTTTCTTTCATGACTTATTTAATATCTTTTTTGTGTGAGGTATTAACAAACAACACGTTGCCCATGTCGCCATACTCAATAAGTAAATCCGGGTTTTCCTTCACTCGTTCAGGTTTAAAACCCACAATGGCGAGATCTGCATCAGCGCTGTGCTTCATAATTATTTCGTGCGTTGTCTGCGTGCCACTCATGGGCAAAAACACAACATTGGCCGGTGAAATTGGCAGGCGCCCTTCCTGTATAAGTTCCAGCAGCCTCTTTCGTTGCTTCTCAATCTGATTCTCGGGGAAGGTAGCAAATATGCGAATGGTAGCATTGCGCCATTCGGGATGACCCGAAATAATATAGGCCAGCAATATCATCAGGTTGGCATTTCTGAAATCGAGCGCACTAATCCACACATGAATCTCGCGCTTATAACCAAATCCTTTATAGGACGAGTTGAGCACACACACATCAAATTCTGTGGCCTCAAACAACTCGTAATTACCCAAAGCATGTCGTAAAGCCTCAGGATTACTTCTCGAGAACTCAAATAAGATGAGGTTATTACCCTTTCCACTAATACCCGACAACTGTATCACCTGTGCAATGGCCGAAGTATAGGAGGGGCTGATAATGGTGTCGAGGTAAAGGCGGCTTTGACTACCCTCAGATTGATGAATGAGTCGTTTGAGAACCGCCTGAGACTCGGCATAGGTATCTTTTGTAAGGAAGCCTTTTATAAAATGAATATAGGTACCAAAGCCATGTTTGTAACACACCCAGCGTAACAGATCAAAGGCCGCCTGTCGCTTAAATGAATCCTCAGATACACAAATCGCAAAGGGACGCCAATGACCTTCCTGCTCATCCTTATTGGCCCTTTGAACAAATATCTGTATCTGCCTGCTCAGCTGAAACACAACGCCTTTAAACAGCTTCTCAAGTCCTTGACGCTCAGGATTAGCCACCGTGATAAAATAGTAGCTTAATGCCATCATCAGGGATGCCAGCGCCGCATAAGTCCATTTCATCTGAAACATGAGCCAGAATGACAAGATAGCACCCAGCAAGGAGAAATACCACCGGTTATACTTAAAAGTGGGTCGGTAGGAGGGATCGGCGGCGAAATGTTCCAGAAAAGAGATAAGGCAGATAAAACCATAGGTAATCATGAAGAACATGGAGATAATCTCTGCCACAAAATCCACATCGCCAATGATGATGAAAAAATAAGCAATGGCAATGGTGATAATACTGCCGTTGATGGGCTCATTGTCATTCTCACGCCCCCGGGCAATCCAGTTATTAAAGTTTTCGAAAGGTAAAATACAGTCAAAGCCTATGGCCTGTAGGGTTCGGGGCGCAACCAGCAGCGATCCGATGGCCGATGACAGACAGGCAGCCGCCAAGCCTACGGGTATGATGGGACCCCACACGGCAATACGAGCCATAATCAGCTGATCATTCTGCATATCCTGCGGAGTGGCAGAAGCAGCTAGTTTAAAAGCCACTATCACATAAACGATCATACCGGTGAGCGTTGCTAAAAGGGTGCCCCGGGGAATGGCCTTCTTAGGATCCTTAAGATCTCCTGAAAGACCCAATCCGGCAGCAATGCCTGTGAATGCAGGAAAGATAATGGTAAACACAAAGAAAAAATTATCGCCCCCACTAATCGTATTATTATAACTTACCTCAATGCCCTCGCTAACCGGCTTACCCAGCAAAAAGAAAATAATGGATATAAAGAGTAAAATAACTACGCCATAAAGGGCCTTCATACCAATGTTGGCACCGCGCAGAACCACTACTACGGCCAGGATGGTCATCAATACCAAAGTGACCATCTTTTTAAACATTAATGGCTCCACCTCAAAAGGCAAATAGGGGATAAGTGGGTCAAAAGCCTCTCCAAAGGCAATAATATAGAAAGCCACGCTTACAGCTTGCGACAGGTAAAGTGCCAGACCAATGGCACCGCCAATATTCAGTCCGAACGATCGGGAAATAATGTAATATGCGCCTCCTCCCTGAACTCGTTGATTGGTAGCTATTTCAGCTACCGCCAGGGCCGTGGGTACCGTAACAATATGACCAATAAGTATAATGGCCAGCAAGCCCCCCAGTCCAACATTGGCCAGGGCGTATCCAAAGCGTAAAAAAAGAATCGCGCCCAAAATGGTGGAGATGGCGGTCATAAACACCGCCGTGGCACCAAAACCGGCGTTAGGATTCGTTAGTGATTTTCGCATATAATATTGATCAACTTAAACAAACCTAATATTTTTAATCGTGACACCCAAAAAATCGTTTTACCACAATTCATTCTTAGGGAGAAAGTCACTAAATATGAATTAGTATACCTTGATTTAGCATGATATTCTTAATTTTGCGCCGTCAAACACATAACGTTATCATCATTATGAAGCAATCAAAACCATCGATGCACCTTAGCAAGCAGATCGTCATTGGTATTCAATTTCTTTTCGTGGCCTTTGGCGCCACTGTATTAGTACCCTTGCTGGTGGGCATTGACCCCTCCATTGCATTATTCTCGGCAGGTGTCGGCACCCTGCTGTTCCATTTAATTACCAAGGGAAAGGTACCGGTGTACCTGGGCAGTAGCTTTGCCTTTATTGCTCCCATTGTAGAAGCTACCAAGTTATTCGGCCTTGCCGGCACCCTATCGGGATTAATCGCTGTAGGCTTTGTCTACATCAGTGTATCAGCCCTGATCAAGGTACGCGGACTAGGTTTTATAGAACGGTTATTCCCCTCAGTGGTGGTAGGCCCTGTCATTATGGTGATAGGTTTATCGCTTGCATCAGCCGGTGTAGACATGGCTAAAACAGACTGGCTGATTGCCGTGGTATCGTTACTCACAGCCGTGCTCGTAGTGATCTACACCAAAGGACTCATCAAACTCATTCCGGTTTTTATGGGTATTGTTGCTGGTTATGCGCTATCAATGATATTGGGCAGGGTAGATTACACACCCATTGTGGAGGCAGACTGGATAAGTCTTCCCCCCTTTGTTATGCCGGAGTGGAGCTGGAAAGCGATCGTTTATATGATCCCCGTAGCCATAGCACCGCTTATTGAGCATGTGGGGGATATGTATGCCATTGGCGCCGTAGCCAATAAAAACTTTGTAAAAGATCCGGGATTGCACCGCACCATGCTGGGTGACGGTATTGCCACCTCATTTGCTGCCATTATTGGTAGTGTGCCCAACACCACTTATTCGGAGGTAACAGGAGCCATCTCCCTGACCAAAATAACCGATCCAAAAATTTTGCGCATCTCCGCCATTACAGCCATCTGTTTTTCGGTGATAGGTAAAATTAGTGGTTTGTTAAAATCTATCCCGCAAGCGGTACTGGGTGGTATTATGCTGCTACTGTTTGGTATGATTGCCAGCGTGGGTATTCGTACCCTGGTTGAATCAAAAGCCAATCTTACCAAAACGCGCAACCAGGTGATTGTGTCCATCATACTAACCGTGGGCATTGGCGGTGCTGTAATCGAATTCGGAAACTTCTCGCTGGCCGGTATTGGTCTGGCCTCCATGGTAGGTGTTATACTGAACCTGATACTGCCCGATAGGTCAAAGCCTGTACATATTGATGAGGAGCATGAATAGCCCACATTAAAACACATTGCAATCTATATAAGCCCTTCCTTCCTTGTAATACTTGAAGGGAAGGGCTTTTTTAATGACTGATATCGACTTCACATACTTGGTTATTTCAAAATAGTGAAGCCCAATTGAGAGACTTGCCTTAATTATAGAAAGAAGCGACATTGATAAATTCTACAGTGAATGAATCAACACTTCTATTAGTGAAGCGGTTTGATTATGGATCAACCTGAACTTAGCCCACAAAGGCGACAAAAAATATCAATAAGGCCATGGCCATAACACCGGCAAATAAGAGGCGTGCATAGCCACCATTCAGTTTTATATTCATAAACTTAGAGAGTACAATAAGGGCACTGAGCACAGCCACACCAACAGCCATAAGATCATTGAGGTAACCGAGATTTAAAGAACTCAGGATGGTTGATATAATCGTGAGAGCCACCAGCAATAAGGCAACCCATATGTAAGTTTTTGCAGATACCGTTGCTTGTTTATCCATGGTATGAAATCGCTTTTAGAAATTTACATTAAATAAAATAAAGGAAAGACCAGCAACCATATTAAGGTAGCCAGATGCCAATAGCTACCTGTTTTATCCAGTACGGCATAGTCGTTTTTATGCAAATCATTGTTATTCACCTTTGTGGTTACATAAATAAGGGTCGCAAAACCAATTAACAGATGGATAAGATGTAAGCCGGTCATAAAAAAATACAGGCCATAAAACATTACATCACCATGTCCCAGGCGTGTTAATTCTTCACTACCCGGAAACAGGCCAAAATCCACCCTGCCCTTCCATTCGAAATAACGATTAACAATAAACATAAAGCCCATAAACAGGGTGGTGAGCAGCCAGAATAAGGTAGTCATCTTATTGCCTTTGCGAATGGCTACTCCACTAAAAGCCATTGTCAGGCTCCCCGCTAAAATAATAAGTGTATTTACGAAACCGGATGTAATACTTAACTCACCCGCTGCCAGATCGAAGGCTATCACATTTTTATACCGATATACGCCGTATAACAAAAAGAACCCGGCGAAAAGCAATAACTCAATAAAAATAAAGAGCCCCACGCCGCTTAAGGTTGCTTCCCGGGGCTTGGATAGATTTCCTGACATAGATAGTGACTGATTCATATAATACTGTTTAGGATGATAGCGCTAATAAATTATACCTTACAAACTTAGCGTTGCCTGTTAATAACAATTTTACCCACCATTGGTTGTAGAGCCACCAAAAAAAGAGCCACCCCAAAAGGATGGCTCTCAAAAAATATCTTCGGAAAGGCTTATTTTAACCAGCCCAGTATTGTTTGGCGTCCGGTAACTTTTTGTTCCAGCTCCACGTCGATACGCGTACCCAGCGGCAGGTATAGATCCACACGCGAACCAAACTTAATAAAACCCATTTGCTGCCCCTGTGCAACAGTTTTTTCCTCCTCGGCATAACATACAATGCGGCGCGCCATTGCACCAGCTACCTGACGCACTAATATCTGCGTACCGTTACTGTTTTCCAGCACTACGCTTGTTCGCTCGTTTTCCGTAGATGATTTAGGCAGATAAGCTGCCATAAAGCGTCCGTTGTGATGACGAAAATACTTCACCACCCCTTTAATGGGAAACCAATTGATATGAACATTGAATACAGACATAAAAATAGACACCTGTAAGCATTTTGTTTTCAAATACTCATCCTCTTCTACCTCTTCAATAGCTACGATTTTACCATCGGCAGGTGCTATGATGGCGCCGTCCTTTATCATGGCATCGCGCCGTGGATTGCGAAAGAAATTAAGCACCAAGGCAAAAATAATAAATGCAAGCAGTGCGCTTACCTTAGTAACAGCCACACCGGCTACAAAATAAATACCGGCATTCAAGGCCAGCAGTACAGCCAGCACTACCATGAGTGTTCCGTATCCTTCTTTATGAATTGTCATTAGTTCTAATTCTTAATCTGTTATGCAAATAAAACAAAAAGTGCAAAAACCATAGGGGCTGCAAATAAAACACCGTCGAAACGATCAAGCACACCACCATGCCCGGGTAATACAGAACCCGAATCTTTAATTCCCACATTGCGCTTAAGCATCGACTCCACCAAATCGCCCAATGTACCAAAAACTGAGACGATAAGTCCTGCTCCCATCCACACATACAAGGAGGCCGCATCGCTTATGCTCGCGATAATAAAAGCCGCGGCAAGGGTAAAGAGAACTCCCCCGAAAAATCCTTCCCATGTTTTTTTGGGTGAAATACGCTCGAATAACTTATGGCGACCCAAGGTGACACCTACGAGATAGGCTCCGCTATCGTTACTCCATACTAGAATGAAGAAGCCCAGTAATATTATCGGTTGAAAGCTACCATTAACACATCCGGTAAGGAACAAAAAGGACAGAGGCAGAGCCACATATACAGGTACCATCAGGCTTATGGCAATACGTTGAAAGGGATTTTCTCCACCTTTGAAAAGCTCATAAACAAAAGGCAGCCATATCAAAGGCATCAACACCACATAACCACTTCTATCCATATATCCCTGGGTATCAAGAAAAACCAGCATCTGAAAAGTTATTCCTAAAATAAGTGCAGGAACAAGATTGAGATTACCATATTTTATTTGAAGTAAACGACCTAATTCTAACATTCCGACAACAGCTACCAGTAGGCATACCAGAAAAAAGGCCAAAGGATGGATATATATTGAACCGGCTACTGCCCCTACGAACACGATTCCGGTTACTGTGCGTTGTACGAAATTATTCATCGATTGTCTTTAGAGGTGCAAAGTTAACATATCCTTCCAAAAAAGAAAATGTAGCTTACAATCGAATGAATAAGATAAGCTCTTTGGGACCGTGCGCCCCCATCACAAGCGTTTTTTCAATATCGGCCGTCCGACTGGGACCTGTTATCACACATGCCTGAGAAGGCAGGCTCCCGCCATGGCGAACTTTGAAATTTTGAATCGCCTCATCCAAAAAAGGTACTATTTGTTGCTGATGCGCAATTACCAGATGAACAGGTGGAAAAACAGGGAGCATACGACCTGAATCCTGCCCTGCGCTGACCATGATTGATCCGGTGCGCGCAATGAGACACTCGCAGGTGGTAATACCCACTTCAGCATTATCTATTGAGCTGGCAAGCCTCTGTTGCATTGCAACAGGCAGCAGTTCTTGTAAGGCCTTATCGCAACAGGCTATGTGCTTCCATTGCTTCTTATCCTGTAAGGCCTGAAGCTGGTTTTTCAGCTCGTCCTCATCTTCGCACAAGAAAACCTGCCCTTTAATTTTTCTAAACTCATCAACAAAGGTATCAAGCAAGGGATCGGGCTGCGGGAAAAAAGCAGCGGACGAGCACCGCCGGGGCACTCGTCCGCTTGTATTATCACACGATTTCTTTAAACGAGCCAATATACTAGCCCGAGCCTTATCAGAATCGTCCTTCAACTGTTTATTCATTTCCTTCGGTGCTTGTTTCACCTGCCGGTTTGGATTCATCCTCTCCTTCCTTTTCAAGATCTTCCTCCTGAATAACATGCTCCGAGATACGCTTACCAAAGATCTTCTCCAAATCTTCGCTAAAGATCACCTCTTTCTCGAGCAGCAGTTCAGCCAGCTTGCTATGCTTCTCATGGTTTTTAACCAGTATTTCTTTGGCGCGCTTGTACTGCTCTTCAATAATACGACCCACTTCCTGATCCATTATCTCAGCCGTTTTCTCGCTGTAAGGCTTGCTAAAGGCATAATCGCTCTGACCCGATGAATCGAAATAACTAATGTTACCTACCTTAGTGCTCATACCATAGTACGATACCATAGCGTAGGCCTGCTTCGTCACTTTCTCCAGATCGTTAAGAGCTCCGGTACTAATGCGGCCAAACATAATCTCTTCAGCGGCACGTCCTCCCAGCGTCGAACACATCTCATCCAATATCTGTTCGGTCGTCGTTAGCTGACGCTCTTCGGGCAAGTACCATGCAGCACCCAGCGCCTTACCCCGGGGAACAATCGTTACTTTCACCAGCGGATGTGCATGTTCCAGTAGCCAACTGATGGTGGCATGACCTGCCTCATGATAGGCAATAGCCTTTTTCTCATCCTTAGAAATGATCTTATTCTTTTTCTCAAGGCCGCCAACAATGCGATCCACAGCACTTAAGAAATCATCCTTTTCTACAATCTTTTTATTGTTACGAGCTGCTATCAGCGCTGCCTCGTTACACACGTTGGCAATGTCGGCACCGGAAAAGCCCGGTGTTTGCTTGGCCAGAAAATCACCCTCCACATCTTTACTCAAACGCAGGGGACGCAAATGCACCTCAAAAATAGCCTTCCGCTCCTTCAGGTCGGGTAGCTCAACATGTATCTGACGATCAAAACGACCGGCACGCATCAGGGCACGATCCAGAATATCAGCACGGTTAGTGGCCGCCAGTATAATAACTCCACTGTTGGTCCCAAAACCATCCATTTCGGTCAGCAACTGGTTCAGTGTATTTTCCCGCTCATCGTTGGCACCCATGTTAGGACTCTTCCCACGTGCCCTTCCAATGGCATCGATCTCATCAATAAAAACAATACAAGGTGCTTTCTCTTTGGCCTTCTTAAACAAATCGCGCACACGGCTGGCACCAACACCCACAAACATCTCCACAAAATCAGAACCTGACATGCTGAAGAAAGGCACGTTAGCTTCACCTGCCACAGCCTTGGCTAATAAGGTTTTACCAGTTCCCGGAGGTCCTACCAGCAATGCACCTTTGGGTATCTTACCTCCCAACTCGGTGTATTTTTCGGGCTTGCGCAAGAAGGAAACAATTTCCTCCAGCTCTTGCTTGGCCTCAACCAGGCCTGCCACATCTTTAAAATTAACGTTTATATCCGACTCTTTATCGAACATGCGTGCTTTGGACTTACCTACATTAAAGATGTTGCCACCTCCACCGGCACCCCCTTGCGCACCCATGCGGCGAAAGATGAACACCCAAATAGCGACTAAGAGCAATAGGGGCCACATAAAGGTGAAAAATTCACCCAGAAAGTCCGTTCGGGTCTCATAATCAACCGGTATACTTTCCCCTTGCTCAGCTTCAGCGGCTGCCAGTGCTTCATCAAACTTATCAATTGTAGATAGGTTAAAGATAAAATGTGGGCCCTCAGTAGCTGGCCCCGAATTAGTTAAATTTTCATTAAAAAGATGCTTGTATTTATCCAGTTTCTCCTTCTGAATAGTAACCTCCGCAACCCCCTCATTACGGATGACTATAATGTTATCAATATCACCACCCGTTAATATCTCTTTTTTAAACTCGCTGTATGAAATTTTATGCGGCCCCTGCCCAAAGTCCATGCGGCTGACCAAAATTAGTGCGATGGCAATGAGTGCATAGGCCCAGTAAAGATTGAACTTCGGGAATTTAGGCTTATCCTTATCGCTTCCCGGTGTATTCGGTTTTCCGTTTGACATTTGTTTACGTTCTAGTTAAAATAGGTTTTCAATATTGGTACGCTTAGCATCGGCCCACAAGCCTTCCAGGTTATAAAAATCACGCTGTTGCTTATGAAAGACGTGCACCACAACGTCGAAATAATCCATTAATACCCACAGTGCATTTTCTCGTCCCTCAGTGTGATTGGGTTTATCGCCCAGGTGCTCGCGCACATACTCCTCAACACCATCAGCAATCGCATCAACTTGTGTAGTACTCTCTCCTTCACAAATCACAAAATACTGACATATTGTGTTATCTAATTCTGATAGGTCCAGGATGGCAATATTCATGCCCTTCTTCTCCTGCATCCCCTCAACAATGGCATCTGCCAGCTTTTTAGCAGAATAATTTAGGTCCTTCATTGGCAATGTACTCTAGTCCTTTGCTTAATTTTAAGTTTCTGGGTTGCGATCAAAAGCGCAGTTGCCATGGCCTTGCGCTATCCCTATGGTTAACATGCCAAAGCATACTTTTGCTCAAAGATACTACTTTTAGAAAATATTAAACACCTATTTTTGCCAAATAGAATAAGCACCCATTGGTCTGCCATAATTTCACGATAAACTGTAATGATGACATATTCAACGCCCCATTTCATGAGCTATCCCCAACTAGCCTCTACCAATTCAGAACTAAAACGTTTGCTAGGTACAAAGAAAATGGCCGAGTACAGCCTTGTTATTACCCATCATCAAACAGCCGGAAAAGGACAGGCAGGAAACAGCTGGGAAAGTGCAGCCCATCAAAATCTCACTTTCAGCATTTTGTTACGTCCCAACTTTCTGGCTCCTCACTTGCAGTTTTACATTTCAAAAGCAGTGTCGCTGGCACTGGTTGATACCATTAGACAGACAGCCCAATTAGATGCCAGCATCAAATGGCCCAACGACATATATGTAGGGGATAAAAAAGTATGTGGCATTTTAATCGAGAACTCCATTGTGGGAAGCCGACTCGACTATTGTATAGTAGGCATTGGTCTAAATGTAAACCAGGAACAATTTGTCAGCGATGCGCCTAACCCGGTATCCTTAAAACAACTAACAAACAAGTCTTTCAAGCTCGAAACGGTACTCGAGCACTTGCTCGATAACATTGAATATCGTTATCATCAACTGGAAACCAACCGTTTAGAATTGGTCAATCAGGATTACACCAAAGCTTTATACCGTGGAGAGGGCTTTCATGCTTATAAAGATGATAATGGAACTTTCGAAGCTCGAATTGACTCGATCAACGAAATGGGACTCATGACACTGGTAGACACCCAAGGCACTAAGCGCGAATATGCATTTAAAGAGGTGAACTTTGTGCTTTAACGGCGAAAAGTGCGGGGTTACGATGTATTGAATCCACTGCTCTAACGCTTCATCTCAACAGAAATTTCATTGGCAAAATAGCCCTGCAATTCATCCAAAGTATTTGCGGAAGTCAGCAAATCTTTCACTACCAAGCCCTTTTCTAAAATAACAATACGTTCGCTGACCTCTGCAATATGACTTAAGTCGTGACTGGAAATGAGCATGGTTAAGTTGTTTTTTTTATGAAGAGCCTTTAGTAAAGTCTTAAGGCGAAACTGTGAGGAAGGATCCAGGTTGGCAAAGGGTTCGTCCAGGATTAAGACTTCCGGTTGACTGATGATGGCACCAAAAACACCAATCTTCTTCTGGTTACCCTTTGAGAAGTCGCGTATGTATTTGTTCTTATTCAGGATTTCGTTGCCAAAAAAATCGGCAAAGTCATTGTAAAAGCCTTCCAGCTCTTCTTGTGTAACCCCGTTAATATCGGCTATGAACTTGAAATACTCTTCGGGTTTTAGGAAGTCAATTAAGAAGCCTTCATCCAAAAATGAGCCGGTGTACTGTTTCCACTGGCTGTCTTTATTAACCTCAATATCTTTACTCAACACCCGGCCTCTGTCGGCCTTAATCAAATCCAAAACCAGGCGGAATAAGGTGGTTTTTCCGGCACCATTATTACCCACTAAACCAAAGGATTGACCTTGTGGAATTATCAACTGCTCTATATCTAATACCTTAACCCGGTTGTAAGCTTTTCCTAAATTATCTATGTGAATCATAATGAGATATTATTCTATAACTACTTATTTCTAAATCCTTCTGACATCTTGTATCGCTTACTCATAAAGCGCTGCGTAATCAAATCCAACATTTTTTCGCGTAGGAGTATACCCAATACACCAAGACCTGCTATCACCGTGAAGCCTATGTTACCTTGATCCGTCAGGCCAAAGGGCAGGTAGATTAGGATGGGTAGCACTAACAAGGGAATCATTAAAAAGAAATGCCTTGCGCCGACACCCTGGTAGTTAAATGCCGACCCTTTGGAAAGATCCATGTATTGGTTATTGTTGGTGGCAAAATAGAGCAATAGCAGGCTGTTAATGCCTATATTAAACAAAAAACAAGCGCTGTTAATCATTAGTATCTCTACCCCAAAATAGATGTAAAAAACCGATAAAAGGAATATGATTACGCTGGTTGAGAGCATCAGGAAGTATTTGGCCTTAAGGTAATCCTTAAAAGTATTGTTGGCCGTTAGTATTAAATCGAAATGGCTTGACTCCCATGCAAAAAAGTACAATCCAAAGCTCATCATAAAGCCACCGGAGATGAAGATGCCAACAAAAATAAGGAATCCTGTCGTCTCGAGGTAAGTTGGATTGGTGTAGAAAAACAAACCGTATAGCAAGAATAATGGCGACACAAACAGCATGGTTCTTGTTCGTTTATTTCTAACGCACATTTTAAGTTCGAGCAGCACAAACGCCCCAATTTTTCCGAAGCGATTTAAGTAACTGAAGTTTTCAAGACTGCCTCGTTGGTTGGATTCAGTCTTTCCAAATTCTTCTAAAGAAAAGTGATTATACAGCAGTTGGTAATTGAGGTAGTAGGTAATAATAATCAATGTAAGGCCGGCGATTAGCCACAAAGGATGATGGATGACTTGCATAAATACAGATGAGGAAATAAACTGTAAATCAACAATGTCAAATTTATCCATCAGGAAGAGTGCAGCAAGCGTTGCCAAGAAAACGTAAAACACATATTCGTGCTTTATCTTAACCCTTTTAATGTATATTGATAAGTAGTTGGCTAATAAGTCACAAACCATTGCGCAGGCTACTATTATCCAAAAAGTAGAAGCATTGAGATGCTGATGCAATCCTAATGTAATGGCGAGCACAAAGCTAATGGGCAGAATATTAAGACTGTTAAACAGTGGTTTGGTAAGTACAAAATTGACCAGCTTACTTCTTTTAATCGGTAAAGTAAGATAAGGCCGTACCATAAAAGTGGGTAGTTTTTGTAGCATATACCTACTTAATAGAATGGCCAGAAAGAAATAAAAGCCATAGCGCGTAAGCTCAGCTATAGCTTGGTCTGATTTTTTTGCCAGCGCAGTACCCAGGTAATAGCCTCCAGCCAGCAATTCAAGGAATAGTATAAAAAATACGAAACCCATAAGAACCTGAATGCCTATACTTTTAGAGACGGATGCCGAGCGGGTAGCCGACTTCCATTGATGGGAAAGGAATGTGAAGTTTTTCATTGTATGCATTTAGTCAGACTGTATTTTACTCGGCCTTCTTATTAATATTTCTTGTTAAAAAATATTGGTAGGCAAGTCCGAAATTCTACTCTAAATATCCAGAGTCTAATTCTGCGTGCACTTTTTTAAAGTTAACAAATGCGTAACCCACTGAACCAAAGATAGAAATAAATAAGCTCTTTAAAGCTTCATGTTCTTTGCTTCAGTAATAATAAGCCTTACGACCCGGTATTGATCACGGGTGTTGCCTCCTTATCGCCGCACAACACCACCATCAGGTTACTCACCATGGCTGCTTTACGGGGCTCGTCAAAGCTTACTATATTATCATCGCTCAGTTGCTTCAGGGCATCTTCCACCATGCCCACGGCGCCCTCCACAATCTTTTTACGGGCCGCTACAATGGCCACTGCCTGCTGGCGTTTGAGCATGGAGCTGGCAATTTCCGGCGCATAAGCCAAATAGCCAATACGTGCCTCGGTTACTTCAATGCCGGCAATGGCCAGGCGTTCGGTTATCTCTGCTTCAAGGGCTTCGTTAACTTCATGCATGCCCGATCGCAAGGTTACCTCGGCCTGCTCGTCGTCAAAATTATCGTAAGGGTAGGAGCCGGCCAGCTTACGCACGGCAGCATCGGTCTGTACCCGCACAAACTCCTCGTAATGATCTACTTCAAATGCAGCCTTATAGGTGTCTTTAACTTTCCAAACCAAAATAACATTGATAAGTATCGGATTACCTATCTGATCGTTCACCTTCACCCTGTCGCTGTCGAAGTTGCGAGCTCGAAGAGATATGGCTTGTTTGCTAAGGAAGGGGTTGGCCCAGAAAAAGCCATTACCCTTCACTGTTCCCTTGTAAGCACCAAACAGAACCAGCACTTTGGAGGTATTGGGATTGACCACAAAAAATCCGGGCAGTAGCAGTAGAATAAAAGGTATGGCAATAAATAAAAGATAAAGCTCACGTAGAGCGATGGTAGTAATGGTAGCAGTCAAAAGCACGATAAATACCAGCAGCATCATGTAACCACTGAGTGGGCGGGTGGTTTGTTCTTTTTTCATTAATCCAGATTTTAGGGCGCCACAATGCTACACAATAAATCTCTTATAATCAAGAAAGAATTCAAGAAATTAAACCTCTCACAGTACTTTAATCTACATTACCTGAGAGCCTTAATGATTTTGAGAAGAACAAAGATGATGGTAAGTGTAAAAATTATGGTGGCACCCGATGGCAGATCCAGGTAGTAGGCGATAAATAAGCCGCTGACACTCCCTGTAATTCCGATAAGTGCGGCACCTACCATAACCTTATCAAGGCTTTTAGCAAACAGGTTGGCTGCCGCAGCCGGCAGGGTAAATAAGGATAACACCAGGATGATACCCATCACCTTTATGGAAAGGACGATGGCAATGGCCACAATAACGGCACTGATGTATTTGATGCTTTGCACGGGCAAGCCGGACACCTTGGCAAATTCACCATCAAAAGCAATGGACAGAATAACCGGATAAAAGAAGATAACCAGCAACAGGCAAAGAACGGCAATGGCCAGAAGAAACCACAAATCTGCATTTTGAACCGTTAGTATATCACCAAATAAGAAGCCCATGAGATTAGGTGTGTAACCGGGCGTGAGGAACACAAATAAGATACCGATGGCCATGCCCAAAGACCATAATATGGCAATGGAGCTGTCCTCGCGAATACCGCCCCTCTTGCTGCTCCACTCAATTCCCAGGGCAGCCAACACAGCGAAGATACCGGCTCCTAAAAAGGGTGATAACCCCAGGTAATAGGCAATGCCCATGCCCCCAAAGGAGGCGTGTGTTATTCCTCCACTGATAAACACATTGCGCCGTGCCACTATGTAGCTGCCAACAATACCAGCCACCAATGACGATAGCAGCGCAGCCCACAGGGCGTTGGTAAAAAAGCGGAAGGAGAGTAGTTCAATGAGTTCACTCATGATCGTGATGTTTTAAAACCCGGTGGGGCACTTGGCCGTGTGTCACCAGTTCAATGGGGCAGTTGTAGGATTGAAGTACTTCGTTGGTAATTTTATTAGAAGCATGGTAATGCAACCCACCATTAACGCAGGCAATGGTTTTGACTACCGACGAAATGGTGCCCACATCATGCGATACGAGTACGATGGCCATCTTATCGTTCAATTCTCCCAACAGATTATACAAGCTGGCTTCAAAGGTTTTATCCACATAGGTATTGGGCTCATCAAGAATAAGCAGATTTGGATCGCTTATTAATGCACGGCACAGGAAGACCCGTTGCATTTGTCCCCCCGATAATTCCCCAATGGGTGTGTTATGCTGCCCTTTAAGGCCTATAAATTCTAGGAGTTCATTGAGCTTGTTAATTTGTTGCCGACTGGTCTTATGCCACCACTTGCTTTGTGCATATCGCCCCGACAAAATCACATCCTTAATTGTGATAGGAAACTGCTTATCGATATTATTCACCTGCGGCAAGTAACCGATGCGCAGCTCCTTTGATCGTGTAACTGTTCCCGCTATAGGAGGCAACAGATCCAGCATAACTTTGAGAAGTGTGGTTTTTCCGCCCCCATTAGGTCCAATGATACCCACAAAGTCGCGCTCCGCTATGGAGAGGTTCACATCCTGCAACACTGGATGGCGATCGTAGCTAGCTTTGATATTACGGAGCTCAATAAGTGGTTTCATAGGGCTTCTATTGCTGTTCCAAGCGGCTGATAAAATGTTCCATTTCCTTTTTCCAGTTGGCAGACAAAGGATTTACCTGCACTACTTCAGCTCCTATCTCTTCTGCGATAACCTTGGCGTTGGCCTGGTCAAACTCCTGTTGTATGTAAATGGTTTTAATACTTTTTTTACGCGCGGCTGCAATGGTGTTTTTAAGACGTGCCGGACTCGGTGTTTTACCATCGTGCTCAATGGTCATCTGCTCGAACCCATAGGCGCGCGCAAGATAGGTGTAGGCAGGATGAAAGATCATAAAGGAGAGGTGTCCTTGCTCATCTGCTAGTTGACTCAAGCGTTCATCCAAAGCATCCAACTCGTTGTAAAAGGTTTCGTAATTGGTATTAATCAGTTCCCGGTGTTGCGGAAACAGTTCGGTGAGGTAGTTACGCAGATTTTTGATGATCTGTTTCACTTCACGGGGCGATGTCCAGGTATGCGGATCAATACCACCGGTACACACGTGGCCCTCATCGTGCCCATGATGATCATGTTCGCCCTGTATCATATCGATGCCTTCGGATAAGTCATACCAACGCATCTGCTCATTGGCACCACCCAGTTTTTTTGCCCAGGTAGCTTCAAATCCCAGATGCCCCATTTGTATGTAGGCCAGCGAACGGCTTAGCTTCTTTATCTGCGCTGCTGAGGGCGCATAACTAGCATGATCCGAACCTTGGGGAATCATCACATTAATGCTTAGCGAATCACCGATCAGACGTTGTATAAAATATTTCTGTGGAGCAATACTCACTGTGACAACAGGATTTTCTTCATCTCCCTTTTGGTGAGCACAGGCAGTCAGCATAAGGCCGCACAGTGCCACTATTATTAAGTATTTCATGTTTGTTCTAAGGCGCATGGCTATTAGTTTATATATTTTACGATGGCGCAAAATTACCTGAACCCAACTTAGCATACAATAGCGAGACGACAAAAAGGATAAATTAGTCTTAATTACTTTGACTGAATAGCTCAAAGATGGATTCAGTATAGGTTTTCGACACCGGTATTTTAACAAGCGGCTGGGTATTTAGTTTTATCTTAAGCCCTTCTTTGCTTCGCTCAATTAGTTTAACCTTTTGAAAGTTAACCATGTAAGAGCGATGGCAACGAATTACATCCATTGGTTTCAGCGCTGATTCCAGCTGCTTTAGCGTATTGCGCAACAGAAATTTTTCGTGGCTCTGATGATCCGAGTAATGGATGGTCACATAATTATCAGCGCCCTGTAGGTACAATAGATCTTCCAGTTTAATAGTAAGGCGCATAGTTCCTTTTTCATCCTTAAAAACAACCATGCCAGCCGGATCCTTCTTGTCACTCTTCCCTTCTTCCATGGCTTCAAGCTTCTCCTTATTATCGATCCATGCAAAGTAAAGCCAGGTTACCGTATAAGGTATTAATAGCACTAGGGCCGTGTTTTGTATCGATATTTTAAAAGCATCAGTAAAGGATCGGGGGTCATCCAGTATCAGTATCTCATAAAGGGTGTAAAAGAGCGACATACTGATGATCTCCACGCCAATCCATATCAGATAACGACCAAGGGATATGGTGTTGCCATGCTTGGCCATGTGATACATAATGACACGGCTGAGTACCACTACCAATACTCCTGTAAGTATTATCAGGCTTGAATAAAAGAAGAACTCTAACTCAGAAATATTATAGGAGGTAATCCACTTTCTAACATCGAAAGGTTCATACAGGTTAATAAACACCAAGGCAAAGGCCGCCGTAAACAATATGAGACGAATAATATTTTGCTTCTTCAGCAGATATGTCGGTAATGATTTACTAAAGTCCATGGTCGCATAAAGATGCGATAAAAAGTTTGGATTTCCTTTTCCTGTTTCGGCTTTTTCAGGTGCATGATGGCATTTTTTGACCTGATATTTCACCACTTATTAAAGAGATTCACCCCATCATAAGGATTTTAAGCCCTGTAAACCCGTGGAAATCACATAAAATTGCAGTCTTAAATTTTCTTGGCTTGGTTTGCATCAGTGTTAAGCTCAACAAAAGGATGCGGCCACGATATTTGGATAGTTATCCTACTTAATTAAAGCACAGCACGACAAAAACAATGTTACTGAAACTCCATGAATTATTTTTTTCTATATCAAACACTGAAGGCACACTTTTCATCGGAAGCACCCACACATGCTTCCGGTGAAAGTGCTTTTGGTTATTGTTCGCACGAGTTTCATTCGCAATATGCTATGCCGAACAGCCTGGCAGGTGCCTCGGCTTTTGATATTGAAGGGAGCAATGACGCTGCCAACAATCATTTTTCATATCCCATATTTCATCCCAACAAAGAAAAAACATCGGACGGGTGTATCATTTTGTTGCATGGCTTAAATGAACGCAGCTGGGACAAATACCTCCCCTGGGGCTATCAACTGGCCAACTATACCAACAAAACGGTTATTCTTTTCCCCATTGCACATCATATTAACCGATCGCCAAAGAATTGGGGCGACCCCCGTGAGATGGCCGATTATGTGCGGCTACGCAAAACACAAGCACCTGATGTTAAGCAGTTGAGCGTAGTCAACGTAGCATTGAGTGAGCGGCTTAGCGATCATCCCGAACGCTTCTTATTGTCGGGCTATCAGGCAGCCAACGATGTGTTAGATCTGGTGAAATATATACGACAGGGCAATCATCCTTTGATAAAAGGAGATGCAAAAGTTGACTTTTTTGCCTATTCCATTGGTTCTTTTCTGGCGCAGGTTATGTTTCTGGCGCATCATGATGATTTGCTGGCTCAGAGTAAGCTATTTATTTTTTGCGGCGGATGTGCCTTCGAGGACTGGCAGGGCACATCAAAGTACATTATGGATAGTAAAGCCTTTGAATGTTTACAGCGTTATTATAAGGAAGGAGCCGCATTCAGCAGCCAGATTTTACGACCCATATTTAACGAGACGGCTATGGGACAGTCTTTTGTGAACTTGCTGTCGGTTAAGAATTTGCGCAAACGTGGCCTTGGCTATTATTCCGGTTTGCGCGACAGAGTGAATGCTGTGGTACTAAAGCAGGATTCAGTTGCCCTTGCTGATAAAGTAAAAAATGCCTTGAAGGGAATGCAGGTGGATGAGTGGCATTTTAATTATGACTATAGCCACATAATGCCATTCCCGATTACTTCAAATAAATTGGTTAATCAGGTCAACGAAGCTTTCGATAGATTAATGCTTCGCGCTTCTCTGCTTTTTACAACTTAATGAGAATGAGGTTGACCTGAAAAAAAGGGTGATGGTTAAACGTAACCACCACCCTTTTTTATTTTTGCTTCAGGCTTTATTAGCCCAGTAATTCAGTTACTTGCTTGAATACATTTTCGCCTGTAAAACCAAATTTCTCATCCAGCACGGTATAAGGTGCTGAATAGCCAAAATGATCAAGGCCCCAAACGGTTCCTTTCTCCCCAACGAGACCTTCAAGCGTGACAGGCAATCCGGCAGTCAGGCCAAAACGTGGTGTTGAGTCTGGCAATATACTTGCTTGATATGCCTTATCCTGCTTACGGAACAGACCTTCAGAGATAACCGATACCACATTCACCTTCAAGCCTTTTTGTTCGCGTAAAAGCTTAGCACCATCCACCAAAGTAGAAACTTCAGAGCCGGAGGCGAGCAATACCACGTCGGGCGTGTCTGCATCTTTCTCAACAATATAGGCGCCTTTTTCGGCTTGCAACGCCATGTCGTACGAGCTATTCGGCAAGTTGGCAACATTCTGACGGGACAGGATTAAAGCCGTAGGTGTTTTGGTATTCTCCATCGCCATTTTCCAGGCCACAGTACCTTCGTTTACGTCAGCCGGACGCAATACCAACATACTATTATCACCCTTATGGTTCTTTAATTTTTCCAGTAAGCGAATTTGCGCTTCCTGCTCAACAGGCTGATGAGTAGGTCCATCTTCACCCACACGGAAAGCATCGTGTGTCCATACATATTTAACAGGAAGCTGCATCAGGGCAGCCATACGTGCTGCCGGTTTCATGTAATCAGAGAAAACAAAGAAAGTACCACAGGCAGCAATAACGCCACCGTGAAGGGCCATACCGTTGGCAATGGCACCCATGGTCAATTCTGCAACTCCTATCTGAAGGAAAGCGCCCGAGAAATCCCCTTTCTTAAAGACACTTGTCTTCTTAAGGAAACCATCTGTTTTATCGGAGTTGGCCAGGTCGGCCGACATTACAATCATATTCTCCACCTGCTCGGCCAACACGCCTAATACAGTAGCAGAAGCGGCACGTGTTGCACCTCCTGCTTTTTGCTCAATAGCAGCATAGTCGATGTTGGTTTCGCCGCTGATAAATTGAGTAAGCTTCGCTGCTAATTCGGGATTTGCCTGGGCCCACTCAGCTTCCTCAGCTTTTTTATCAGCTACATAAGCCGCCTTTTTCTTATTCGCTTCAGCATATAATTCGACTACTTCAGTAAATACCTGGAAAGGATTCTCTACGTCACCACCCAGGTTTTTCAGAGTATCGGCAAAAGAAGCACCGGCTGCACTCAGAGGTTGTCCGTGTGTTGATACTTTCTTTTCAAAGGATGCACCATTTTCAGCAACAGCTCCTTTGCCCATAATAGTTTTACCAATAATCAGGAAGGGCTTTTCTGTTTCAGCATTGGCGGTATCAAGTGCCTTACGAATCTGCTCGTGGTCGTTACCATCAATGGTCATGGTTGCCCATCCCCAGGCTTCGTATTTTTTAGCGGTATCTTCAATGGTAACGTCATCGGTTACCGTCGATAGCTGAATATCATTGGAATCATAGAACATTACTAGGTTGCTTAGACCCAGATGCCCCGCGATACGTCCTGCACCTTGTGATATCTCCTCCTGGATACCACCATCGGAAATGAAAGTGTAGGTCTTATGGCTCATCCACTCACCAAAGCGTGCCACCAGGAAGCGCTCGGCAATGGCAGCACCAACCGCCATCACATGGCCCTGGCCAAGCGGGCCTGAGGTATTCTCTACGCCCCGCTGAAAATCTACTTCAGGGTGACCCGGTGTCGGGCTGCCCCACTGACGGAAGTTTGCCAATTCATCCATGCTGTAAGTGCCTGTTAGGGCTAATCCGGCATATAACATGGGTGACATGTGACCCGGGTCAAGGAAAAAACGATCGCGGTTAAACCAGGTGCGGTCGCTTGGGTCGTAATTCAGGTACTCTGAAAACAATACGTGCATAAAATCTGCACCTCCCATGGCACCGCCGGGGTGACCTGATTTTGCTTTCTCAACCATTGCGGCTGATAAAATCCGAATGTTATCGGCTGCCAGCTTTGAAATGTTCTTGTCCATTATGTATTTTAATTTTTTTTTGACCATACAGTTTCTCTGCATGAAATATATTTGGTAGCCTGGTCAAACGGACTGCCAAACAGGATTTTGCCAATGTGTGATGATCTAGCACTTATACCATGGCAAAAGCTTTTTTTAAAACTTCGGCAAAAATACATTTTTTTCCACAGAGGTTAAATTTAATTGTGCATGACTTTTAATGTTTTTCTCTGATTTGCTATTTATTAAGGTCTATGTAATACATCGTCTTTATTACAGCGGCGTATAACAGAAACGAATGGAATTACTACTTTTGATACCTCACTATAAGCGTAAGCCGAGCCAATGAAGATTGTTGCCGATAATAAAATTCCGTTTTTAAAAGGGGTGCTGGAACCCTTGGCCGAGGTGGTTTATGCACCGGGGGGCGAAATAAGTAAGGCTCTGTTAAAAGATGCCGATGCACTGATCACACGCACGCGAACATTATGTAACAGGCACTTGCTGGAGGGTACCAAGGTACAGCTGATCGCATCGGCTACCATTGGTTACGATCATATTGATGCCGACTGGTGCGCACAGCACAATATAGCCTGGACCAATGCGCCCGGCTGTAATGCCGGATCGGTGAAGCAGTACATTGGGGCTGTGTTGGCTTTGTTGGTTAGCGAAAAATGCTGGCAGCTGCAGGGTAAAACCATGGTGGTGGTTGGAGTTGGCAATGTTGGACGTAAAGTCAGTGCTATGGCCAAAGCCATAGGCATGCAGGTTTATGAGGTGGACCCACCGCGCGCAAGGGCTGAGGGTAGCCGTCATTTTCATGCACTGGAAGCAGTGGTTAGTAAGGCTGATATTATAACCTTCCATACTCCGCTGATATCTGAGGGAAAAGATAAAACCTATCATCTGTGCGATAAGCACTTGCTTAGCAAAATGAAACAGAATGCCGTACTCATTAATTCCTCACGGGGTGAAGTGATTGATGGAACAGCGCTGAAGGCAGCGCTTCAAAAAAATGAGATTGGTGCTGCTGTGCTTGATGTGTGGGAGAATGAACCCAATATTGATCCTACTTTGCTAGAACTGGTGTGGGTTGCAACGCCCCATATCGCCGGTTACTCGCAGGATGGCAAAGCCCGTGGGACAGCACTCAGCGTGCAGGCGCTTAGTCGATTCTTTCATTTGGGCAGGGACAATTGGGAGCCCGGAAATTTACCTGCTCCCGAACAGGAAATAGTGCCGTTGCATGAAGGTGAGGAAAGGGAAGAAGAACAGATTGCCCGTGCTATTTTACACACTTATCCCTTAAGAAATGACGATGCAAATCTACGAAATCAACCGGAAGACTTTGAGAATCTACGCGGTAGCTATCCTGTACGGCGTGAGTTTCATGCCTACACCTTGCCTGCTGCCATACGCGATACAGCGCTTATAACGAAGCTGAAAGCACTGGGCTTTACCAATTATTAGGCTGCCATCAGTCTGATCCGGCACCTTAAAAGAAGCTGTTTATTGAGGTCAAACAGTTGTTTATCAAAAGAAAAGCTGAGGCGTGCATTAGATGCGTATATGATTTATCTTTGTTACAAACAACCGGGAAAATCAACATGAACAAGTTACTACTTCTCTTTTTTTGTAGTCTTAACTTGATGCTTACAGCACAGGAAACACCCCACTATGAGCTTAAGGATATATATGGGCGCGTAATCCGCACAATCGATCATCAGCTTATCAACTACCCGAAGGCTGGCAATTTAAGTGCTGCGAAAGCGCTGAAGAATACCAAGGAGGCTGCATTACCCCCCACGGTTAATGCCGAAGCACTATGGTCGTACCTGACTATGGGAACACACATCGGACAAAACTCAATGAACACGCTGGATATTGATGATGACGGGGTGCCCGAGATAATTTGTAGTGCTCAATATGATCATCAGGTCTATCGCTGGTATGTGCTAAAGTATAATAAGGCCACCAGCGACTATACCATGGTATGGAACAGTCCTGCTTATCATCAGCCCATTAGTACTATCACCTTAGCTGATTTAGATAATGATGCACGCGATGAAATACTGGTAATATCCGGCTCTCAACTGGAGGTTTACAAGAGCGCTGGTATGCAGTTAATCAACTCGTTGGAGCTGAATGCGGCGATCATCAGCTGTGGCGTGGGCGACGCCGATAACGATGGTCGAGATGAGGTGCTTGTACTGACAGGTGAAAATATATTACTGCTCCATCCCAACAGCCTGGAAACGATTTATATGATTGAAGATAAGGCAACTGCCATGGCTATTGGCAATGTGGATGAGGATGCTGCGCAGGAAATAGTGCTTAACTCAGGCCGTGTGCTGGAACTTCATAATGATATTCTTAAAGAGGAGTGGCGCTTCCATTCTCATGCTGTGGAAGGCCTGCTGGCGCTATCCGATATTGATGGCGATAAGATTGAGGAGGTAGTGTATGCCGAAGCGTGGTTTAAGATCAAGGTGTTGGATGTAGATACGAAATCGACCCAATACACCATCAGCACCAGGCAAGACATTCATGCCCTGCTATTGTTTGACACCAATGCAGATGGTATGGATGAGATTATTTACGGCGATGCCCAGTGGGGTTATTTAAACTGTATAGATGCGGTTACACAAAAAAAGCTATGGCGACTTCGTAATCCCGATCATGGAATTACAGCCATTAAGGCAGCCGATGTGAATGGTGATGGTAATAATGAGCTATTGTGGGGAAGCGGATGGACTTCCTCCGATGCCGATCATCTTTATATTGCCAACATAAAAACCCGGGTCATCGAGTGGAAGAGTAAACATCTCGACGGGCCTTTTTATGCTGTTGAGATAGGCGATGTGGATAATGATGGAGTAGATGAGATGGTGGCCATATCGCATAAGAGCAACAGCAGTTACGGTAGTGGCATCATCAGTGTGCTTAATGCCGATACTTACGCGATTGAATGGCAGAGTGATGCCACTTACCTCGATAACGTGTGGGAAGGGGTACATACCCTGCAACTAGAAGATGTGGATAAAGATGGGGTGCTTGAAATAATTGTGGCAGCCGATCAGTCTTATACGGGTCAAATATGGATTATTGACGGTAAAACCAAAGCCATTGAACAATCGAAAATATATACTGATGAGGGCATCGGTGCTTTCTCAGCACTCGCCATTGGTGATGTGGATGGCGATGGGCAGCCCGAGTTAATAACGGCGGGAGCACAGCAGGTGTGCATCATCAATGCCGTGGATCTGGAGGTACAATGGAAAAGTCCGCAAGTGGGACAGGCCACCTATGCCCGTAATATACTCCTTGCCGATGTGGATGCCGACGACGTAATGGAGATTATTACCTGCATGGGGCAGGTCATTGTGATTGATGGAAAAAGCAAAGACATCCAAACCTCAGATGATACCCATTATACTGATTTTGATCTGAGTGTGCCCGATGAAAATGGGCATACTGAGATTGTAGCAGTCAGCAACAAAGGCAATGTAGAGGTGCTCAACGTTAGGCTGGAAGCCAATCGTATCTTTAGCCTCTACGGACGTATTATCGATGCCATACATGCCACAGATTTGAATAGCGATGGAGTAGATGAATTCATACTATCCACCAACGGGCAGTTGGTATTTGCAACAGCCAAGGGTAAATATGAAGTAACCACACCATTGGCTGGTATTGTAGGTGAATACGACGGCTTAAAGCGATATGATTTCACGGGCGATGGCAAAGATGAGCTTATTGTTGGCACAAGCGATCAGTTGATGGTGCTGCCGGCCGATATATACAGGTGTACCTGGTTTACGTCAGATGTAATTAGTGACGGCCCTGATTGTGGAGCTCAGAATGGCTATATTGAGCTGCAGCCCGAGGGGGGCATGTCACCCTATGAGGTCATGATTAATGATAAAGCTGCGGATCTGATTCAAACGGGATTGAAGTATGGTGAATATCATCTTCGCCTGGAGGATGCACAGGGCTGCGTCTTCACCGCTGATGCAGAATTAGCAAGGCCCGCTCTGTCTTTTGAGGTAGTGACGCGCCCGGTGGCCTGTAACACTGTGCAAAGCGGCGAAGCATGGGTGCAGATACAAGAAGGCACTGCTCCTTATGAATACCGCTGGTCAACCGGCGATAATGGTGCCAGGCTGATCAACCAGAGCCATGGACACTACGAGGTGACCATAGTAGATGCGAAGCAATGTACCCAAAGTAAGACGCTTACAATCGAGAAGGAAGCCCTTGAGTTATCCGTTCAGGTTGATCACCTGACCTGTCATGGTGCACAAAGCGGTGCCATACATACATCGATAGATCGTGGAACAGCACCCTTGAGCTACCGATGGTCTAATGGTGCTAGCACATCGACGCTTCAGCATATAAGTGGCGGAAACTACACCCTTTTAGCTACTGATGCACACGGCTGTGTACATGAGCAATCTATTGATGTTATGGAGCCCGATGCCTTACAGATAGAATACATCACCAGCCCCGATGACCCATCAACAGCCTTTGGCGAAGGAACGGCCGAGGTAGTTGCCATCCAAGGGGGTGTAGCTCCTTATCATATCCGCTGGAATGACCCTCTTCAACAGAAAGGAGCCGATGCTACCCACCTTCTGGAAGGTGCTTACAAAGTTTTTATCGAAGACAGCGTTCATTGCGTGCACGAAGAGATAATCACCATTGTTGTCAATTCGGGTATTAAAAAGCTGTTTGCCAATGGACTGGAAATTTACCCCAACCCGGCAAGGGATCAGGTTCGTATTGAAAACCCAGTAGAGCAATCGGTTCAATATAAGGTATATGGATTAAATGGTAGCCTGTATAAGTCCGGTACTTTACTGCCCAATGGATTGTCTCACACACTCCTCGACATCAGCAGCTTTACTCCAGGTAGCTATATCATACAGATACTGACTGATGAGGGGGTATTTTCCCGCCGCCTGGTTATCGGCCCTTAATTTAACCCTAGAGGAACGTGAAAACCAACGCCACGAGGGCGCCGGTATCTTTGATTTTATAAGGTTGCCATCTTTAGTTTGTGGCTGTTGATAAACTCTTTAATGCTATCGTCCAGTGTGGGCTGTCCAATCTCCTGCAAATCATAGTAAACCCGTGTGTTAGGATGATTGATTTTAACGATGCGATTCAGATCAATAGGCGTGCCAATGACTACGCTGTCGCAGGGTACCTGATCAATGGTGGCCTGCAAGTCATGGATCTGCTCATCACCGTATCCCATGGCCGGTAGCAAGGTACCAATATTGGGATAGATGCGATAGGTCTCTGCCAGCTTGCCAACAGCATAGTCTCGCGGATCAACAATTTCGGCGGCCCCAAATTTAAGGGCAGCTACGGTGCCTGCACCCAGCTTCATCTCGCCGTGTGTTAAGGTGGGGCCATCTTCAATAACCAGCACCCGCTTGTCTTTTATCACCCTGGGATCATCCACATGTATGGGCGAGGCACCATCAATAACGGTGGCCGTAGGGTTAACCTGCGCTATGTTGGCCCGCAGCTTATCGATGTCTTCCGGTGCCGCACTGTCCATTTTATTAATCACCACAATATCGGCCATGCGCAGATTCACCTCACCAGGATAATACGATAATTCATGATTAACGCGGTGAGGATCGACCACGGTGATGAGTAAATCGGGGCGATAAAAAGAAAAATCATTGTTACCGCCATCCCATAATATCACATCGCAGCCATCCGGATCATTTTCAGCAGCTTCTATGATGGCCTGATAGTCAACACCGGCATAGATAACGTTGCCCCGCACCACGTGGGGCTCATATTCCTCCATCTCCTCAATGGTGCACTGATGATAGGCTAGATCCTCAACCGTGGCATAGCGCTGTACTTTTTGCTTCACCAGATCGCCGTAAGGCATTGGATGACGAATGGCCACTACCTTTAAACCACGTGCCATCAGTAGTTCAATTACTCGGCGAGAGGTCTGGCTCTTACCACAACCGGTACGCGTGGCACACACGGCAATAAGGGGTTTATTACTTTTTATCTGCGTGTCGTTGGGTCCAAGCAACATAAACGATGCACCGGCAGCATTAACCCGTGCCGATACATTCATAACTCGCTGATAAGGGATGTCGCTGTATGAAAAGACACAAACATCGGCTTCCTTCTCAAGGATTAACTTTTCCAGGTCATCTTCGGCAAAAATTGGAATGCCGTTCGGATAGAATTTGCCAGCCAGTTCGGGCGGGTACTTGCGTCCATCGATGTCGGGTATCTGAGCCGCCGTGAAGGCCACCACCTGATAATCGGTATTGTCTCTGAAGAAAGTATTGAAGTTGTGAAAATCTCTACCGGCCGCACCGATAATAATAACTTTTTGCATAGTATTGATGATTGGTTTAGTAATAATTAACTGATTAAGCGGCCGTTATACGGCCATACTATAAATGTACCGCAACGATAATTAAAAGACCAGTCTCCTAAACATGTTAAGAAACAGGGTGTTGTACTTGAAGAGCTCCAATTATTAATGTATTTTTATAAGTTTGTCCCATGAATTTTCTGGCACATTTATACCTGTCGGGCGATAATCCCCACATTCAGGTTGGCAATTTTATTGGCGATCATGTAAAAGGCCGCGATTACAATAAATATGCACCTGATATCCGTAAGGGGATTTTGTTGCATCGTAAAATTGATCATTATACCGATACGCATCCGGTGGTGAAGCAGAGTATAAAACGTCTAAATGCAGGTTATGGGCGCTATGCCGGCATTGTTACCGACGTGTTCTACGATCATTTTCTGGGTGTTAACTGGTCGGCATATAGTGCGGTACCCCTTAATGAATATGTTAGTGATGTGCATAAAGTGCTGATGCGCAACTATTTTAAATTGCCGCATAATGTGAAACGGTTTTTACCCTTTATAGTGAAGAGTCGTCGCCTGGAAAGCTATGCCACACGTGCCGGTATCGAGCGTAGCCTCAACATTATGGCGCGCCATTCGTCACTGCCTGATAAGGGTTGGTGGGCGATGGAGCAGATGGATCTTCATTACCATGTGTTCAACGCGGAGTTTATTGAGTTTTTTGATGCACTTAGGCAGATGGTCAATCAGCTTATGGATGAGGATCTATGACAGGCCTTACGCGTTGCCATTGATGGCTCTCATCATTCGATCCTTGCCATTAATATCTTTTCGGCATACAATATTTTTATATCCCAGACCGTGCAGCATGGTTTGCATCTCGGCAGCCAAAAATTCATTGATTTCAAAGTATAAGCTCCCCCCGGGCGATAGCATCTTGAGGGCATGTTGCGCTATGCATCGGTAAAAAATTAGGGGATCGTCGTCTGACACAAAAAGAGCACTGTGTGGCTCGTGATCCAGTACATTGGATGCCATCATCTTTTTTTCCAGATCACGTACATAAGGAGGATTACTTACGATACAGTCAAAAAGGCGATCATCAGGGTGATGCGCTAGTATGTCTACCTGCTCAAAATTAAGCGCTGCCTTGTTCATACGGGCATTATCGGCAGCCGTTGCCAGGGCATCGGGTGATATGTCCCAGGCTGTGAGTGCACAGTCCGGCTTATATACTTTCAATGATATAGCGATGCATCCGCTGCCGGTGCCAATATCCAAAATGCTTTTCGCTTCCGATTCATCGGCCAGTATCCAGGCTACCAGCTCCTCCGTTTCCGGGCGCGGTATTAAGACGGCGGGGTTTACAGTAAAGGGTAAGCCATAAAATTCACAGGTGCCCAGCAGATACTGTATGGGTACCTGTTTCTTTAAGGCGCTGGTGAAGGACTCCAGCTCATCAAGGATGCTCTGCGGTAGGGGCTCACGGTTCAACAACAAGAGTTGTGTATTATCTACTTTTAAAATATGCTGCAGCAGTAAGCTGGCAAACTGTCTTATCTCCTCTTCTGCGTATAGGCCCTTAAGCTCCTCGGCCAGTAGTGCCTTGAATTGATGAATCGTAATGCCGTCCATTTTTTGTATCTTGATCGGCAAAATTACGAAACCCAAATGAATCATCGAGCTGAAGCGGAAAAATATATGCAGCGCTGCCTGCAATTGGCACAAATGGCCGAAGGGAATACCTATCCTAACCCCATGGTGGGTAGCGTCATCGTTCACAACGGTGCAATTATAGGTGAGGGTTATCACCAAAAGGCCGGGGAGCCCCATGCCGAGGTGAATGCCGTTCGTTCGGTAAAGGACAAGTCTTTACTGAAGGAAGCTACTTTGTATGTTAATCTGGAGCCTTGCGCCCATTACGGCAAAACGCCGCCTTGCTCTAAAATGATTATTGAGCATGAAATCCCCCGTGTTGTGGTAGGCTGTATCGACTCCTACTCGGAGGTAGCCGGTAAAGGTGTGACCATGATGCAAAAGGCAGGAGTGGAGGTGGTGACGGGTGTGATGGAGCAGGAATGCCTGGCGCTCAACCGTCGCTTTTTTACCTTTCACAATAAAAAACGGCCTTACATCATTTTAAAATGGGCCGAAACCCAGGATGGTTTTATTGATATTGATCGTAAGGAAGCCAATTATGGTCAGCCCACCTGGATTACCAACGCCTGGGCACGCCGTGCTGTGCATCAGCAGCGTGCAACCGAGCAGGCCATACTGGTGGGAACACAAACGGCTCTGAAGGACAATCCCTCGTTGACGGTGCGCGACTGGGTCGGCCATCAGCCCTTGCGTTGTGTTATAGATCGCAAGGGTATTCTTAGGAGTGATACCCATTTACTGAATAGACAACACAAAACCGTTATTTATAATTCCCTTAAGACGTTGGCCGATGGCATGAATGAATATGTGAAGCTGGATGAGAGCGGAGATTGGTTTAGCCTGATATTGAATGACCTGTGGCAACGGGGTGTTCAGTCTCTTATTGTGGAAGGCGGGCGATCTACCTTGCAGCAGTGCATAGATCAAAATCTTTGGGATGAAGCCTTTCGCTATGTGGGAGATGTTGTGTTTCAGCAAGGTGTTGAGGCACCTCAATTCCGGGGTGTGCTTAAGCAACAGCTAAATTTTGGAAGTAGTCAGTTAAGGGTGTATCATAATATTTAGTACTTTCCCAATGTAGAATATCTGAT
This sequence comes from Carboxylicivirga longa, assembly GCF_050589825.1. NCBI lineage: Bacteria > Pseudomonadati > Bacteroidota > Bacteroidia > Marinilabiliales > Marinilabiliaceae > Carboxylicivirga > Carboxylicivirga longa. The sequence goes on along the minus strand of NZ_JBNGOZ010000014.1, from coordinate 40,770 downwards.
CGCAGCTTATGGATTTTATCGACAGCATACCGCCGCTGGTTATCAATATAGTAAAAGTAGCCTATGTGTTTGCCATGTTGGCTATTGTGTTTGTTGTGATGCTCGAAAATCGCAGCCCATTAAAAGCGATTCCGTGGATGCTTGTTTTGCTTTTTGTACCCGTTTTAGGAGTGGTTTTCTTTGTTTTCTTTGGTCAGAACCTGCGTAAAGAAAAGATAATACGACGCAAAGGGCTTAAAAATCATGACTTAATAAGCGATATAGCCCATGCACAAAGCCATAAAATAGCAGAGGGAAGTCTGGAGGGCATGGAAGGGATGGACAATAATAAGAAGCTGATACAGCTATTTTTAAAAAATTCGTCTTCGATACTTACCATTGGCAATGGCGTGGAGGTGCTCAATAACGGCAACGAGACTTTCCCTGCCATCATAAAAGCCCTTAAGGCAGCCCGCCATAGTATTCATTTGCAGTATTACATCTTCGATCAGGATAAGATTGGAACTGAGATAATCAATATCTTAAAGAGCAAGGCCAGCGAAGGGGTTGAGGTGCGCCTTATTGTTGATGATGTGGGCAGCTGGGAGCTCAAGCGACCCTTTTTCAAGATGCTTAAATCACATGGGATAGAGGCCTACAGCTTCCTCACGGTGCGTTTCCCTTCACTTACCTCAAAGGTTAATTACCGCAATCATCGTAAAATAGTGGTGGTGGATGGTGAAGTGGGCTTTGTAGGAGGCCTAAACGTGGCTGATAGATATATTAGTGGTAACCCTTCCTATGGCATATGGCGCGATATGCATTTACGAATCACCGGAGATGCCGTGAATGCATTGCAGTCGGTATTTTTTGTGGATTGGTATTTTGTGAGCCAGGAAGAGATTGCCGGTCCACAATATTTCCCCCATAAGAAACCCATTGGCAACAGCCCGGTGCAGATTGTTACGAGTGGTCCCGATTCTGACTGGCCAGGCATTATGATGGGTTACCATCAGGCCATTGCCGGTGCTAAAAAGTATGTATATATCGAAACACCCTATTTTATGCCCGGCGAAAGTATTTTAACCGCCCTGAAGGCCTCGGCCATGGGCGGTGTTGATGTACGCATTATAATACCAGAGAAGAGCGATGCTTACTTTACGGCCTTATGTTCCAAATCTTACATCAAGGAAATGATGAGCTCCGGTGTTAAGTTTTACTTTTATCAGCCCGGTTTTCTGCACAGCAAGATGATGGTGGTGGATGATGAGGTATGTACCATAGGAACAACTAACATGGATTTCAGAAGCTTTGAGCAGAATTACGAGGTGAATGCATTTATTTATGATGAGCAAAAAGCCAAAGAGGTAAAGACTTATTTTATGGACGACCTAAGTCAATCTGTCATTGTTGACCCTGATGAATGGCATAATAGAGCGCGTTGGCAAAAGGCTAAGGAGTCCTTTGCACGCCTGTTTAGCCCCCTGCTCTAAAGAACCCTCTTACCCTTATTTCTCTTATTAATTTAATTACATAAATGGATATCCCACACTAATATAAGCACGGGGCTTCCAATCATCGGTATTAGTTCCCATAATCAATGAGATGGGACCAATAAAACTGTTGATGGAAATCCCGCCACCAAAGCCCAGCACACGCTCGTTGGCACCCAGAAAAAAAGGTTGCCCGTCAAAGCGTGTGTTGCCATAGTTGGGTGCATAAATACCGTTAGCTACGGCGTGCCCATAAATCGTTTTGGTGATATTAAAGTTAAATTTAACACTGGCCAAACCATAGTTTTCAGCTATTTTTTCGCGGTAACGAAGGCCTACAAAAGCAGCATCTCCCGTACTAATATTATAGGCCGTTCCGCCAATGTAGTGCATATCAAAAAAGGGGGCATCGTCGGAAAAGGCAGCCAATGAGAGGCATGTTTCAAAATAGGAGGTTTCAGATACGCTAAACATCTTGTTGTAACGCACCGATCCGGCAAAATAATGTTTTGAAGGTACTAATATGAATGGGTCAATGGCTGCTTGTCCTTCAGGGCTTCCCCGATATAGCTCATAGGCATCAAGGTTGAACTTAGCGGCGATGTGCAGGTGGTGTCCTTTGGTGGCAAAAAAGCGTTTGTTTAAAGTATTGCGGTCAATACTAAATGAACCGTACAGAAAACCATTACCAAAGCGATTGGCTCCGTCAGCAAACAAGTCGGACAGACCCGAATCCTGACTTGTCCTTATTTCTTCCCAGTCAACTTTAGCCGTGATAATGGTCCTTGTTTTGTACGAAAGAAACAGGCCGGCGCCGGCTTGTGTCTTATAATAGTTGAGTGTTCCTGCGGTCTTTGAGCTATTTTGATAGATGGGCAATGGGGTACGTTCGAAATATCCATTGCCGATAAACCCCGTGGCCTGCTGCTCACCCAGATAGGCAATCATCTCACCATATATTCGGGGTTTCTCCGAAATGTCAGCCGTAAGCGACAGGCGGCTGTTTTTCAGTAGTATATTTCGCAGGGTAATGTTTGAGATAATACCGGCTTTCAACTCATTATCGTAATGAATAGAGAATTTGGCGCGAGCCAGACCGGTCTCCTCAGTATTGAAAATAAGCACATACTTGCTATCGATATATTCCAGGTCGTAGGTGATGTGCTTGTAGAAGCGGGTTCCAATTAATCGCCTGATACCTATATTGATATCATCAACGCTTACTGTATCGCCTATGTGAATACCTAATTTGGTATAAAAGTAATTGAGTGATACATTCTTTCGATTATTAATTTTAATATCGGAAACGATAACCTCCTTGGGCGTGCAACAATTATTTGCCTTACTGTTTTCCTTTCTTCCCATGGAGTTGATAGAATCGGCCAACTGCTTTAACTTCTCCAGCTGCTTTTGCGCTGCCTGTTCACCCCTTTCAATAATTGCAGGGCCGTCAAAAAAACTGGCCGTTGTGTAGGGTTTAAGTTCTGGGGTAATCAGGTAGTCCGTTTCTTCAATGGAGCGCTTAAGTGTTGTAGTGCTGCCAATCATGGCTGAGGTCATCAGTATCTCAGTAATACTCTTCAAATCTTCTATGTCGGTATCATCACTACTGCCTACATTGACGCCAATGATGATGTCAGCGCCCATCTGGCGGCACAGCACCGTGGGAAAATTGTCCATCACACCACCATCTACCAGATACATTCCGTCAAATTCCACGGGTGTAAACACTGAAGGGATGGCCATGCTGGCCCGCATTGCCCGTGCCAGGTCTCCATCCTTAAACACATAGGGTTTACCATTTACCAGATCAACGGCCACACAGCGAAACGGGATGGGAAGCTCATCGAAGCTCTTACAACCCGCCACATGCCAGGTAAGGCTCGACAGTAATTCGGAAATACGTTGTCCATGAACCATTCCGGGAGGAAGCTGCAGTCCCTCACGGCTTACGTCAAACTCCAGTTGAAAACGGTTATAATCAGTCTTTTCTTCGGGCACAACATCTTTTAGAGGTATCTCATCACCCAGCACAACCGCCCAGTCAATATTATTCACGATAGAATCCATTTCATCGGCCGTGTAGCCCGAGGCATAAAGCCCTCCAATAATACTGCCCATACTTGTGCCTGTGATGTAATCGGGTTGAATACCCACTTCTTCCATAACTTTAATGACACCAATATGCGCCAGCCCCTTGGCGCCGCCACCACTTAATACCAGCCCAATTTTCGGGCGGGTAAGCTGCTCCTGCGCCGTCATTGGCGCAATACATGTTATGAGTGTATAAAATAAAGTTATGCTTAGAAGTTGCTTCATAGGCTTTTACAGGTTGTTTTTGATTAAAATAACTGAGCCATACATGTCGGGTAACTCCACAAACTCCTCTGGTATGGTGGGGCTGAATTCGTCAACTGCTTTTCGTACGCCATCCCAATTATGATTATAATCGTGTATGATGAGGCTACCTCCCGGACTTAGGCGCGGATAAAAATAGCCGAGTGCATCGAGGGTTGATTGGTACAGGTCGGCATCGATATGAACCAGGGCATATACCTCCTCCTTAAGTCCCTTGGTTGTGTCGGGGAAAATGCCTTCACGGATGTGTAGCTTCCGTTTATCACCATCGATATAACCAAGTACTTCTTCGGGCGTTGTATTATCAAAGTTCACAGTTTGAGGACGTACATTACCATCGCAATCTTCCTTAATCACCTGCTTGGGTAGCCCACTAAAACTGTCGAAAAGATAAAAATCTCTATCGGGCAGCATCTGATGAATTAACTTGGCTGTTTCTCCTTTGTAAACACCCAGCTCAGCCACTGCGCCTTTTATCTTGCGTGAGTTAATTCGTTTTAGCTGCAGCCACAGTGCATAGAAACGTATTTTATCCTTCTGCTTTCTTTCCAACTTAATGGTGGCCTTGTCCACCCCTTTCTTGTTCTGGGCATCGAGCCAGGCATAAGGTTTAAATAGTTTATGAGTGTAAAAACTCCAGAAGTAACTGAGGGCCGTTAGCACCAACAGGTTGAGCAGGACTAAATTAAGAAATTGTAATAATGTCATTCGATAGCTTACTTTTAACAAATATAGCTCAAATTTTAGGGAATTGAGTGCTTTTTAGGTCAATTGGAAAAATTGGCGCATGAGTTAAAATATCGGCTTATTGAAATATGCGTTTGCATGAATTTTTTTAATTCAATGGCTGATCCATTGATAAAAATAAAAGGTCTGACAGCAGCTCGCACATTACTAAGATGGAGTTAAGATTAGGTACGAAGACAGAGCCTTTTTACAATTTAATGTAACGACAAGGAGTTGCAGATAGGGGATAAGTGGCGGGGTAGATAATGCGCCAGGAGAACTGTGTTAGGCAGCTCAAAACCGGAGTAAAAGAGGTGTTTATATTAAAAAAATTGATTAGACAATTCAACTGCTCTATAAACTATCTAATCAACATTGTCTTTAAGTCATCATCCATCCCCGGAGTTAGGGCACTTTTTTTGACTGGCAGGGTAAATTTTAATACTGATGACTGGCAATGGCATCGCTCAACACTTCCAGAAACTTTTTAATGGGTTTGCTGGCCATCATTTTAATCATTGGGTTCATATCTGCCTTAATGGTGAGCTTTACACGCGTATCGTCTTCGGCCATCTCTTTCAGCTGAATCCATAAAAAGAAGTTGAAAGGAGTTTTTCCTTCTGCCGTGAACTTAATTACTTTCGGTGCTTCTTTATCAACTATGCGCAGGCCCACTTCACCCACCGGGTCAATGGAAAATCGACAGCTGTCGCCAAACGACTGCCAGTTATTGATCTTATCTTTGGGTATTACTTCACCAAAATGATCGAAGTCTGACAAGAAATCAAACATTTTTTCGGCAGGGTGTGTAGCTTTCTTAATAGCACTTTCGAAGGTGGTCATAATAATAGATTGTTAGACTAATAGACTGTTAGACAATTAGATTTGAGAGGCAGGGTGACTTACAAGCAACAGATAAAAGGATCGCATCTTTACAGCCTGTTAATTAAGATGCGATCCTTATTCATATTTTCAACTGGCAGCCAAAAGCTATCAGCTTGATTACTTCCTCCAGTTAGCCGGATCTTTTCGCCACTCTTGCAAGGTAGCCACATCATCATCCGAAACGTAACCTGATGCACTGGCAAAAGGAATCATCTGCTGGTACGAACTTAAAGTAGTAAGCTCCACACCCGCTTTCTCAAAAGCCTCAGTTGCAACAGGAAAACCGTATGTAAAAATGGCCATCATACCCAACACTTCGGCACCCGCCTCACGGATGGCTTCTACAGCCTTAAGACTGCTTCCTCCTGTTGAAATTAAATCCTCAATCACCACTACTTTTTGTCCCGGCTTAAGGTCGCCCTCAATCAAATTGGTTAAACCATGTCCCTTGGCAGCTGATCGCACATAAATAAAAGGCTTATTAATGGCATCAGACACCAAAGCACCCTGTGCAATAGCACCGGTGGCTACACCGGCAATCACGTCTGCTTCGGGGTATTTTTCCAATACCAAGCGTGCAAACTCTAACTTAATAAAGTCGCGTACTTCGGGGTAAGACAGCGTTTTACGATTATCACAATAGATGGGTGAATTCCATCCTGATGCCCATGTAAACGGGTTTGCAGGTTGCAATTTAATTGCCTTTATTTGCAACAGCTGTTTGGCTACAATTTCCGCTAATTTTTCCATACCGCAAATGTATAAAGTTTTTTTCAAGGATAGAACTCTTTTTTTGACCGATGCACTGGAGCAGGATTTAACACAAAACTTTGACGCACTGCACAAATACACCTCGCACCATGAGCTACAGCAATTTATTGAAACCTTTGAACAGAATGAACATTTAATGGTTGGTTATGTCTATGGACGTAATAAAGATTTTTTGCTGGAAGCCCTGAAGAAATGCTATCATTTTATTACCGCGGCGGGAGGCCTGGTTATCAATCCCAACAATGAGTACCTCATCATTCACCGCCTAGGCGTTTATGACCTACCCAAAGGTAAGACTGAGGCCGGCGAGACCTTCAGAAAAACGGCGCTACGTGAAGTTGAAGAGGAATGTGGCTTAAGCGATCTGGCTATTCGTCATCCTCTGCTCTCTACTTTTCATACCTACCGTCAAAACGGTGTTTTTTACCTGAAAGAAACCGCCTGGTTTTTTATGGATTATTTTGGTTTTGAAGTACCTACCCCACAAAGCGAGGAAAACATTACCAAGGCAGAATGGATGAAAAAAGAGGAACTTACGAAGGTATACAAAAGCACTTACCCATCTATTTTAGAAGTCTTCAACAAAGCCGGATTGAGCCTATAAATTACCCTAATTGAATTTTAATATTGGTGTAAGCCGGCTATAGCGAATCAATTTACCCACTCCGATTGTTTACTTCAGCAGTTCTCCTTTTTAACAGTTTTACAAATAAGCTGTTAATATCTTGTTAGTTATTAGCAGGTACAAAGGTTTACAGGATCGTTACAAACTGTTAAATTCGTAACAACAATAAACACCCTGTGATGCCCGTAGCCGATGATCATTTCCCTGAGCACAAGTTGAAGCTGCGTCTCGACGCCGTTAATGCGGAGCTGATACGCCTGCGAGAGAGCCACAAGAAACAGACGATCAAGATTGGTAGCCTGCGCCTTTGGCTGGCTTTCACCCTTGTATTTTCGTTCACCCTATTCCTGTTTTTACTCCTTCAGGGCTTTATACGAATACCCACTACAAACAATACTTCAGAGCTTATCATCCAAACCGATACCGTGTATATCGAAAAGCCTATTAACCCCGACTCCCTGCAGAAAATTACCTATAACACGCATCCTTCAGCTTTGCGAAAGGAAGGATACGATGGCGTACTATTTGCCATTCAGATTGGTGCCTATAAAGACCTTGACCTAAGTGAATACAAAGATAATATGCTAGGCCTAAAACAAGATGACTACGAGAACATACATCAGTTTACACTGGGAGAGTTTGTTGACTACGACGAGGCTGTTAAATTTCTCTCCATTGTGCAACAGATGGGTTTTAAACAGGCACACATTATGGCTTTTAAAAACGGCTACCGTATCCGCCTTGAAAATGCACTGGAACTACGCCGTAAAAACATGACACAAGCATCCGAAACGGGACAGATAACTACTACACAATATTAACAAGAACATAACAGCCCGGAGGAAAGCATCGTACCGGACCGTTGCGTATTGGTTTTAAGCCCACTATGATTCCGACTTTTCTGCTTTCCCACCTTCTTTCTCAGCTTGTTCCGCTGCCTTTTCGGCGGCGGCTTTAGCGGCCTTAACATGCAACTCTTCACGTATGTAAGTAATAATCTTCCAACGTTCCTCAGGCAATATCTGTGCTCCATGGGCACCCATTACGCCATAACCAACAGTAATCACCTGAAATATCTCACCATCCGGGTTGTTGCGTATCTTTTCCGAATTAAGATCAGCAGGCAGGAACAGATATTTCTGCGAGGTATATAAGTGCCCTTTACCATCTCCCAGGCCGCCATGGCAATGCAGGCAGTAGATATCGTAAAGGCGTTTCCCTTCCGCCAACACATTAGCATCATGAGCATAAGGATTGACCAACTCCTGACCGGCCCAAATGCGGTTGACTTCAGTCTTCTCAAAATCATAGGGCACCATTTCACGTGGAACGGTTCCTTCCACCGGCAACTGATTGGTGCGTCCGTTGGCCCAATTGGGGTTGGATGTATAAGTTTCATAGGCCTGCGACTGCTCCATGTCAGGGAAATAGCTGTAACCCGGCTTATTCCGATCCTTATCACAAGCGGTCAGCAGCAACAAAGCGAGGACGGTAACACCCATTGTTTTTAATGCAGATAAATACTTCATCTCTCTAGCGAATATTGTCATAATCAAAGCTTTCTTTTAAAAACGGATGATTTTCAGGAACGACGGGTGCCTTTGCAAAAGCCGCAAAGAATACCAGCAGAAAAATACCGGCTGTCATAACCGTCATACCAATCTCCAAAATACCAAATTCAGCATGCCCCACAGCGCCAGGCATTATGCCCAGGTACATATCTATCCAATGCCCCACAAAAGCAATGATAGCGGCCAACAACAACCAGTTAAGCTTACGTTTGGTACCCCGTGCCATTAATATTAGGAAGGGCGCCAGGAAATTAACGATAACATTGGCATAAAACCACCCTTCAAAGTCCTGTATGCGCTTCACATAGTAAATGGTTTCTTCCGGTATATTACTGTACCATATCAACAGATATTGCGACACCCACAGGTAAGCCCAGAAAATACTAAAGCCAAACAGATACTTACCCAAATCGTGCAAATGCTCCTCGTTAATATGCTCCATGTAACCCATACGACGGAGTACAATAAGCAATATGATAATGACGGCAATGGCTGTTACAAAGGTGCTGATAAACATATACCAGCCAAACAGCGTACTAAACCAATGAGCATCAATGGACATAATCCAATCCCAGGCCGAGGTAGAACTGGTAACTGCAAAAATAACAATGAATATTCCGGCAATGGTGCGTTGCTTATGAAAAAGCCGGGTATCAGCATCTTCATCCGTTTTCAGCGAAACCCTCCTGAACCACAAAACCAACAGACTCCAAATAAGGATGTAAGCCACCGTGCGAAGACTGAAAAACAATGGATTCAAATAGGCTGCCTTGCCCTGCAACACCTCATCAAGCTGCTCAGTATGACTCCAATGGTATATATCGTGCATGCCTACCAATACCAGCAGCATAAAAACTCCTCCCACGGGTACATACATCGACATGGCCTCAGGAATGCGCTGTACCGCCGTTTGCCATCCCGATTCGCCCAAAACATGCACAATCACAAAGAAAGCGGCACAGATGGCAATGCCAAGAAAGAAAAAGCCATTGAGCAGCACATTGGCCCATATACGGTGAGTGTGGTCCAGATTCATCGCCATGCCTGCCATTGCCAACACGGCCCCAACAAGAACAACCGCGATTACAGTGGATCTTATCTTTTTCGAAAATTCAAATGACTTATACATAGTTTATAATTGTCGAATTGATTATTTGTTTCAAGTCCGAAGTCCTCTATTCACAGCACCAAGCCCGAAACTTTCCATTTTCAATTAATAATAGATGATAAGCAAATTGAGCTTTGTTCAACTCATTTCAGACAATGCCATTCGTCTCATTACTCACATCTCATTACCCATATATTTTTATATATCATGCCGCTTAACACCCTCAGCACCTGCCTGACTCAATGCCGCTTGCAATACATCACTGTTACCTTCATTCACTTCCAGCACAATCTGAAAACGATCGTTGGTCACTTCCTCATCAAATATTATGGTATCGGCACCCGGTCCCAACTTGCTACTGATTAAAAAACCAAATACCAGGGCAAAAGCGGCCATCAAAACAGTCAGCTCAAAAGTTACCGGTATAAAAGATGGAACTGATAAGAAGGGCTTACCCCCAAAATTCAGTGGCCACGCTTCGGTAAATACCCAAGCCTGAAAACCAAAGCCAATAGCAGCTCCCATCACACCGGCCACAAATCCTGCTCGGGGCAAACGCGAACGACGCATCTTTAATACCTTATCCAATCCATGAACGGGGAAGGGGGTGCGCACATCTGCAATATCAATGTTATTGTTCTGTAAGGTGCGAATGCCCTCTATAAGATCCTTATCATCCCAATAATAGCCTGTTACATAAGATTTTTGTGCCATAATTACTTTCCTTTCTTAATAAACTTTTCGCTTGAGGTTTTTAAAACACTTTTCACCTCGGCAATAGCGATTACCGGGAAGAAACGGATAAATAAAAAGAAGAGCGTGAAGAAGAGCCCGAAGGTACCCAGGTAGATACCTACCTCTACCCATGTTGGAGAATACATACTCCAGCTCGACGGCAGGAAATCGCGGTGCAGCGAGGTAACGATAATTACAAAGCGCTCGAACCACATACCGATATTCACAAAGATGGAAATGATGAAAGTAGCCACAAAGCTGCGACGTATCTTCTTGATCCAGAAAAGCTGTGGCGTAATTACATTACAGGTCATCATTATCCAATAAGCCCACCAATAAGGGCCGAAAGCCCGGTTGATAAAAGCATATTGCTCATACACCACCCCCGAGTACCAGGCAATGAACAGCTCTGTGATATAGGCAATGCCCACAATGGAACCCGTGGCGATGATAATCTTGTTCATGCTCTCCAGATGGGCACGGGTAATATAGGCTTCCAGATTAATAGCTTTTCGCGTTATAATCATAAGGGTAAGCACCATGGCAAAACCTGAAAATACAGCCCCCGACACAAAGTAAGGAGGGAAGATGGTGGTGTGCCAACCGGGTATCACCGAGGTGGCAAAATCGAAGCTTACAATGGTGTGTACCGACAATACCAGTGGTGCTGCTAATCCGGCCAATATCAAACTCATGGATTCGTGACGTGCCCAGTGACGCGCTGATCCTGTCCAGCCAAAACTCAGGAATCCATATATTTTCTTTTTAATTCCTTCCTTCAGACGATCGCGTATGGTGCCAATATCGGGGATAAGTCCCATGTACCAGAACAATAGCGACACCGTTAGGTAAGTGGAAATGGCAAAAACGTCCCACAATAACGGGGAGTTAAAATTCACCCACACATCACGCGTATTAGGATAGGGAAAGATAAAGAAACCCAAAGGCAAGCGTCCCATGTGGAGAAGGGGAAACAAGCCGGCACACATTACAGCAAAGATGGTCATAGCCTCTGCACTGCGGTTGATGGAAGTACGCCATTTCTGACGGAACAACAACAAAATGGCGGATATAAAGGTACCGGCATGGCCAATACCAACCCACCACACAAAGTTAGTGATGCCCCAGCCCCAGCCAATGGTTCGGTCAACACCCCAGGTGCCAATACCCTGCCACACAGTAATAAAGATGGAAAAAAGGCCAAAACCCAGGGCAATTAAGGCTAATGAAAGGCCGCCAAACCAAAATTTCCCGGCCTTACCGGTCATCGGGGCATAGATATCCTCGGTAACTTTAGTATAGCTTTTTTCACCACTAATCAGTGGCTCTCTAAGAGGTGATACATGCATTAGCTTAGGGTTTTATTTTTGTCTTTATTTCTTACTTTCGTTAGGTACACTACAGATGGTAGGGTGTGTAACTCTTCGAGCAAGCCATATTGGCGGGCATCTTTTATTAATTGAGATACTTTACTATTGGGATCGTTCATATCGCCAAAAGTGATAGCATCGGCAGGGCAAGTTTGCTGACAAGCGGTTTTAATTTCTCCATCGGCCAATTGTCTCCCTGCTTTCTTGGCGATTAGCTTCTTATCCTGAATGCGTTGAATACACATGGAGCATTTTTCAATGACCCCTTTGGCACGTACCGTCACATCCGGATTGAGCACCATGCGTTTCAGGTCAAGCGTCATGCCCGCCACGTCCACACGGTTATTGGGTATGGCATCGGCACCGGTATAATCGAACCAGTTGAAACGACGCACTTTATACGGACAGTTATTATTGCAGTATCGGGTACCAATGCAACGGTTGTAAGCCATCTGGTTAATTCCTTCCGAACTATGGTTGGTTGCAGCCACCGGACATACATTTTCACAGGGTGCATTATCGCAGTGCTGGCACATTACCGGTTGCCGCACAACCTCAGGGTTGTGGCTATCTCCTGCATAGTAACGATCCAGGCGAAGCCAGTGCATCTCATGCGAGCGACGTACTTCGTTACGCCCCACCACGGGCACATTATTTTCGGCCGAACAGGCGACCACACAGGCGTTACAACCAATGCACGAATTCAGGTCGATGACCATACCCCAATGATGACCTTTGTATTCATGCTTTTTATACAGCGAGGTATGCAGTTTCTCTATTTTCGCATGCATCTCATTGCCCGATGCCGGATTATTCAGATACTCCGAAATGGTTGTTTCTCGCACTAAGGCACGTCCTTCCATGGAGTGGTGCGATTGGGTGGCCGCTAATTCATAAGTTGCTCCGGTGGCGGCAGCTTCCACTTTGTGCACTACATAGGAGCGATGCCCCTTATTTAATGTCACTAACGGATATACATTCTTGCCCAAATCAGTGGCCACACGCCCCGCATTGGAGCGACCATAACCCACTGCAACAGCTAATGTGTTGCGCGCCTGACCGGGTTGTACCAACACAGGCAACTCAACACCATTCACATCCAATACATCACCTTGTGACCAGCCCCTCAAGGCAGCAAATGCAGGTGAAACAGATACATAGTTGTCCCAGCAAACACGCGACACAGGCTCGGGTAACTCTTGCAACCAGGGGTTGTTGGCCAGTGTACCATCACCCAATGGCACATTCTGATATAAAACCAATTCCAGATCGTTTGAAGAAGCCCTTGAACCAAAGTTTCCCCTTGCATTTGATGTATTATCCTCCCTGAATGCTAAGCTCGTCCCCTGCCGATTAGTATCTTCTACAATACCATCGCGCAGGCTTGTCTTCCAAAATGTTTCGAACTGCTTGCCTTGAGCTAAGGATGGTGTATAAATATTTTCTTTCCAATATAGTTTGATATAATCGTAGTAAGAACCTTCAATACCAGCCCAGGCCATCAAGTTTTCTTGCGCTATACGCGTTTTAAAAAGCGGACGAATGGCAGGCTGGGTGAGGGTGTAAACACCCTTAATCAATTCCGTATCGTCCCAACGCTCCAAAAAGTGAGGAGCAGGTAATTCATAGTTACAAAGCAAAGATGTTTCGGTTTGCTGCGATTGAACAGCCATCCGAAGCGGTACTCTTTTAATGGCCTCTTCAGTGCGGCCGTTAAGCGGTGCATGATAAACAGGATTAGTTTCCCAAAAAAGAACGCCCCCTACTTTATTGGCCTCCATGCGACTTAGCAAAGCATCATAGTTAAGATCACTCCCTTGGTACAAATTAATCGGCTGATCAGTCAGGATGGTCTTGCCATAGTTATTCAACAAGTGATTAATCTTTACTACTAAACTTTGAATAGCCACATCATTACTGCCGGAAACCACCAGAGACTGAGCTCTGTGTTTCACCAACTCATCGGCTACCTTATCAATTTCATCGGGGCCTTTTACCATTGCCACCACTAATCCCGATCGATGAGCAACCGCCAAATACAAGCTATTCAGGTAATATCCTTCATCCATTGCCGACATGGGTACCCGCTCATCGGCATTGGAGCCTGTTAAGCTCATAATGGGCTCAAACTGAATATGACGCATCATTTCACGCTGCCCCCCTGTGAGTTTTCTTGCCGAAGAATACTGCCTGCCAAAGGCAGTTGGTTGCAACCAGGTTCCCAGAAAATCGGCGTTGAAACCCACTACCAGCTTTGCCTTATCGAAGCGGAAAGATGGAATAATGGCCTCGCCAAAACTTTGTTGATAAGCCTTACGCAAAGCCGAATAGGAGAAGGCATCAAAGGTTTCGTGAACCACAAAGGGGTACCGTGCCATAAAATCTGCTATCAGCTTTTGGGTAGAAGGACTGATTATACTAGGTGTAACAAGGACAAATTCTTGGGAGACATCCCAGCTTGTTAAAATCTCTGACATTTTTGCATCCACATCGTCCCACCGAACAGGGTTGCCGTCAATGGTTGGCTGAGCCGGACGCGACTCGTCATATAAATTCAATAAAGAAGCCTGCACACGTGCCGAAGCAGATCCACCCGTCATCTGGCAAAGATCATTACCCTCAATTTTGATAGGACGGCCATCGCGCACCTTCACCAGGATGGGCACCATCTCGGCACCATCATAAAAGGTAGATGCATAATAGTTAGCTGTTCCGGGCTTAACTTCCTCGGGCTGTATTAAATAGGGGATAGCTTTCTTAACGGGCCGCTCGCATCCGGCTAAAACTGCGGCCGAAGCAATACTAAAGCCGAAGTACTTCAGAAAGTCACGACGGGTATTTTTAGACGAATCCGCATCAGAAAATACAACAGAAGATTTCTTCTCTTGCGGAACTTCTTCAGCAGGTAATAAATCTTCAAGGCTTCTCCAGTATTCTTTCATCGCTTTAAATTTATTTTTCAATGGCCAGATGGAACTCCCAAATAAATTTGATCATCCGCCTGTGTCTTGATTTGGACAATCAAATTTGCATGGCCGTTTCATATTTTCTTTATTTAGCATCAAAACACAAGTGTAGAGATGCTTCTTATCTTGTATCTTAAATATCATTCACAATTAATGATGACATTTCATACAATCGTTAGCGCCAATATCAACTGCCTGAATAGAGTCTCGAACACCTTCTGCTAAATCTTTGTGTAAAGCTTCAAAGGTTTTGTAATAATCGTTACCCATAAAGTTCACCTTTGTCTCCTTATGACAATCGAGGCACCACTTCATCGACAAATCATGTTCCTGCTTAAGAATATGCATTTCTTCCACCACACCATGGCATTCCTGACAGTCGCGCTCTCCCACATTAACATGCTGAGCATGACTGAAGAAAACGTGATCGGGTAAGTTATGTATGCGCACCCATTCTATGTCTTTGTTATTTTCGTAGGCATCCACCACCTTGGCTATTTCAAACTGCCCTGAGTTAGTGCCGTTGCGCACCACTTGGTGACAGTTCATACACATTCCGGCACTGGGAATACCGGCCGACTTACCTTCGTCGGCGTTAGAATGACAATACAAACAATCAATTTTATTGTCTCCGGCATGTATCTTGTGCGAGAATTTAATAGGCTGATCCGGCATGTAGTCCTCGCTTCTTCCCAGATCAATGGCTTCGTGTGCCACCAGCTTCAACTGATAGCTGACTCCAAACACAATGATTAACACATGAATGGCCTTGTAAGGCAACTTCTTAGTATAGAACAAATCCACCAGGGCAACGGTCATCACCAGGCCCAATAAAAGAAAAAGCAGAAGTTTATTCATTGACAATGGCGGGTCATCAAGCCCTGTATCGACAAGCTGCTTCAAATAGCCTTGCAAGTGAAAAAGCTGCTCATCGCTTAACTGATAGCGAACGTGAACTTTCTCGCGCAGGGCCCCCGAGGGTGTGAGCAAGTGCTCTTTAAAAGTAGCCAAATCCATGTCGGCAGCTACCTTGGCCATTTCCAAAGCCGAAGGGTTCCAGTTAATGGTATCCGCTGAGTGCGTGGTGTGACAGGACACACAGGATTGGGCTCCTAAACCAGCGGGTATCAAACCATAAAAAAGTCGCTCACCAACTTTTAAATCAGGCGCCGGCTCGCTTTTTTGCGCGTAAACCTGAATCGTTAATAACGAGACAGCATACAAGGTAAGAAAGGCACCGAAAAACTTTAGTATGAATTTACTTTGGAAAGGGGACCTGAATAAAGTCTTTACCATAATACATTTCAATTAGTTTCTGAAGAGTGTCACTGATTCTGAAAGCTAGTTGAACACCACTCAGGTTCTTTTATATTTTGTTGTTATTTTTTAACAGTTACCAGTTTCAATGATTGATAACGAACCAAGGCATAAATTGTTTATGCCCGTGTAAGATATTCTAAAACTGCTATTCTTTAATTTTTTCGGTAAGCTTTTGCACTAGCTTATAGTTGTTAAAAAACTCTTTAGCTACTACTCGAATAATGGTATAAACCGGAATGGCCAGAAACATACCAATAATGCCCGACATGTATCCGGCAGCCAGAATAAGTATAAATATCTCCAGGGGATGAGCACGCACGCTGGCCGAGAAGATAAAAGGCTGAAACACTAAATTATCGAGCAATTGCACAATTAAAAAAACAATGAATACCCCAAACATATAATGCATAAAATCGGGTGGCACCAGCATTTGAACATACACAACGATGGCAACCAAAAAACCAAAGAAAGCACCAATAAGCGGACCCATATAGGGTATTACATTAATAAAGCCGGAGAATAACCCAATAATAACGGCATGCTGCAAGGCCAGTCCTACCAAAGATAGCCCCAGGGTAACAAAGGCACTAATGAGAATAACCTGTAGAATGATACCAATAAAATAACGCCGCAATAAGGTTTTTATAGAACCCAGCATATGGCGCAAACCTCCTTCGTAATGATTGGGAACAAACAATAGCAGTCCTTCAATGAGCAACCACTCCTCTTTAATGAAAAAGAAAGTGATGAACGAAACACTGAAGGCGAAAATAAATACCCCGCCCAAAAAAGCAACCAGGCTGGAGAAGATATCCCGCAAACGTGAAAAATCGAAAAAAGTAAGTGCTGTTTCCTTCAGCTGCTCCTCCACAACCTCCAACCCAGCCCGGCCAAACTCTGAATCTCTCAAAAAACCAAGGGTAGTTCCGAATAAGCGCTCTGACTTATCAAAAACGGCATTTAAGTCCACACTTGACAAAAAATGAATCTCCTTTACCACAAAGGGCACACTCGCCCGAAAAAACAAAAGTACAAAAACCCAAAGGGTGACCACCGTAAGTAAGGCCCCCAGCGTATTAGAAGGTTGCCACCTTTTTATCTTCAGTCGTTTAATTACATCAAATATCGGGCGGGCCACTAACGACAAAACAGCCGAGACGATCAGAAATGAAACCACCGCTCTGAAGTACCAAAGGAGAAAGATGGAGACACAGGCAATAATGAATCCAAGAAAATATTTAAGACGCTCACCCATGTTGATATCAATTTGAAAACTAAAATATAAGCACGACAAAATATCCTGTAAAATCAAGTTAACGAAGCGAAATTGAAACATCATTCGTCAAAAACTTCCTTATGTTAGTCGCTGAAAAAGAAGTATTAACCACAAGGGCACAGCCGCATAGAAAATCTCACGAGGGGAAACACTATTTTTGCTGTACCAAACCTAAATGTGAAACCATGAGAGGAGCAATTGTAGGAGATATCATTGGGTCGGCATTTATCCATTCGCCGCACACAAATATTGATTTCCAACTTCTGAAACCCATTTCTTCCTATACGGATGACACCATACTAACCATTGCCACGGCCGATGCCATCCTAAACGGGATTGCCTACGACACCGCCTTAAAGCAATGGACACGAAAATTCCCCAGGGCAGGTTATCAGCCCGAATTTCTGGAATGGGCACTCAGCGATAAGCCCACAGAGATATACAAGAGCAGGGGCGACGGAGCTGCCCGGCGCATTAGTCCCATTGGCTTTGCAGCTCCCTCACTTGAGGCAGCCATGGCGGAGGCCGAAAAAGCAACGATCATCACCCACGTCGACCCTGCAAAGATTAAAGCCTCAAAAGCATTCTGTGGTGCCATTTATTTAGCACGTGAAACTCGCAATAAAGAACAGGTGAAGGCATTTATGGAAGAGGAAATAGGTTATGTCCTGCCTCAGGAATGGAATATAGACTGCGCGACTGCACTACAGCGAAAATATCAATCACCAGTACCCTGCGCCATCATGGCTTTTTTACATGCTTCCAGCTTTGAAGATGCCATACGCAAGGCCGTGCTAATGGGCGGTCCCAGCAACACCATCGCAAGCATTACCGGAGCCCTGGCGCAAGCCTATTACCAGCACATACCCAAGGCTATTATGCGCAAATCGTTAGTTCGCCTCTCCGGCGCATTGGAAGAGGTGATGATAGCCTTTGAGGAAACTTATTGTCGGGAAATGAGTATTGATAAGCAATTGCAGCCTAATTTTCAGAATCAATAAACTAAACAGCGGCTAAACATTATGCTTAGCCGCTGATCTTAATATTATTTGAACCATGCCCGCTTATATGCTCAAGGCATTTTTTACCTTTTCATCAAGCAAGGCCAGCTTCAATACCTCCGACACTTCTTTTACAAAATGGAAGTTAAGACCTTCCAGATAAATATCGTTGATCTCCTCGATATCCTTTTCATTTTCTTGCGAAAGAATAACATCGGTGATGCCGGCCCGTTTGGCCGCCAATATCTTTTCTTTAATACCTCCTACGGGCAGTACTTTACCCCGCAAGGTAATCTCACCCGTCATTGCCAGGCGTGCCCTTACCTTACGCTGCGTAAAGGCTGAGGCCAGCGATGTAACCATGGTAACGCCGGCTGAAGGACCATCTTTCGGTATAGCACCTTCGGGCACGTGCACATGCACATTCCACTCATCAAAAGCTTCATTCTTAATACCTAGCTTTTCAGCGTTGGCCTTCAGGTATTCAAGAGCCAGCAGGGCCGACTCTTTCATCACATCACCCAGATTACCCGTCAGGGTAAGCTTCCCTTTTCCTTTACTCAGGCTTGTTTCAACAAATAAAATCTCACCGCCTACAGCTGTCCATGCCAAGCCTGTAACGACACCGGCCGTTTCATTGTCCTGCCATTTATCCTTTGAGAAACGAGGCACACCCAGGTAAGTGGTTACATCCTTAACAGAGATGGTCTTCTTCAGATCTTCCTCCTTGGCAATCTTAAGCGCTACCTTACGGCACAATTTCGCCAACACCTTATCCAGTTCCCGCACGCCCGATTCGCGGGTATAGGACTCCACAATGTACGACAGTACTTTTTTACTTACCGAGATGGTTCCCTTGGCAATACCATGGTTTTCCATCTGCTTAGGTAGCAGGTGACGCCGGGCAATCTCCGTCTTTTCCTCCAGAATGTAGCCACTCACATCAATCAGCTCCATACGGTCAAGTAAAGGTTGTGAGATGCCACCCAGGGTATTGGCGGTAGCCACAAACATAGTTTTTGACAAGTCGAAATCCACCTCCAGGAAGTTGTCATGAAAATGCTCGTTCTGCTCAGGATCTAATACTTCAAGCAAAGCAGCCGAAGGATCACCGTGTGCACTGGCATTTACTTTGTCAATCTCATCGAGTATGAAAACCGGGTTAGCGGCGCCGGCCTTCTTTATGCTCTGAATGATACGGCCCGGCATTGCACCAATATAGGTTTTACGATGACCACGTATCTCGGCCTCATCATGCACACCACCCAGTGACATACGCACGTATTTGCGCCCCAGGGATTCGGCAATGGATTTACCAAGCGATGTTTTACCCACCCCAGGAGGGCCGTATAAACAGATGATGGGCGACTTTAACTCACCCTTTAACTTGAGCACTGCCAGGTGTTCAAGAATGCGCTCCTTTACCTTATCAAGCCCATAATGATCACGATCTAATATACGCTCGGCACGATTTAAATCGTAGTTATCCTTCGTAAACTCATTCCACGGCAGGTCAATGAGGGTCTGCAAATAGTTATGCTGTACAGAATACTCGCCGGCTGCCGGATTCAGGCGCTGCAACTTATCGAGCTCCTTCTTAAAAAGATCCTTAACTTCTTTGCTCCATTTTTTCTTCTTGGCCTTCTCCTTCAGGTCTTTGATCTCCTGCTCAATAGGACTTGAGCCCAGCTCATCCTGAATGGTCTTGATCTGCTGCTGCAACATATATTCACGCTGCTGCTGATCAATATCCTGTTTCACCCGGCTCTGTATATCGCTCTTCAGCTCCTGCATCTGCACCTCACGTGCTAAATGCTCGAGCAACAACATCCCCCTTTCAAACAAGCTGTTCTTATCCAGTAATTCCTGTTTCTGCTCAACACTGATATCGGAATTAGAGCACACAAAATTGATAAGAAAGGCATCGTTTTCAATATTTTTAACGGCGAAAGAAGCCTCAGGTGGCACATTGGATGATGCTTTTATCACGCGCAACGATAAATCCTTAATTGAGCTAACTACCGCCTCAAACTCACCTTTCTGCGCCTCATCAATGTCATCATCCAGCCCCTTCACTTTGGCCTTATGGTAAGGCTCATCGGTCACCATCTCCTCTAACTGAAAACGCTTTTTACCCTGTATAATCACCGAAGTGGAATTATCAGGCATTTCCAGCACCTTGATGACTTTCGCCACGGTACCAATCTCGAAAAGATCGTCCTTTTGTGGATTATCGTCCTTGATATTTTTTTGTGCTACTGCACCAAAAACACCTTTTGACTTTTGTATATCGCGAATTAACTTCAGTGATTTATCCCTTCCAATAGAAATGGGAATGATTACCCCCGGAAATAGAACCGTGTTACGCAGGGGTAATATTGGCAGTATGTCAGGCACTTCAAAAGCCCTGACATTTTGTTCATCTTCATCCGTTACTATTGGAATAAACTCAGCATCAGACTCAAAAACATCAGACACAAGCATCGTTTCAAGACCAAATTTATTATTATCCATATATATCATCTCTTATTGGAAGTCATTTATGACAATTTGTCGGCTTGACACCCACAAACTATACGCCTCTGCTATTGTCAATTGGTGTGCCAAAATTATTTTAGGGAGGCTCGGTATACCTGAGTTTCATCAAACACATTTTGCAATACCGCAACATCGGCCTCGCTCAGTGCACTTCCCCTTCGCTCCATGGCAATGTTGGCAGTTTTCAACATCGTCTTCAAGCCATTTACCTTATAGCCTTGTGCGCCACCAATCACAAAAGAAGGTACGAAATTTCGGGGAAAACCACTACCGAATATATTACTGCCAACGCCGACTACAGTGCCTGAGTTAAAAGTTGTACTGATGGCACAACGCGAGTAATCGCCCATTACAAGGCCACACATTTGCAAATTAGTTCGTGCAAAGCGACCTGTACTATAATCCCATAGCTTCACTAGGGCAAAATCATTTTTCAGGTTGGAGGTATTGGTGGCAGCTCCCAGATTACACCACTCTCCCAAAACAGAATCGCCCAGATATCCATCATGTACTTTATTGGAGTATCCACTGATAACGGCATTGCTCACTTCACCTCCCACTTTGGACCAGGGACCCACGGTAGTACCCGGCAGCAGTTTAGCGCCAAGGCTTATCTGCGCCGCTTCACCAATGGCCAGCGGACCGCGCAGCATAGCACCCTCGGCTATTATCGCATCCTTTCCTATATAAATAGGACCTTCTGTTGGATTTAAATAGCAATATCCCACCTGAGCACCCTCTTCAATAAAGATCTGTTGAGCCAACTCAGGCTGCTGCTTCACACCCACAAGCGTTACGCTTTCGTCGATAGCCTGTGAACGGCGTCCCTTTGTCAGTAAGGCGAAATCACGCACGATCTCGTCTCTATTATTGCTGATAATACAATGCACTTTATCCAGATATCTGAGCTCCGCCGTGTACTCGACGCACTCAAAGAGTGCCAGCTGCTCATCACGAACTGCCTCCAAATCGCGCTTGCCACAGCGCACGGCCAGCAGCATACCGTCCTTCACGAGTGCCTGCTGCTTATTCAAACTCACAATGGCATTCACCAGCGCAGTGTCAGGCAATAAAGAAGCCGATATGCACAAATTATCATCAGCTTGCTTCATAGGAAATTTTGGCGTCAAAACGGGACTTGTCAGATAACTGCCTTCAGCAGCGAGGTGAAGCTCCCATTTCTCTTTCACTGTTAGAATGCCAATGCGTAAAGCAGCCTGTGGGCGCGTAAAGGTCAGTGGCAACATACCACTGCGAAATGCATTATCAAACAATATGAGGTTCATAACCTGCTATTTTCTATCAACAAAAAAATAAGCCACAATTTACAATAATTGTAAAAAAAAAGCTTCGGAAAATCCGAAGCTTAATATCTTATCACACAAAACGTAATTATTTACGCTTGTCGAAGTGCTTTTGGTATCTGCTCATGAACTTATCTACACGTCCTGCAGTATCAACAAGTTTCATCTTACCAGTATAAAATGGGTGAGACGTACTTGAAATTTCTAACTTAACCTGAGGATATTCAACGCCGTCGATTTCAACAGTATCTTTAGTGTTAACAGTAGAACGAGTTATGAACGTATCCCCATTAGACATGTCGGTAAATGCTACCAACCTGTAATTGTCTGGATGAATTCCCTGTTTCATTGTTATATAATTTATTTCTTTAGTATTCTTGTTCCTATCGGGCTGCAAAGGTAAATTATAAATTTTAACCTACAAAGCTTTTAATGCATTTAATCTCTGAAATTTATAATTCTTTTTCTGCAGCCGCATTATACTTGGTGTCAACGGGTATGGATGATGCCCTTACTTCTTCATTGGTTTTATTATTAAACAAATACCTGTAGGTGATGTGTTTTTTACCAAAGGCAGCCCCCATGGATTCTTGCAATGCGCGCATCTTCGGGTTAAAATCGCCCACCCAGGAGATTTCCAACTCTTTGAGCTGCGGATTCTTATCAATCGCACCCTTGAGGTGCCAGAAAAGCCCCGACTCAATGCCCGATCGCTGAAACTTAGGTACCACACCCAAGATAACAACCCTTGCCCTCGTCATATAGTTATTCCGCTTCATCCACCAGAAACGGAGTTTATTCAAAAATGTAAGGCGGCCGTTAAAATGTTTAAGAATTTGATTCACGTCTGGGAAAAGCACCAAAAAGCCAATGGGCTTATTTTCATGATAGGCATACCAGATCAAGTCTTCCATCATAAATGACTTGGCTTTATCCATAGTAGCCTTCAGCATTTTTTTATCAATGGGCGTAAAGTTTTCATGAAAACGCCAGGCATCATTATATACTTTTTCAAAGTCATCGATAAAACTATCGGCCTCACTTATCTTAAAGTGTTTAAATGAAAAACCTTCTTTCCTGACTACCCATCCGGCAATCTTCCAGAAACGCTCCGGAAAGGGCACCGTCAAGTCGAGATGACTGGTTATTTGCTCGTAGTAGGTAGTGAATCCATAATCCTCAAAAAACTGTCGGTAATAGGGAGGATTATACTGCATACCAAAACCGGGCTGGGTAAAACCATCGACCAAACACCCCCAAAAGGTATCGTTCTCCCCAAAGTTTATTGGGCCGTCCATGGCTTCCATATCATTGCTTTTCAGCCAGTTTTCAGCAGCTTTTAGGAGGGTAAAAGCTACCTCTCTATCGTTGATACTTTCGAAAAAGCCCATTCCGCCGGTAGGCTGTTCATAACCATTCGCTTTGTTGTAATTGATAAATGCAGCTACACGACCAATCACTTCACCCTTTCTTATCAGGATAAAACGAGTAGCCTTACCATGGGTAAAAAAAGAATTCTGTGCAGGGTCGAACACCTCTTCAATCATCCCATCCAAGGGACGCACATAAGCTTCATCATCTTTATAGATGAGATCGACAACATCTAAAAACTGCTTTTGCGACTGCTTATCTAAAACCTCGACTACTTTCATTAACACTCTTTTTTATAGAAATTTTGGTAAACCGAAGGGTTAAGTACAAAAATAGCCGAATAATTTAATTATACCAGTAAACAAGCACTATTTTACCCACGCTTTCCCTTATGCAGTGCGTCCTGTAGCTAAGATGAATGGATATAAGCACACAGAAAGAATAACTAAATAAATTATAGACTGATGGGCCTTGTACCACCAGAATACAAAATTTGTTTAGAAAGAAAACCAGGAATCATAATCGTGCGGTAGGAGAGGAGTGACAGTATCCTTGTGATAATAAGCATTGTGACTGGCCAAATAATTATAATCGCGGCTCATTGCCATCCAGTTCTCTGCCACATAGCCTACGGCTTTAATCAAATAGTCCACCTCATTATCGCTCATGGTTGGATGGACCGAAAGACGCACCCAGCCGGGCTTATCAGAAAGGTCGCCTTTGTTAATCTTACTGGTAATTTTATTGGAGGTGTAATAATCAACATGCAGCAGGTAATGACCGTAGGTGCCTGCACAGGAGCAACCACCCCGCACCTGAATGCCATAATGATCATTTAACAGTCGCACAGCCAAGTTAAAGTGTAGTTTATCGATATAAAAGGAGATAGCGCCCAGGCGCTGATCCACATTATCAGCCAGGATATTCATACCCGGCATGCGACGAAAAGCAGCCAGAATACGGGCTATAATCTGCTCTTCTCTCGCATGTATTTTATCCACACCCATCTGCTCTTTCAGCCGAAGTACAAGGGCCGCCTTTATGGATTGCAGAAAACCGGGTGTGCCGCCATCTTCGCGTGCCTCAATATCATCCACATAACGATACTTTCCCCAGCGATTGGTCCAATCAACAGTACCTCCGCCCGAGTTATCGGGTGCCGAATTATGATACAAGGCACGGTTAAACACCATTACGCCAGAGCTGCCGGGACCACCCAGAAATTTATGAGGAGAAAAAAAGATGGCATCCAGACTTTCCAGCGGATCGCCCGGGTGCATATTAATATCATCGTAGGGTGCCGAGGCGGCGAAATCGACAAAACAGAAGCCTCCATGCTGATGCATGATGCGGGCCAACTCATGGTATGGCACTCTTACGCCGGTAACATTGGAGCAAGCTGTGAAAGAACCAATCTTAAGTGTTCGTCCCTTGTATTTGTCCAGCTCACGCTTTAAAGCATCAGGCCTAACGAGGAGATGCTCGTCGGGCTCCAGCACCACCACATCAGCATTGGTCTCCAACCATGAGGTATGATTGGAATGATGCTCCATATGAGTGATGAAAACCACAGGACGCTGATCGGCCGGCAGATGACAAAAGCCGTGTGCCTGCTCAGGCACCCGCATACCCAATATGCGCTGTAGCTTGTTTATCACATTAGTCATACCAAAGCCAGCGGTAATAATTAAATCATCAAGCCCTGCATTAACGTATCGTTTAATAATCTGGTGCGAGTGCTTGTAAATATTGGTCATGATCATACCCGTATCGCTCGACTCGGAATGAGTATTGGCCACCATGGGACCCATCTTCTCAAGCAATACCTTTTCGATGGGGCCATACAGCCGGCCACTGGCAATCCAATCAGCATACACCAGGGGCTTTATTCCATAAGGAGTTTTTATTTGTGCATCCCATCCTATGGTGTTCTTTCTAAACGCTTCAAAGTGTTGCTCCAAAGTAGTCATATTACAAGCAGGTTTACTAGTTACCCTTCATCATCATAAAACCCCTCCATACCGTCAGATGCTCAAATATAGATATTTACATGCAGTAAGAAGCGTCATTAACTCAAAAACTTATTGACGTCGAGGCATCCTGCCTACAAATCATCCAACATGGCCAACTCACTGATTAGCTCCTGCGCTATCAGCTGCTTATGATGATCATTATCCTTTCGCAACTCTTCTGCAAAATTCTTAATAACAGCTACATCTCCTTTTTGCTGACGCATATTCATTCGCAAGGCAAAAGACAAACCCTTATAAACTACAAGTGCATTTTCCTTATCCAGACTCGCAATTAACTCAGCACTGTTATAATGCGTGCTGCTGCCACGCTGCATTAAACGGCCGATGGTATAATAGGCCGTTGCCTTAAGATAATGGTTATTGCCCTTTAACCATTCCGGCAATAGCTTATCAACAATAGGCAGTCGCGCCCAAAGAAACAGGGCCGTACGCTCTATTAAATCCGTATTAACAATCTTAACTGCCCACTCTTTACAGCGCGCGGCTGTCATATCTTCGGCGGGCACCCTCAGAGCGGCCAGCAGCATAGTTTCACGTATCTCAAGAAACCAGAGTCGCTCAGCCAACTCATAACTCACCGGTAATTGCCCGGCCAACTCTTTTAAATGCGGAATTCCTACCCCATAATTAATGCGGTAATGAACACCACCCTGCTCCATTTGACCGGTAGTTGCCCCATTCATGTGCAATCGCACTTTTTTCATTACCCACTCCAATTCCTTTTCTACTTTCTGATTCTCAGCGAAAAACTTCATATCTACCCTATCTAGTACAATGCAAAGGAAAAATTTTTTTTGATTTTTTCCTGTTCTTATTGCAAATATTAAATCACAAATACTATCTTTGCAATCGCAAAACAAAATGGTGGTTGTAGCTCAGCTGGTTAGAGCGCTGGATTGTGGTTCCAGAGGTCGCCGGTTCGAAACCGGTCTTCCACCCCAAAAGCCTCAGTTAGAAATAGCTGAGGCTTTTTCTATTTTAGTAGTTTATCTTAAGCTGCGATCCTTATCGCTAATATTTCTCCTTTAACAACAAAGTACCCCAAAAGGGATTAAATAGAACTAGCCCTACGCTTGGCGGAGGGCTAGTTATCTATTATATCTTGCATTTTTCTAAGCTACCAATAGCTTCATAAGACGATATTTATGGTCTGATCTTCTGAAGTCGCCTGTTCAAACGGCGCAACTTAAAGGTTTCGAAGTAGGCGATTACCTTACGCAGGATATCAAAATACAGCGTGACATAAAAGAAGGCGACACCCAGCCATACCACAATCATATTAAAAAGCGGTGTTGAAATACGCAGATCCATCACATGCTTATATGCTGCGTAAAAATGCGAACGCCCAATATTGGAAACTGGCTTTTGAAAAACAGGATGCTTCTTTTGGATAATCCCCTGACTTGTCACCACCATCTGCTGTAACTCATGCTTATTGAGTAATACCTCTTCCAAAGCTTCGTTCTGATAAGTATCCTTGAATTTCAGAAAAGCCTCTTTGGAGCCATATTTATCTATCAACCTTTTAAACAACTCATCCTTGCGCTGCTTGCCATCGGCATAGAGCTTGCTATTACTTTTCTTTTGATCTGACAAATAAGCCTTAACTCGCTCATAAACTCGCAGATTAAAAACAGATCTGCCTTCTGCAAAATTAGCAATTACTGAGTCAACAGCCATCCCGGAACCTGCTAACTTAGTTAGCTCTGCCGCCAACAAGCGAGCGGCATTTGAAAGCTGGGTCTGCTCATTATGCTTATGATGATACAGGCAAGTCTCATTAAAATCTTCCAGCTTGGGAATTAATAGGCTACGATTGAATGAAGCAATGCTTATCTGCTCATCTACATCAAAGAATTGCTTTTGATAGGCATTGTTTTTAAACTGATTAACAGCCAAAGCCTCATAAGACCAACGCGAAGTCATCAGATCACCAATGCGCGGCACATACTGTTCTGACGATATATTCTTATGCAACTTATCAAAATTGACAATTACTCCGCTAAATAAGAGTTGCGGCACCAATATTAACGGAATAAGTACATAGATGGCCACCACAGAATTGAGGCCACTACTGATATTAAGACCTACCATATTGGCATAACAGGCCGTACTGAACAGAATGAGCCAATAGCTCAGTGTAAGACCCTTAATCTCGAGTATGGAGTTGCCAATTAGTACGAAGCTCAATGTCTGAACCGCCGAGATGGCAAACAGCACTACTATCTTACTGTTGAGATAACTAAAGCGACTGAGGTTCAGGAACGATTCCCGCTGTAGGAGGCGGCGATCCTTAAATATCTCCTCAGCACTAACAATCAAACCCAGAAAAAGTGCCACCACTACACACATAAACAAATAGGCCGGTATATTCACATTTTTAGCAAATACATACGCTGAATCGTCAACACCATCACCACTGATAAACTTGGTAAAATACCCGAGTATGAGCGCCAGTACAGGTGCCTGCATCATATTAATCATCAGGTATTGCTTGTCTTTTATCTTCGACAGCGTATCGCGCAAAAAGTGGATAATAAACTGCTGAACGCGCCCCGGAATATTATACAGGTTAGTGGGCAGCTTTTCGCGCTTGGCATTATGCTGCGGCGCCTTCCACTCAAATTTATCTTCAAACTCCTCCACATAATGGTCGTACCAATCCTCGGGCGACACCTTACGACGACGAATAAACTTGCCATAGGGATTTACCATACGTGCCTCTATAATACGCAGTGGCTGCTCTGTCTGCACATTACCACAGGCATAGCACTCTTTTTCTTCAGGATTAACGTACGATGCTTTTTTCTTAAAATAGGTAATGGCATCCATTGGGTTACCGTTATAGATAATACGGCCACCCTTATCAATGATCATCAGCTTATCAATAAGCTTGTATAAATCGCTGCTGGGCTGATGAATAATAATAAATACCAGCTTCCCTTTCAGGGTTTGTCGCTTCAGCAACATCATTACCTTTTCTGAGTCCATGGACGACAGGCCTGAAGTAGGCTCATCAACAAAAAGCACCGAAGGCTCACGAATCAGCTCCAGTGCAATATTGAGGCGCTTACGCTGTCCCCCGCTCAATATTTTATTCAGGGGCGACCCCACCACAAGATCACGGGCTTCCACCAGGTCAAAATCGCGCAAAGCCTTCTCCACCAGCTGTTCAAGCTCTTCTTTACTAAAGTGACTAAAGCATAGACGGGCATTAAAATACAGGTTTTCAAACACTGTGAGCTCTTCCTTCAGAAGGTCATCCTGCGGCACATAACCAATAACACCAGCAAGCGCCTCGGCATCTTTATGTAAATCGTAGCCATTGATATGAATCCGACCACTGTTGTATTTCAGGTTGCCATTAAGCACATTCAGCAAGGTTGACTTACCCGTTCCACTGCCTCCCATAACCGCCACCATCTGCCCTGAGCGACCCGAGAAGCTAAAAGGATGGATACCCACCTGATTATTACTGAATTTATACGACACATCAAGGGCACGGTACAGGATGCGGGCACGTCCCGGACGAGCAATAAAATTCTCAGCTACCCGACCATAGTACACAGGAGCCATACGCGAGGTTTTGATAACGGCACCCGGACCAAAAGCCACCGCCTTATTTTGCTCAATAAGGTGACCATTCAGATAGAGGTTACGACTACCCGAATAGCGGAAAAACAAGAGGTTACATTCCTGCACATGCAATACCCACACAAATACCTGCTGTTTGGGATTATAAATGTATTTAATCCTTTTATCGGGCTTTTCCTTTTGTCCACTGATGAGCAGCAAGCGCTCTTTATCTTCCACTTCAAGCGGATAATCGAGCACAAACGTTTTTAAGTTGCGGTAATCACGTTCATTAAGTTTCAGGTTAGTGGCCAGCACATCGGTAAAAGCCCCTTCATCGCCAGACACATGACCATCGCGCATAATAAAATTAAGCATGTTGGTGATCAACATGTATTTTTCCGATTGCTCAAGCTCTTGGTTAAGTTCATCGCAAATTTTGACCAGACGATCCATGTTGGATGAGGCTTGCTTATCACGCACCTCCCGGTCATGACTATAGGAATCTTTATGGTATTCGGTAATGTAATATTCGTAGCGTTCCAATGCCTTATCGGCAAACTCTTTATTAAGGTTACGCAACAAGAAATTTCTGACTTCCACCATGCCGTCACCCGTCTTTTGCTCCTCACGCCGGTCGGTCAAAAGGGCAAAGATTTGCATCAGGGCATCCAGAAATAATTCACTCATCTTAAAATATTATGGATTGGATTGAAAGATAGTAATTTTTATTACTCCGTAACAAAAAAAGGGAAACCGATATTGGCCTCCCTCTCGTTACATTTTTAATACTATAAGTTTACGAAACAAACTTCTCGCGCAATACGGCCACATTCTTCTCTATGGCATCCAACTGCTCCATGGTAATACTACCAACATCCACGCTATTGTATATTTCGTGTAAGATTTTCAAGTCGTTAATCATCTGCTCAATATCCTTATTATCCTTATGCACCTCAAGCATCGACATCAGCTTATTAAGCGGCTCTTTCTGATCCATGATAATAGCCACCATCTCCTTATTACTAAATGTTTCTTCTGAGATATGACAGGCAATGTACAGCGCCTCTACCCAGCTACCTGAAATAACCAATAACGAAATGGGTGCACGTTCGCTCTTATTCAGGTACTCATAAGTATTATAGAAGGAATTGGTAATCACCTTCACCAGTTCATCTTTATTGTCCAGGTTCTCCTCAATGGCCTCAAGCAGTGACTTATCGATGGCCGGTGAAATATCCAGTTTATCAACTAATGTTTTCGAAGCATTCATAAAATCAAGCGTCTCCTGTTGCTGACGATAGGTACTGGCATAACTGAGATCGGCTCCGTAAATACCCAGGTTAATGGCCTGCGCCCGTTCAGTAAGATACTTATCAACATTACTCACAGGGTTTGATAGTGATAAGATATAAGCCGCCTCAATGCGATTTAACATTTCGGTTACTTCATAGGTAGTAGGCAAAGGATACACAAATTCACGCACCTCTTGCTCAACCTTTGCTTTTTTAATTTCCGGCGCCTTGTCTTGCTTTGCCTTCTTGGTGTTACAGGCCGTTAACATTAGCGTGGCCGCCACTATCAACGATGTTATTCGAATCGTGCTTTTCATCTTTTTAAAAGTATTTTAATGTCAATATTTAATTATGTACTGAATTGCTCGGGTTTAAATGATCAAATATGCATAAAAGATCCATGCATCGGCTATTTTTAAACGGCATAAAACCATAGCACTTGCCTAAAACCTATTCAGACATTTTAATTAAACAAATATAATTGATTTTAAAAAATATCAGCCCGGCAGCACCCATAATTTAACGCTAAATTAATTTTATCAGCACCATCCATGAGTAACAACACACATAAGGCTGCCACTAAGGCCCACGACGATTAATGAGGACAATATTATATTCCTGCTCGATAAATTGAAAATACTGATACAAGCGAAAATTAAAATCGAGCCCATAATCAACCGTTAAATCATAGGGGATGGCCGTTTCATAAAAATCGCCATATCGCAGAGGATTAGCATGACGGCTGTTCCACTCAACACAATAGCGATAATTCCAGTTTTGATAATACTCATTGGAGTAAAAATTTTTGGAATAGGGCTGTGTGGCCAGGAAGGTTTCATAGCGCGGATCAAAAACGATGAGTTCATAAGTACTCGTATCAGGGTTTTCAACACTCAGCCTCTGATTTGAAACAGCCTCCTGCGGAAGTGTCTTATTAGTTTGGCAGGCAAATAAAACCGGCAACAACAAACTGAGTAACATTAACGCTTTCATGGCAAGGAATTTTGGTTCGTAACCCTCACAAGTTAAGCATTTTTTACATCCTTGTACAGCGCCATTTTTAGGCACCCCAAACCCAAGAGCGGCCATTTTCAACACTCTATTTATCAATAAGACAGCAGGATTGCAGTAATCGTTAAAAAGTGTATTATTTCAGATTAGTTTTAAATATGGTCCCGCTCTTTAATTATTATTAATAAAAGCTTGGATACGCTCTTATTTTCCTAAATTTGCATGTTTAATAAAGAAAAATATCCATAAATAATAAAGTCATGAGTTATAAAGCGATATCGGCTGAAGAAGCAGTGAAAGTGATCAAGACGGGCGACCGTGTGCACTTTAGCAGTGTGGCAGTAACGCCACATAAATTAATCAAAGCAATGGTTGAACGTGGTCGCAACAAGGAGTTCTACGACGTAAAGCTGCAACACATCCACATTGAGAACAAAGTTGATTTTGCCGATCCTGAATTCGAAGGCATTTTTGTTTCCGAGCAATTCTTCGTTGGTGGCAACCTGCGCAAGCAAACACAAGCCGGATACGCTGATTACATTCCTGTATTTTTGAGCGAGACTCAAAAGCTGATGCGCGAAGGCGTATTGAAGGTGAATGTGGCCATGATTATGTGTTCTACACCTGATAAGCACGGTTATGTGTCGTTAGGTACTTCGGTTGATGCCACACTGGCTGCCATTGAGTGCGCTGATGTAGTAATTGCTGCTGTAAACCCTAACGTACCACGCGCCTGGGGAGACGCTATCTTCCACATGAGCGAAATCGACTACTTTGTAGAGGATGACAGCCCGCTTTACACACACGATATGGGTACCTTAACCGATATGGACATAGCCATTGGTAAAAATGTGGCTGAGCTAATCGAAGATGGTGCTTGTCTTCAAATGGGTATTGGTGGTATTCCTAATGCTGTATTGGCTCAACTGGGCAACCACAAAGACCTGGGTGTACACACCGAGATGTTTGCCGACGGTATTCTTCCACTGGTTGAAAAGGGCGTGGTGAACGGTAAACGCAAGCAGATTGACAAGGGTAAGATGGTGGCTTCATTCCTGATGGGATCGCAGAAACTATACGATTTTATTGATGACAACCCGATGGTAGCCATGATGGATGTGCGTCACACGAACAGCGTGAATGTAATTCGTCAGAACGATAAGGTAACTGCCATTAACTCGGCACTGGCCATTGATATTACCGGTCAGGTGTGTGCCGATTCAATTGGTACAACCCACTACTCGGGCGTAGGTGGCCAGATCGACTTTATCCGTGGTGCCGGCTATTCAAAAGGTGGATTACCCATTATCGCCATGCCATCGGTAACTGCCAAAGGTATTTCAAAAATTGCTCCTACCTTGCTGGAAGGATCGGGCGTAGTGACAACACGTGCCAACATGCACTGGTTTGTAACTGAATACGGAGCAGTTAACCTGTACGGAAAAACTATGCAGGAGCGTGCTAAACTGATTATCTCAGTAGCACACCCCGACCACCAGGAGATGCTTGACAAAGCAGCCTTTAATCGTTTTGGCTCGCATTACCACTATGTGAACCCAAACATTTAATCGAATAAATTTTTTTTATTCCATACTTCAAAGCGGTCGTCTGAATGACGACCGCTTTTGTATTATTCCCCAATTAATTTGTTTCTTTATCGCATTAACAACCTAAAGCCATCAGGCTGGCTTTTAAAAGTGATTAACGATGAATCAGATAACAATTAAAAAATGTGAACAGACGAAAAACGGCACCGTGTGTTTTCCCGAGGCTATCCATGCCATAGATAACGATAACTGGAACTATCCGGCCGATGTGAAGGCTCGCTTTGGCATCACCTACGATGAGGCTCACTTTTACCTGCGCTACGAAGTGGACGAACTACATCCCAAAGCAGTTTCTACAAATACCAATGGTCCGGTTTGGGAAGACAGCTGTGTGGAATTTTTCATTGCTTTTAACGATGGTAATTATTACAATCTGGAGTTTAACTGCATTGGCACACGATTGGCAGGTGCTGGTGCATGTAAGGCTGATCGTCGCCGACTCAGCCCTGAGGTAGTGGAAAGCATCGTAACTCATCCATCTTTGGGTTCACAAGTGATTGATAAGGAAGACACCCCTACTTCCTGGTCCATGGACATCATCATTCCCATTTCAATATTTGGGGATTCAGTTGAGCAACTAGCGGCCGGCCAATCCTATAGGGCTAACTTCTACAAATGTGGCGACAAGCAAAAGGAGATGCACTTCCTCTCGTGGAACCCCATTGCCAATGAAACGCCTAACTTTCATTTACCCGAACACTTTGGGCTTATCAAACTGACTTAATTAACATCTGGGAAGGTCAAAACTCCTGACAAGACCGGCCTGTCGTGAATGTTTAGCCAACATGCTCAGGCAATTTAACTGAACTACTTTGGCCTGCCTTCTTGACCTTATGCTGCACATTAAATACCTTGCAGCATTTAGGTCATGTTTGCACTAAAACCCTATATAGCATCTTTCAGCGGCATACTGAGCAGTCTGTTCTTTCCCAAGGTATGCGTCAACTGCGGTGGGCATTTATTTGATCATGAAGAAGAGATATGTGGCATCTGTATCCGTCAACTGCCCCGTACACACTTCGAGAAAAGCCCGCATGATAATGCCATGACTATATTGATGTGGGGACGCAGCCGCATTGAAAGAGCCTATTCCCTATTTTACTATCGCAAAGGAGAACGCGTACAACAGCTGCTGCACGAAATAAAATACCGTGGTAATCAGCGTTTGGGATTAGCCTTGGGCCATCAGCTGGGCAAGGCCATTCGCCGCTCCAAACAAGTGGATTACGATTATATAATTCCCATTCCGCTGCATCCTGATAAGCAACGCAAAAGAGGTTTTAACCAGGCCGAAGTAATTGCAGAAGGCATGGCTGAAGTGTTGGCGGTTGAAACCAGCACCCAACATGTTTTTCGAAAAAAATATACATCCACCCAAACGCGCAAAGGGCGTTTTGAACGCTGGGTTAACGTGGCAGATATCTTCACCGTTGAAAATGAGCAAGACCTCCTGGGAAAACATCTCTTACTAATTGATGATGTAATTACCACGGGAGCCACCATGGAAGCCTGCATCAATACCTTAAAAAGAACAGAAGGGGTAAAAATTAGTATTGCCACCCTGGCTACCGCTGTTCTATAACAAGCGATTAATAGAATAATAGGCGCTCACAACCAGGTTATTACTATACTGTCCGGGCTTGCGACTCAACCAATGATTCTTGGGATCGTAAGCCGGAATATCGCCATCGTAAGGTATGCGAATACGATTGATAGAATAAAGCCATCTCAAATTAATACGTAGGCGCTCGTTGATATGATAATTTAATCCCAGCACGGTGGCCCATTCCACATCCTTAAAGGGTACGGGTGTGGCGTTGGGGTTGTCACTGATGGGGCTCCCGTCCTGCTCTTCCTCACTGCTTAACAGGGCTGCCACTGACACGCCGGCTTCGCCCGAAAACTGCTTATAACGATAGCGGGCAACCAATGGGAACTGGATATAGTTCAGTGACATTTTGTAGTCATCATACTTGCCCTTATCTGGATTAGGTGCCTCACGGCTACCCTTTTGCACATAGGCAATGTCGAGCTGCAGCTCCCAACGATCAGCAATGGGGCGGCTAACAAAACCACCCACAGTAAGCCCCACCTTGTTATAGCCGCTGTAAAAATCACCGTCAACCTGCGAAAAGTGAGCGCCCAATAAAGGACCGGCTCTAAATTCCTGCGCCCCGCTAAGGGCAGCCCAAAGCACGAAAAAAGACGATAGTAAGATTCTATGCATGACTTTGCGTTGTTAGTTGTGTTATAAGCTTTGGAACACCCACCGAAGCCTTCTCTTGTATAAAGTGGATATGAGGCGCCGGTGTATAGTAGGGCTTCGCGGGATCGATAATATAAATGGGCACGTTGCGCCCCACATAATTGAGGAGTCCTGCGGCAGGATAAACATTCAGTGAAGTACCCACAACCAACAGTATATCGGCCTGCGATACATAATCGGCAGCAGGCTCAATGGCCGGCACCGCTTCGCCAAACCAAACGATATGAGGCCTTAATTGCGATCCTTTCTCGCAGGTATCCCCCCATTTCAGCTCCCATCCATCCAACTCATACACCAGGCTTTCATCCTTGGTACTGCGCACCATTTTTAACTCACCGTGCAGGTGAAGGACTTTAGAACTGCCGGCCCGCTCATGCAAATCATCCACATTTTGCGTTATGATCTGCACATCAAATGCTTCCTCCAAAACGGCCAGTGCACAATGCCCTTCATTAGGATTGCAGGTAAGCAACTGCTTGCGGCGTTGATTATAAAAGTCGAGTACAAGCCGCGGGTTACGAGCCCATCCTTCGGGACTTGCCACTTCCATCACATCATGGTTCTCCCATAGGCCATTGCTATCGCGAAAAGTACGTATACCACTCTCAGCACTAATACCGGCACCAGTCAGCACCACTATTTTCTTCTTCATCTACTTACTCATTTATTAATAATTACCACTATTCCCTTATCAACCTTGCACCACCTATTCCCTTAATTAATTCGCATGTTATAACTTATTTGTGCATAAGTTAAATGAAATTGATCAAGCAACGGGCCTGCAAAACCTAAAAATAAGTGAAATCCTTGAGTATTCAAACCTTGTAACAGCTGCTTCGTGTAGTCGATGGCATCAAATGATGTGTTATTTTTTTATCTTTGTCTTCCGCTGAATTTTTAATATTAATTCCTATAAATGATTGATCAGGTTACCGTTGATAAAGTGCTGGAAACGGCCAATAGCCAAATTGTGGAGGTGGTATCGGATTATGTAACCTTACGTCGTCGTGGTATTAATTACCTGGGCAACTGTCCCTTTCACAACGAAAAAACGCCCTCCTTCACAGTGTCGCCCCATAAAGGTATTTTCAAATGCTTTGGCTGTGGGGAAGGAGGCAATGCACTCAACTTTGTGATGAAGCACGATCAGCTTTCCTTTGTGGATGCTATTAAGCAGCTGGGCAAAAAGTTTAACATCCATATTGAGGAGGAAGAGTACTCGCCCGAGCAGCTCAAACAAAAAAATGAGCGGGAAAGTATGCTGGTGCTCAGCGGCTATGCCGGACAATATTTTAACCAATGTCTGACCGACTCCGATGAGGGTAAATCTGTTGGACTCAGCTATTTTCACAGCCGTGGATTTCGCGATGATATCATTAAAAAATTCCAGCTGGGCTACTCGCCCGAACAGCGCGATGCCTTTACTACAGAGGCTTTAAAGCAAGGCTATAAAATAGAGTACCTGGAGAAGACAGGCCTTACCATTGTGCGCGACAATTATCAGGCCGATCGTTTTCGGGGACGCGTGATGTTTCCCATCCACAGCCTTGCAGGTAAAGTAATTGCCTTTGGCGGACGCATCCTTAAAAATGATAAGAAAACCGCCAAATACCTGAACTCTCCTGAGTCGGATATTTATCACAAAGGACGCGTGCTGTATGGCATCTACCATGCTAAGCAGGAGATTACCCGTCAGGATCGTTGCTATTTGGTAGAGGGCTACACCGATGTACTGTCATTTCACCAATCGGGCATCAGCAACGTGGTGGCTTCATCGGGTACAGCACTTACCTCGGATCAGATTCGGTTAATCGCCCGGTTTACCAAAAACATAACCATCATCTACGATGGTGACCCCGCAGGTCTTAAAGCCTCGTTGCGGGGTATTGACCTTGTGCTGGCCGAAGGAATGAATGTTAAAATTCTGTTGCTTCCGGATGGCGAAGACCCCGATAGCTTTGCCAAAGAACGCAATGAGGAGCAGCTTACACAGTACATTGAAGAACATCAACAGGACTTTATTAAGTTTAAGACCTCTTTGCTGCTGGAGGATGCACAAAACGACCCCATCAAAAAGGCGCAGCTGATACAGGACATCGTGCGTAGCATTGCCATTATACCTGATAGTATCACCCGATCGGTTTATGTGAAGGAGTGTAGTAACCTCCTGAAGGTAGATGAACACGTGCTGATGCAGGAAACCGGTAAAATACAACGCAAGCGCCATGATGAGGAGTACCGCCGCAGTGCCGGGCGTCCAGCATCAACACCAACAGCGAGTAATCCCTCGGGACAAGCTGCTGCCGGTCAACAATCAAGCCGACCACCTGAAAACCCCCTGGAGCTGGAAGAACGCGAAATACTTCGCTTTTTGGTGAAATTTGGAGAGCGCCCCATGGATCCCAACGAAGATGAGAGTCTTACGGTGGGGCAATACATATTGCACGAGCTAAAACAGGATAACCTATTAAGCATCAATCCTGTCTACAATAAAATGATGGAAGCCTACGATGCGGTGAGCGGTAACACACAGATGCCGGCGCTGAAATTCTTTGTGAATAATGCCGATCCGCAACTGAGCCGACTGGCCTCCGATCTGATCGGCAAGGAACATGACCTGAGCAAGATTCATCAAAAATTTGGTGTGGTGACCAATGCCGAAGAACTGCTGTCGAAGCTGGTGCCTAAAATCGTGCTCGAATTAAAATGGAAGAAAGTGAAGATCTTCATAAAAGAGATGCAACTTAAAATTCAACGCCTCGAAAACGCCGGCGAGACAGAAGCCATGATGGCGGAGATGCAGGAATTAATCACCTGGCAGCAGGTATTAGCCCACATCTCACGGGAGCTGGATGGACGTACGATCGTATAACTATTAATAAAGCTATTATGCAAACACTTAATCACACCGATAAAGAAGTAATTGAAGCCATAATATTAAAAGCCAATATATGCTTTGTTGGCGTGGTCGATCCGGATCATAAACCGTATGTTCTGCCCATGAATTACGGCTACCGCGATAATGTGATCTACCTGCACTCGGCACCCGAAGGGCGCCTGATTGACATTGTGAACAACAACCCAAACATATGCATTACCTTTTCCATTGATAACGAGCTGGTGTTTCAGCACCCCGAAGTGGCATGCAGCTACCGCATGACTTCAAAAAGTGTGGTGGCAATGGGCAAAGTACAGTGGATTGAGGAGATGGCCGAAAAGCGCGAGGCTTTAGATATTCTAATGAAAACCTACAGCGAGAAGAAATTTGAGTACAGCGATCCGGCGGTACGCAACGTAAAAATATGGAAAGTACCCATTGACACAGTGAGCTGTAAGGAGTTTGGTGCACCCCACGATGAATATCGCCTGAAACGTAATCTGGAAGAATTAAAGAAACATCCCGCCAAGTAATATTGTTAAACAATCAAACGGCTGTAAGCAGCCCAAAAAGCATGTTACAATGAAGATATTAAACCTCACACTCCTATTCATCTTCACCTCGTTATGCCTGACAAAAGCGCAGGATAAGGCAGAAAAAGACTATAAAGTAGTGTATTCACAAAGCTTTAGCAAAAGTAAGTCGTGCGATGATTTTCATTTCTCCGATACGCCCAAATGGCTGATCAGTAAAAATGGCAAATCAGGTAAATCGCTTAAGTGCCTGGGTTCCGGTGATTACAAAGCGCCCCACGAAGGTCCTTCGGTGATGGCCATTCTGAAAAACATTAAACTTGAGGACTTTATTGTGGAGATGGATGTGGTGCAGAACGGAAAGGACTTCAACCTGCTGGATTTCTGCATCTTCTTTGGCATGCAGGACACAGCTCACTATGCCTTTGCGCAAATTGCCGGCCATGCCGATAAGGATACGCACAATGTGTTTGTGATGGATGGTGACAAACGCCGTCGCATTGGTGAGGTGAATGATAAAGGTGTGATATGGCGCCTTAACGAGTGGCAAAATATACGCATGGAATGTATGGCGAGTGAAAACAGCGTAAAGGTGTACTTCGACGATGAACTGGTAATGGAGAGTAGGGGTGAAGCCTTCAGAAGTGGCTTTATCGGGTTTGGATCGACCAGCAGCGCCCTAAAAGTTGATAATTTTAAGGTGAGTGCACCTGCCTTTGAAACAGAGGAGGCCTCTATTTTTCAATAAAAAGCTAACTTCAGGCCGATGAATAATCCTTAAAAACAAACAATATGGCCCTTAACTACCTGTGGATTGCCTTCTTCATAATTGCCTTTATAGTAGGCTTAGTTCGTCTGATCTTCCTGGGCGATATGGAGGTATTTCCGGCCATGATGAATGCCACCTTTGACAGCGCTAAAACCGGATTTAACATCTCGCTGGGGCTCACCGGTGCCCTAACCCTATGGATGGGACTCATGCGCATTGGCGAGAAAGGAGGCATGATTACGGTTATGTCGCGCCTGGTAGGTCCCTTTTTTAGTCGATTATTTCCCGAGCTACCCAAAAATCATCCGGCCTACGGCAGTATGATGATGAATATTGCCGCCAATATGCTAGGCTTGGACAATGCAGCCACGCCGGTGGGGCTGAAAGCCATGCAGGAGCTGCAAAAGAGTAATAAAAGTAAGCATACGGCCTCCAATGCACAAATCATGTTTCTGGTACTTAACACCAGTGGTCTTACGATTATTCCCATCAGCGTAATGGCCATAAGAGCCACTGAGCTGGCTGCCAATCCCTCCGATATTTTTCTACCCATCTTACTGGCCACCTTTTTTAGTACCATTGTGGGTATTATTGCTGTATCCATCGTACAAGGTATCAACCTTTTCGATAAGGTAATTATGGCTTATCTGGGAAGCTTCACAGCACTGATTGGCACTTTTATCTATTACCTGAGTACCCTTTCGAAGGAAGCGGTGAACAGTGTATCCTTACTGGGTGCAAACCTGTTGCTATTTACCATTATCATCACCTTTATTTTAATGGCAATGCGCAAGAAGGTGAATGTCTATGATGCTTTTATCGATGGCGCGAAGGAAGGCTTTAACATTGCCATTAAAATCATACCCTTTCTGGTGGCCATATTGGTAGCAGTCGCGGTTTTTCGTACCTCGGGCACCCTCGATTTTATCCTTGAAGGATTCAGGGCCATGGCCGCCTTTGCAGGGATGGATACCCGCTTCGTGGATGCTCTGCCCACCGCCTTTATGAAACCCCTAAGTGGCGGCGCTGCCCGCGGCATGATGGTGGAAGCCATCCATACCCACGGGGTAGATTCTTTTGCCGGGCGCATGGCAAGTACCATACAGGGCTCAACGGATACTACCTTTTATGTGCTGGCAGTTTATTTTGGATCGGTAGGCATCAAAAAGACACGACACGCCCTATCCTGCGGATTAATTGCCGATTTTGCAGGTATCATAGCCTCCATTTTACTGGCCTACCTGTTTTTTGGATAAGCAAATTGAGGTATGGTTAAAGAATTAATGATTAAACCCGAAAGGTGTTCCTGATCCTCCCTCATCCCTTTGCCGTAGGGATATTCATAAGTTGACTTATATCTTTGATATCTAGATAATTATTACTATCTTAAAAGTATAACAAAACCCCG
>NZ_JBNGOZ010000013.1:0-123408 GCF_050589825.1 Carboxylicivirga longa | reverse complement strand
AGCTTTTATACCTAAAGTAAATAATCATGTTTAACTATTTACTTTGATACGTATTTAGTAAACCACAAACTAACGATGCTTTATTAGCCATTGTTGTACCCTGGCATTTATTATTCTAATGCCAAGTATAATCTGTTTCACTAAGAGGGTCAGTGTTTTTAAACTTTGCAAAGTCCAAATTCTTATTTTCTGCCCACCAATCAAAATATGCTTTAGCTACAATTTTTTGTATTTCACTACCTGATTCAACTTCAAAAGCATCTCCTTTTTTCTTAACAATAGGGTTTTGAGATGGAAATCTACCAATTAAATATTCACTGTCAATAGCTACAGCTCGTATTGATTCAATTGTCCATAAAGCATACATACCTAAAGGACACTCGGGCATATAAAATGATGAAATTCCATTTACTGGAAAATCTTCTATCATTTGAGTTTCATTTCTATATTTAAGTAGCGCAGGAATATCTTTCGATGTAAAATTTGGTAATTCAAGTGAATCATATTTTCCTGCTTTTAAATGGTCAATATATTCTTCAACACTTAGGCGATTAGCTTCGTTATTTTCATCATTGTCACACGATAAAACACTAAATGATAGAATACAAAACACTAGAAATTTTAAAGTTTTCATGATAAGGCATTTTATTATTGGTTAATAAATGTATGATAAATACAACTTCAATATGATTGCGTCTTTCTGCTTGCCCACAACCTAAACGATATACTTCATAAATACAATCCAAAAACACGTCTAACCAAAACACTATCACATAGTTAATTAACCCTTAGTCACGCTTAGTAATAATCCAGCTTTCCATTTTCTGACCTTGTAAGATCTCTTCCTGACGGGCCTGCGCTTCGTATAGGTGAGCAAAGGGTTCAAGACTAACGAGGTAATGATTGTTATGCTTAAACCAGAATGCCTGCGCATACCCCTTCTTATGCAGGTTCTGTATCATCCTTTGCGCATTGGCCTCCGAGCTAAAACTACCCACAATCAGCTGATGTGGTTTATTCACCTTGGGCTCTTCTACCGGCTTTGTTACCTCCTCCTTCTTCGCGGGTTCTGCAGGTGCAACCGCCTCTGTGGGGCCTTCTTCGATAGCCACTGCTGAATTATCTGCGGGTAGGTCATTGTCAGGGGCAGGTACCTCGCGAATCTCTGTTGCTATTTGCTGTTTGGTTTCAGCAGGTTGGTTATCTCTGAAAAAGAAAAAATAAACAGAGAAACCGATCAATGGCAGTAACACAAAGAGCAACCAAAAAAAGATAACCGTCTGCTTACGTTTTCCCTTGTCTTCATCATCAATGTAATACTTACTGGCTGACCCCGCTATTGCTTTCTCAGATACCTTTGCTTCGATACTAGGGCGTTCATTGTCGACTTTAGCATGCTTTTCATCTTCCACTACATCCTCTTCCTCAAATTCGGCAATGGGTGTTTGTTCATTCAGCGAAGTTTCGGGCAATTGTGCAGGTTCACCATCTGAAAGCTCCTTTCCGGAATCATTATTATCAATATCCAAAAGCTCTTCATTATCGGCCGGTGATGGAGATTTGAAAGGTGCTGCCTGGTCGCTATTAAGATCGAGGCTTTGCTCAAAACGTAAAATACCGGTAGCATCTTTTGTAAAGGTTCCAAGTCCCTCAATATTGTATGCTCCTGATGCATCCAAACTTCGTTTAACATCCTGAACATAGCTATCTACCTTTTGCTCGGCTTCGGCACGTTCTATACCTTCTTGTTCCACAATATAATCAACAAGAAGGCCATCGTTAAAGCTCAGAAAATTATTGAAAAGTACAGAGAAACCGTTTTCCTTAGCTACAATAAAAGCCCCAAAATTAGGAACAATAACCCGGTTATTTTCTTTAATCAAAGAAAGAATATAGTTTTCCATTTAAAGATGTATTCTGATTAATAAATGGTATCGAGCACCCAAGATAAGCAGATTTCTAAAAAAAACAGTAAATCTAAGCGCTCTCTTTTTTGCTTTACCCTTGTTTGATAGTGTTTTGTTTGATTAATACGCTGCCTCCAAGCAGTGTTGGCACCACCACATTACTCAACCAAAGGCTAAATGTGGCCAGCAGGATGAGTGGCGTTTGATCAGTGCTAAAAGAAAACAAAAAGAGGGCTATACTACCGCGTATTCCCATATCGATAAGTATATGAGAAGGCAATAGGGTAATAAAGAAAAAATACAGACAGGCCAGGGGCAGATAATCACTAAATGTCAGATAAACATCCCATAAACGCATCCATAAAAACAGTTGAAAGATAAATACCAGCAGACGCACACTTGTCCAGAAGAGTGCGATAAAAATAACATTACGCCTGATATGCGCCAGCCGGAAAATGTAATAACGGATTTTATCTCTAAAGTAAAACAATAAGCCTGCAAAACCACACAGAATAATTATACTACTAGTCAAAATATAGAAATAATGATCCTTAATCACCTGTGACATTACTGGCAGCGGAAAATGAAAAAAAGCAAGTACGCCGCTAATGAGTATAACGACATTTTGCATCGCACCCCCTACCGTGGTCATCACTGCTGCCTCCAGCCGCTTACTTTTGGGCAATAGAACCATGCGTCCCACCATTTCAGCCATACGCATAGGCGAGCCAACAGCAGTAGTAGTTCCTGCAAGTACTTGGCGCCAGGCAGTAAGATAACTCATTGAAATAAAGGGTCGCATCAGCACCTGCCATTTGGCAGCCTCACAAAAAAGATTAATAAACCATAGCACCAACAGCGTTAGTAGCAAGGTTAAAGACTCAATTGAGAATGATAATGTATGCCCTATCAAATGCCATTGACCAAAATCAATCAGCCGGATGGTAATAAAAATATAAGCGGCTACAGAAAAACCAATAACGAGCAGTTTAACAAGGTCTTGCCAAATCCGTTTCTGCATGATGCTTACGGTTAATGAGTGGAAGGAGGACAAAGGCCAGCAAACCTACAATAATAATCATCATATTTTGTGCTGCATGAACGAGCAAAGCAAACACACCTCCTTCTTCAAGCGGCACTCCATAGAGTTTGAGTGTAGCGATAACCATGAAATGCCAGGCGCCAATACCGCCCTGTACAGGAGCAATCATGCCCAAACTGCCGGTGAGCAAAATCGTAATACCGGCATTAATTCCCAAGGTTGATGTGGCAGGCATACTAAAGAAACAAACGTATATCATCATGAAATACATCAGCCATATAAACAGGGTATGAAAGATGAACAGCCCCTTATTTTCTAACTTCCGGATAGAACTCAGCCCTTCGGT
The DNA here is from genome assembly GCF_050589825.1 of Carboxylicivirga longa. NCBI lineage: Bacteria > Pseudomonadati > Bacteroidota > Bacteroidia > Marinilabiliales > Marinilabiliaceae > Carboxylicivirga > Carboxylicivirga longa. The sequence goes on along the minus strand of NZ_JBNGOZ010000013.1, from coordinate 120,113 downwards.
AAATTTGGCCATCAGGCTATTCAGAAACTGTAATGCCTTGTAACGGCGCGCATAACGCCTGATAAACCACAATGCCAAAACTGTAAAAATCAGAGCTGCGTACAACAAAGGGGAGGCAAAGAGTTGACTCACAGAATCGAGCTTAAGCGTTTGCAGAAGAAAACCACCCAGAAAATCGAATTGTACCGCCAGTACAGCTACTGTAATCAGTACCAGCATCATCAGATCGGTGAGTCGCTCAGCCACCACTGTGCCTACCACACGCGTAAAAGAAATGCGCTCGTACTTACTGATAACACCACAGCGCGATACTTCACCCATACGCGGAAAAACAAGGTTGGCCAGGTAACCTGTCATAACAGCCAGAAAGGTATTCAGAAATCCTGTCTTTTTTTCGATGGGTTGAATAAGCATCTGCCATCGCATGGCCCGGCTGACATGACTTAACAAACCCAAACTAATGGAAAGTACAATCCACGAATAATCAACGTCGTAACGCAATGCCCTCAGGATTTCCTCGGCATTCTGATCCTTGTATAATTGATAAATGATAAATACTCCAATAGATGGAAACAGAACTAACTGAATGAACTTCGATACTGATTTTTTCACAAATTGAACGAATTTAATTTTTGTAGTATCTTCATGACGCCTTTAAGGTGTGTTTTTCTACCTTTGCGGGCTGAACAAGCTGCGAAGATATAAAATTTGTATCTCTTAGGCCAAAACGAGTCCCACAAGTGGGCTGAAACGTTATAATTTAACATTACACTGGGATATGGTAAGAGCAAAAAAACATTTAGGACAACATTTTCTTACAGATTTAGGAATAGCCCAGCAAATTGTAGAGGCCCTCTCGGGCGATCGTGAGCAGGTAATGGAAATAGGCCCGGGAACAGGCGTGTTAACACAGTACCTTGTTCAGCGCGACAAGGTAGATCTAAAACTCATTGAGCTCGATAGTGAATCGGTGGACTACCTAAATGCTCACTATCCTGAATTGAAAGGGCGCATTTTCTACAAGGATTTTTTGAAACTGGATCTGACAAGCATATTTACACAACCCTTCTCGCTAATTGGTAACTTCCCCTATAATATTTCGGGTCCTATCTTTTTCAAAGTTTTCGAACACCGCAATCAGATACCCGAGGTAGTAGGCATGCTGCAAAAGGAAGTGGCAGAGCGCCTGGCTTCAGGACCGGGCACCAAAGTGTACGGGGTATTAAGCGTATTGCTGCAAGCCTTTTACGAGGTGGAATATCTGTTTACGGTAGATGCCCATGTATTTAACCCGCCTCCCAAAGTGCAGTCGGGGGTAATTAGGCTAAAGCGTAACGATGTAAAGTCGTTGCCCTGCGACGAGAAGCTCTTTGTAAAGGTGGTGAAAGCCATCTTTAATCAACGTCGTAAAGCCATCCGGAATTCATTAAAAGCAATTCCTTTCAACCGGGATGCAATCGCTGATCATGAATTTCTGACAAGGCGTCCGGAGCAAATGAGTGTCAACGATTTCATAGAGTTGACATGCATGATTCAAGCGAATGAACTCAATTAATAACCTTTAATTCTCTGTAATTATGGCAAATTTTGAATTGACGAGGGAGTATATTGATAATCTAAAGGAACTGATTGCGGCTAAGAATGAGAAAGCCATATCAGAAATTTTGGAAACATTGCACCCGGCCGATATTGCAGAAGTGTATGAGGAGTTAAGTATTGATGAAGCCAAGTACCTGTATTTTCTGATTGATGATGATACAGCCGCCGATGTAATTACCGAGTTAGAGGAAAATGATCGTAGGCGATTTTTAGAGAGTCTGCCAAGTGATGTAATTGCAAGGCGCTTCATCGATAACATGGATTCTGATGATGCAGCTGATGTACTTGGTGAGTTAGATAATGCTCGTCAACAAGAGGTTCTGTCGCACATCGATGATGTGACGGCTGCCGGCGATATTGCCGATCTGCTAAGCTACGACGAAGATACGGCCGGTGGTCTGATGGCCAAAGAGCTTATTAAGGTAAAAGAAAACTGGGGCATACCCACCTGTTTGCGCAGCATGCGCCGTCAGGCCGAAGAGGTGGATGAGATTTACTATGTTTATGTGGTGGACAATAACGGTATTCTAAAGGGCACCCTTTCTTTAAAACGCATGTTACTCAGTCCGGTTGATGTGCTGGTAAAAGATATTTATAACTCGGATGTTATTTCCGTGAAGGTAGATGTGGATGCCGAAGAGGTTAGTTACATCATGGATAAATACGATTTGGTAGCATTACCGGTTGTGGATTCCATTGGTCGCCTGGTGGGACGTATTACCATTGATGATGTAGTGGATGTCATGCGTGAAGAGGCCGAGAAAGATTATCAGCTGGCATCGGGTATCACTGAAGACGTGGAAGCCTCAGACAACGTATGGCAACACACACGCGCTCGTATTCCCTGGCTGCTCATAGGTCTGGCCGGTGGTATATTCGCCTCCTGGGTGGCCTTCGGTCATATCGACCTGATCGATAAGTTTCCGGGTGTTGCCATGTTTATGCCACTGATCGCCGCCATGGGGGGAAATGTGGGCATGCAATCCTCGGCCATCGTTGTGCAATCACTGGCCTCCGGTTCGGTAGGTCTCGATACCAACTGGCTGAAGTTACTGAAGGAGTTAGGCATCGCCCTCCTCAACGCAAGTATTCTTTCATCGTTAATATTTTGTTACAGCTTTTTCTTCAAAGATGACATGGCACTGACTTTTACCCTATCCTCAGCCATGTTCTCTGTGGTCTTTTTTGCCAGTCTGTTTGGCACCTTTGTACCACTAATGCTCAATAAAATAAAGATAGACCCCGCCGTTGCAACCGGCCCTTTTATCACTACCATGAATGATATTATTGGCATGTTCTTATACCTCTCAATCGGGAATGTCATTTATAACTTAATGGTATAGGCAGGCATTTACCAACACTTTATTATCAGGTTTATTAAAGCTTAAACCATCCAAACTGCACACCATGAGAAACAAACCTTTCATCCTGAAAATGATCATATTAAGTTCTGTTCTTGCATTGGTGATCGCTGCCATTTTTCTCTATCCCTTACTACGTGGAGCCAGTGGATATGCGGCAAAAATGGTGTGTTCAGGCGTTTTTGTTGAAGGCCTAAGCCCGGAAAAAGTAGAGCAGATGGAGCTCAGTACATTTCCCTTTAACAAAGTAGTAAACGTGGTGAATAAGGAGACACAGACAGTGGTCAGCACCATTGGCGGCATCATCTCCCAAACTGCTGTTTATGAGCCGGGGGTGGGTGCCACCCTATACCCGAAAGGACACTGTGAAATAGCGGGTAGGGTGCCTTTAAATCGGTCCACACACAAGAATGAACCCTGGCCCATGGGCTGTATCATCGCTGACACTGTTCCGGAAGGTGTGGATGCCGATGGCCTTAAAACCTATATCGATCAACATTTTACTTCAACATCGCGCGCTGTGGTAGTCATTAAAGATGGTCAGCTCATTGCCGAAAAATATGCCGATGGCATTGATGTAAACACCCCACTACTGGGATGGAGCATGACCAAGAGCATCACGGCCGCCCTCACCGGCATTCTGATTAAAGAGGGAAAGCTTGAGCTTTATAAGCCGGCCAAAGTAAGCGCCTGGCAAAACGATGAACGCCGTCATATTACACTTCATAACCTTCTGCAAATGAGCAGTGGCCTAAGGTGGAATGAAGACTATTCGCAAACCAGACTGAGTGATGTATCTCAAATGCTTTACATCGAACCGGATATGTATGCCTTCGCCACTTCTGTGAAATCACAGGTTCAACCCGATTCCCTATGGTACTATTCATCGGGTACCACCAACATCATAGCTGGCCTACTGCGTCACTGCTTCGATGATTACCAGTCCTATTATCAATTTCCACAGAAAGCCCTTTTCAACAAGCTGGGCATGCGGCATAGCCTTATCGAAACCGATGCCACCGGTACCTTTGCAGGCTCCTCCTACGGCTATTGCTCGGCGCGCGACTGGGCACGCTTCGGCATGTTGTACCTGAACAAGGGAACATGGATGGGCGAGCAGATTCTACCGGAGTGGTGGGTAGATTACAGTACCATGCCCGCCAAACAATCGAAAGGCCGCTATGGTGCACATATATGGCTCAACACCTCCGGGATTAATATTCCCAATCTGCCCAAAGATGCATACTACTTTAACGGTTACCGGGGACAACGTATAACAATAATACCATCTCACAACATGGTGGTGGTTTGCTTGAACTCAAGCCCCGATAACATAGATTTCAATGATTACTTAAAAGGAATAATGGCTTTTGTAAATAAAAAATGAAATCGTTAAGTCACTTCCTTACTAAAAAGGTGTTGACTGAACGTAAGCCATAAATAATCAAAAGATTACTATATTTAGGGAATTAATAAACCAAAAACCTTTCCCTATGAGAAACCTGATTATTCTATTATTGTTAAGCTCCATGCCCCTGCTGGCACAAAATAACATTGACTCCTTATTACCGGTGCGAGGCTTTAGTATTGCGGCACCGCAGGCCAATCATCTCGATAAGTTTATTGCCTTTGTTGAAAAGGAACTGGTACCCCTGAAAATTAATACCCTGATACTCCGTGTAGATTACAACTATGCCTACGAGTCGCACCCTGAGCTCCGTGATGAAACAACCTTAAGTAACAAAGACGTGAAACGACTGGTGGCAATGGGCAAAAAACATTCAATCAACATTGTTCCGCAAATTAACCTGCTGGGGCATCAATCGTGGGCCGAAGAGTTGGAAAACTTATTGAAAGTGTATCCCCAATTCGATGAAACGCCGCATATTCCGATGCCCAACAAATATGAATGGCCCAATGAACATGGCTTATACTGCAAAAGCTATTGCCCCCTACATCCGGATGTACACAAGGTCGTTTTTTCCCTTGTTGATGAGCTGATGGAAGCCTTTGAAGCCACCGCTTTTCATGCTGGTCTGGACGAGGTATTCTACATTGGTGATGATAACTGTCCGCGCTGCAGTGGGCATGATAAAGCCGTTCTTTATGCTAATGAGGTGACTAAGATTCGGAATCATCTGGCCATCAAAAACCGCAAGCTGTGGATGTGGGGTGATCGCTTAATTGATGGTAAAACCACAGGCATGGGTATGTGGGAAGCAAGCATGAATAATACGCACCGTGCCATCGATATGATTCCCAAAGATATATTCATCTGCGACTGGCACTACGAAAGACCCGATAAAACTGCCGTGTATTTTGCCATGAAGGGCTTTAAGGTGGCTACATGCTCTTGGAATAAACCGGATGTATCAGCTGTGCAGGTGGAAGATATGTTAAAATTCAGAGCCGAATCAACGCCTGCTATGCGCGATAATTTCCAGGGTAACATTCTTACCGTATGGTCAGGAGCTGAGAATTTTATCGATAGCTATTACAAGTCTGACGATAATGAACAGCGTCAGATGTTGAAAATGTTTAAAGCCCTTTAAAAATTCCATAAAGCGGTCTTCAGGGAGTTTGATATTACGCAGCTCACCCTACCATTCAGTCATTTTGCCAATTCGTGCTTTTATCACGATGCAATTCTACATACCTTAGTTTCACATTTTTATTACCATTTAAAATCAAATTATCATGAACCCGGAAAGAAATCATAACAAACGCGGCCTGTTAGGCACCTTTTTAATCATTATTGGTGTCATTCTCTTATTGGGTAATCTGGGCTACCTGCCCTATCAGCTGACTGATATATTATTTCGCTGGCCCATGATTTTCGTGGCGATTGGTATTTACAACCTACTAAAGAAGCAATATACAGGCGCAATTATCACCCTTGCCATTGGGGGCTTATACCTATTACCCCACTTTATTGACGACCTGAGCTACCGCGATATTTTCAAGTTCTGGCCGGTCTTCTTAATACTTATCGGAGTTACCTTTTACTTCAAGCGTCGTGAGCTGATGCCTGCTAATCAGCGGGGGGCCAGGGTGGATGAGTACATCGATGAGATGGACATCTTTGGTGGCGGCGTTACCCAGGTGGAGTCCCATAACTTCAAAGGAGGACGCGTAACGGCCATCTTCGGGGGAGGAGAGGTGTATCTCGATCGTTGTCAGCTATCGCCCGATGGTGCGGTACTGGATGTAGCCATGATTTTTGGCGGATCGAAAATAATGGTGCCCCGCGACTGGAATGTTAAAACGGAAGTAGTTTCTATCTTTGGTGGCTTTGCCGATAAACGTAATTTCTTTGCCGACACACCACCAGAGACCTCCAGAACATTAGTTATTAAGGGTCTTGCCCTATTCGGTGGCGGCGAAATACGAAGCCTGTAGAATTGATATAATTACTGAAGGATGAGGGATTATGTTAGATAGCTGTGGTTCATGGGAATAAATAGACTGGGAACATTGACTTTAGGTTCAAGCGGAGATTTTGTAAATTTGTATAGGTGTAAAATTAAAGAAATTCGATAATGCCAAAGATATTTGAATATTTCGGGATTCTTATTTTCTTCTATTCAAATGAGCACGAACCAATTCATGTTCATGCAAAGAAAGGAGAATTTGAAAGTAAAGCAGAGTTCTATATCATTAATGGTGAGATTTCAGAGATAAAGATTACAAATATTTAAGGAGCACGACCACTAAAAGGAAAAGACCTTAAAGATTTTGAGGCTTTTCTTCAGAAATATGTTGACAAAATAGTTGAAAAATGGGTAAACTATTTTGTTTATCATAGGGATGTTGAATTTGAAAAAATTACAAAAAGATTAAAATGAGAATAATTGTTGACTATAAGGATTCAGAATCTGGATTTAACCAGTTGAAAATTGATTCTGCAAAATATCTGTCGGATTATGCAATACGCATAAGGTTTAATGATGGTAATGAAAAACTTGTTGATTTCAAGCCATTTTTATCAAAATCACTTCATCCATCAATTAAAAAATATTTGGACGAAAATATGTTCTCGAACTTTTCATTGACTGATGGAAATTTAAACTGGAACGATTATGACTTAATTTTTCCAATTTCTGATTTATACAATGGCGAAATAGGTTCATAAACCACGAAACCACAACATTTTGTATAGTACATTGGGCGCTATGCCGTATTTTAAACATTTGCGATTTCTTCAACCCCGCCGAAGCGCAGCTTCGACGGTTCGTTAAATTGCGAGTGTCTAACCTGCGCTTCGGCTACTTAAAGGTTAGACGGGCAGGTGCAATCTAATGCCTTACGCAATATACAATTAACCGTTGGCATTCATTTGCCCATTACTTACTGAAATTAAACACTTGTCACAAATACCAATATTTGGTATATTTGTAAAAAAACAAGCTATGAATAAGAATACATCAATAACGTTAGGAAACCATTTTGACGATTTTGTAAAAAGCAGTATTTCGGCTGGACGCTATAAAAATGTAAGTGAAGTAGTTCGAGCTGGTTTAAGATTGCTTGAGGAAGAAGAGAGCAAAGTTATTGCACTAAAAAATGCAATCCAAGAAGGACTAAATAGTCCACTTGTTGAGGACTTTGACTTTGATAACCATCTCAAAAAATTAAAAGAACAAAGAAAGAAAAATGGCTAAAGTAATTTTAAGACAAAAAGCCATTAATGACTTATCAGATATCTGGAGTTACACATCATTTAAATGGTCTGAAAATCAAGCTGACAAATATTATCAATCATTAAAGTTAGCTTGTAAAGAGATTGGCACCAACCCTAATATTGGGAAAAGATATTATGAAATAAGTGGCCAATTATTAGGTTTTAAAAAAGGAAGGCACATTCTCTTTTATCAAGTTGTTTCTGAAAGCAGAATTGAGGTTATCAGAATTCTACATGAACAAATGGACTTGAAGAGTAGATTGAAAGAATAAACTACACCCAACAAACCGCAATAGCCTAGCGCATAAGGCATTCGATGCGTTTTGCAAAGTCCGCTGCTTCGGCAATCAGCGCCAAATCATTGATTTGGCTTTAGAAATGAAAAGATAAAATAATTGGCTCAGAGCAGTTTTGATAGCTTTGGTTCGTTAAAATGCCACTCGCTTCATCTAGCCAACGTTATGGTGCCTTTTGACTAAAAGCTACAATGAAACATAGAAACATTAAAATAGACGGATTTTTATCCAATTTCATAAATTGCTTTTGGGAACATGACAACATTCAGAAGGAAGTTGAATTTACCATATTACCAGATGGTTATTTTGACTTAATTTTCGAAATAAGGAATAACGAGATTTTAAACATTTCATTGACAGGCATATGGACTAATCAAATCAATGTTAGGATTAAAGAAAATACTAAACTGATTGGAATTCAGTTCAAACTAATCGCTTCAGAATACATTTTTAAGGAATCAATAAAGAATATTTTAAATTCAGAAACAATTTTGCCTACTGACTTTTGGGGAGCGAAAAAACTTCCTTTTGATAATCTTGAAAAATTTACTGATACATTAACTAAAACAATACATTACGGACTGAAAAACCTAAAAGAAATCGATAACAGAAAATTCAAATTATTCAATTCGCTTTACGGACAGAAAGGCAATATTAGCGTAAAAGAATTATCTGAAACCGTTTCTTGGAGCAGCAGGCAAATAAACAGATACTTCAACCAACAATTTGGATTTTCGTTAAAAACATTTTTAAATATTCTAAAATGTAAATCATCCTACGGCGACATAGCAAAGGGAAAATTATCACCAACACAAGATTATTACGACCAAGCACATTACATAAAAGAAATCAAAAGATATACCGGAAATACACCAAAAGAACTATATAAAAACGAAAACGACCGATTCTTACAATTATTAACCCTCGGTGAAAAGTAATTTTGCTTATTATTAACTTAAAAAGTTAGCATTATGACTTTCAACAAACTTACACCGAATCTTGAAGTGCAAAATATCAAGAAAACAGTTGATTTTTATGTGAATGTATTAGGGTTTTCACTTGTTATGGCAGTTCCCGAAACTCAAGATGGAATTGAACAATCAATTGCAGATGACAAAAAATACGTTTTTGCAATGGTTTTGAAAGACAAAGTAGAATTAATGTTTCAGGAAACAGAAAGTTTTAAAAATGATTTAAAATTTGCAAAAGGACTTTCTATTGCTGCTTCAATTTCGTTCTATATGGAGGTTAACGAAGTTGACAAATTGTACAATGATTTAAAAAACAAGATTTCGGAGATATCTGAACTTAAAACTGCATGGCACGGTATGAGAGAGTTTTATGTCAAAGATATTAATGGATATATACTTGGCTTTGCTGAAAAAGTGTAATAGATTTCAAAACAGATGAATATAGAATACTATAGAAAAAAAGTTAGAATAAAAACAGCACAACAATTGCAAATTAAGCATCATAAACGGACTAATTTTGTACGGTTCTTTATAAGCATCTTACAAAAGAGAACTGTTCCCTAAAACGTATTGGCGGCTCTACCCGATACTGCCTTTGGCATCAAAACTTCCGGGTTTTATCTTGACTCTTGCATCTTAAATGGTATTTTTGCTCAAAAATTTATTGTGAAAGTACATTCCGATTTCTCTTCGTTTAAAGCCCATAAGCCGGTTATAACCATTGGCATGTTTGATGGTGTTCACACCGGGCATCGCGTGTTGCTGGGGCAATTGGTTGATAAAGCTAAAGCGCTGGGCGGAGAATCAGTGGTGATTACTTTCTGGCCCCATCCCCGGATGGTACTCAAGCAAGATGCCGACAAACTCCGTTTTCTCACTTCACCCGAAGAACGCACCAAACTATTTAGCGAGCTGGGCATCGATCACCTGGTACTCATCCCTTTTTCACTGGAACTGGCAGGCCTGACTGCTGAAGATTTCATCCAGGAGGTGCTGATTGACAAACTAAACATCCATCATTTAATGGTGGGCTATAACCACCGCTTTGGCAAGGGTCGTCAACACAGCTACGAAGAATATCAGGCTTTCGCTAAAAAGTATAACTTTTCCATCTCCATGGTAGAGGCTGTATTAACCGACGGTATGCAAACCAGTTCAACAGATATTCGTAATCACCTGCTGGAAGGCAACATGAAGGCGGCCAACAGAATTCTGGGCTATGAGTATACCGTATCGGGTCGCGTGGTTGGAGGGCAGCGATTGGGTCGTCGCCTGGGCTATCCCACCGCCAATATCGAGGTGGAGGAACCCCACAAGCTAATTCCACCTGATGGCGTGTATGCCGTAAAGGTGCGTGTTGAAGGAAAGCATTACGGTGGCATGCTGAATATCGGCTACCGCCCAACGGTAAGCCATAATGTGGATCAGCGCTCGCTGGAAGTACATATCTTTGACTTTAACCACGATATCTATTCCGAAGAGGTGGAGCTACAGTTTGTACAGCGGGTACGTGCCGAACAGAAATTTAAGAATGTGGAAGCCCTGAAGGAACAGCTGATGCAGGATGAGGCGATCATACGCGCCATCGTAGAACAATTCTAACAGGGTGAACTTTAATTGTAAAATTCAGAATCATTAAACAGTGTTTTTACCACTGATGATGCTACTGATTAATTTGTAGCGCGGAAACTGATCAAGGACTATCTTGATAAACACCGTGATGGGAATGGATAAGATAAGGCCGGGAATACCCCACAAATAACCCCAGAACATAAGCATTACAAGGATAACAATAATATTCACCGAGAAGGTTTTACCCATAAAAACAGGCTCCAAAACACCGCCCATTAAAGCTTGCACGCCGGTAATGGTTAAGATAAATAAAAGAAGAGTGCCACTGGGATCCAACTCCACAAGAGCAAAAATAGTGAGGAGAACCACCGAAATGATGGAGCCAATCATTTGAACAAAATTGATGGCAAAGGCAAACAAGCCCCAAAAAACAGGAAAGCTTACATCGAAAAATAAACAAGCCAAACTGAAGCCAAGACCCGTAAGCAGGCTGATAATAAACTTCACCTGAACGAACTTAATAATATCTTTCTCCACTCGCCGGAAAGCCTTTACCGAAGAGTATTTGATCCTAAAGAGTGTGGAGTTGAGCAACTGCTCGAAATTCATGGCTCCGGAAAGCAGCAATACAACAAAAAAAGCGGTGGTGAGGGTTAGCGACAGCGCATTGCCAATAAAATCGATGGTAATACCAATGTTGCCCAGCATATTATCGCTCTTAAAGTAATGACTAAAGACCGACTCATCCTGCATGCGTGTTACTCCAAAAAAATCTTCTACGGCCACCACCAGATCTACAATCTTGGTTTCAGCCTGCTGAAAAAAATGGTTATCGGCCGATAAAATTTCCTGACTGGATACTTTGATGAGCTCACCCCCGATCTTAAATACAGCTGTGATGATTAGCACCACAAAGGCAATACTTAATACTTTGGGCAATTTCTTGCGCGCAAACCAGCGCATCACGGGCAGGAATAAAAGAGCGATAAACATGGCTAGCACCAAGGGCACAAAAATAAAAGCCAGCACTTTTAACAAATAGAAGATAAAAGGAATCACCAGCATCATTAAGAGTCTATTTGTTGTCTTTAAGTCGTTCATCGGGGCGCGTATAAGCTTGTTGTATATTCTTTATCTGAGTTGGCAAAGATAAGCGATTAAAACGGATGAAAGGCTAGGCTGATAAAATCCACGGAACAAAAAACGGCTGCCCCCAAAGGAAGCAACCGCTTTAAATAGAAATATTGATTGGGTATGAGAGATTTTATTGCAGACCGCGCTGACGCAGCAAGGCTTCAATCTTTGGCTCGCGACCTCGGAAATTCTTATACATCTCCATGGCATCAACAGTACCACCACGCTCCAGTATATTGCTGCGGAACGACTGTGCGGTGGCCTGATCATACAGACTAGTCTCTTTGAAGGCTTCAAAGGCATCGGCATCGAGCACGCCTGACCAGATGTAGCTGTAGTAACCGGCGGTGTATCCACTACTGGCGAAAATGTGCATGAAATAAGTAGACTTATAGCGCGAGATAATCTCGGGGATAAGGCCAATACTCTTCAGGTAATCATCTTCAAACTGATTCACATCAATGCTCTTCACTTCCTTTTGTGTGTGGTAATTCATGTCCAGAAGAGCAGCTGCCAGATACTCGGTAGTGGCAAATCCCTGATTAAAATGACCACTATTTTGAAGCTTTTCAACCAACGCATCGGGAATTACCTCACCCGTTTTATAATGGCGGGCATACTCCTTCATCACAGCAGGATCGCCGGCCCAGTTTTCCATTACCTGCGAGGGCAATTCCACAAAGTCGCGGGGTACAGATGTGCCAGACAGGCTGTTATAGGTACAATCACTCAGCAGCTGGTGCAGTCCATGGCCAAACTCGTGGAAAAGGGTCATGGTTTCATCATAGCTAAGTAAGGCAGGCTGATCGCCCACTGGCTTGGAGAAGTTACACACAATTGTTACCACCGGTGGAATATCTTTACCGCCACGACGGCTCTGCTTACGGAAAGCGCCACACCAGGCACCTTGCTTCTTAGTGGCACGCGGATGCCAGTCCATGTACAAAATACCCTTGTGTGATCCATCGGCTTCAGTCACCTTAAATACTTGCGCATCGGCATGCGGCTTTGGAAAATCACCGGTAATTTCTTCAAACTGCAAGCCGTATAACTTTGTAGCCACAGCAAAAGCACCATCGCGCACATTGTTCAGCTCAAAATAAGGACGTACTTCATTTTCATCCAGGTTATATTTCTCCTTACGCACTTTCTCGGCATAATACCACCAGTCCCACGATGCCAGCTGAAAGCCTCCTTTTTCGCGATCGATAATGGCTTGCATAGCTGCACGTTCTTTCTTGGCCACCGGCAGGGCACGATCCCACAGTTGCTCCAGCAACTCGTATACCTTATCTGAAGTCTTCGCCATGCGCTCCTCCAGCACATAGTCGGCATAACAGTCATAACCCAGTAAATTGGCTTTTTCAATGCGAAGCTTTACAATCTCTTCAATAATCTTTTTATTATCAAACTCATTGTTGTTGTTACCACGCATGTAGTAGCCTTTATACAATTTTTCTCGCAACTCACGCTTATCGGCATAAGATAAGAAGGGCAGCATGCTGGGCTTTTGTGTAGTGAACACCCACTTACCCTCCATGCCCATTTCAGTGGCTGTTTCAGCAGCTCCTAAAATGGCTGACTGGGGCAATCCGGCCAAATCAGCTTCGTCCTCAATTACCAATTTAAAGGCGTTGGTCTCCTTCAATACATTGGTCGAAAACTGATTGAATAGCTCTGATAAACGAGAATTGATCTGACGCAGTGTTGTTTTCTTATCCTCAGCCAAACTCACACCACTGCGCACAAAACCTTTGTAGGTATCATCCAGCAGCATAGCTTGCTCACCGTTCAGCTGCAAAGCATCCTTCTGCTCATAAACAGCCTTCACACGGGCAAATAGAGCAGGATTAAGATTGATATCATCGCTGTGAGCACTCATTTTCTTACCCACTTCGGAAGCGATAGCCATTATCCCCTCAGTACCATCGGCTGACTTTAAAGAGTAATACACCGACATCACTTCTGACAGCATCTTACCGGCATCATCTAAAGCCACAATGGTATTCTCAAAGCTAGGAGCATCAGCATTATTAATAATGGCATCTACCTCCTGCTTATGGGCAGCCATAGCTTTGTCGATAGCCGGCATATAATGCTCCGCCTTTATCTGCTCGAAAGGAGGTACATTATACGGGGTGTTATACTCACTAAAAAAGGGGTTCTCACCCTCTGTGTCTTTCTTATTTGACGTTTGACAGGACGTAACCGCAACTGCCAAAGCCAGGGAAAGCAATACAATTTGTTTCATCGCTCTATAATTATAAATGAATAAATAACTTATCTTTTAAAAAAGGATGCAATATAAATAAAATAGAGGGCTTAGCCATACGCATCCACTGGTTTGAAACATGTCGTATAACAGATAAGACACCTTGCCAAACATGAACAATGTTACCCATCAGATGTTTTTTTACGAAAAGCTGATAAACAGAATGGTTTAATGATGATAGGTACCCATAAAGCTCATTTTTTAGACCATTATTTTTAAGTAATATTGCTTGCTGATTTCGGCTTAAACAGATAATGAAATGGTGAAAATTAAAAGTAAGATCGTTAAACCCGACTGGCTTAAGATACAACTTCCCAATACCGGTGATTACAAATGGATGCACAATACCATACGCGACCATAAACTGCACACAATATGTACGAGTGGTAAATGTCCGAATGCGGCAGAATGCTGGGCGGCAGGCACAGCCACCTTTATGATATTAGGCGATATATGTACCCGTGCCTGTAAATTTTGCAATGTAAAAACCGGTAAACCGGATGCCGTGGATATTAAGGAACCACTCCGCATTGCCCGTTCCATCCAAATAATGAAGCTAAAACATGCCGTGATCACTTCGGTTGATCGTGACGACCTGGAAGATGGCGGTGCCGGAATATGGGCAGCCACCATACGCAAGACCAAGGAGCTAAACCCAAACACCAGTATGGAGGTGCTCATTCCTGACTTTAACGGTTTACATCCCTTGATACAACAAGTGATGGATGCACAACCCGAGGTAATTTCGCACAACCTGGAGACGGTACGACGCCTGACACCCCTCATCCGCACCAAAGCCAAGTATGACCTGAGTCTGAAGGTATTAAAATACATTGCCGATGGTGGTATGGTTGCCAAATCGGGCATTATGTTGGGACTGGGTGAAAAGGAGGAAGAGGTATTTGAAACCATGGATGATCTGCTGGCGGCTGGTGTAACCGTAATGACCATTGGCCAATACCTGCAACCTACAAAAAACCATCTTCCAGTATCGGAATATGTTACCCCCGAGCAGTTTGAAAAATACAAACGCGTAGGACTCGAAAAAGGATTTAAATACGTTGAGAGTGGCCCTTTGGTACGTTCATCATATCATGCCGAGAAACACATTAATGCCTTAAACAAACAACATGAACAACAATAATACACGCTTTCAGGATCTGGGCGTCAGCGATTATAAGAAAGTTTGGGACTACCAGGAGGAGCTGTTTGCCAATGTGGTAGATGTGAAATTGTATAACCGCAATGCGCCCGAAGACCCAAAGCCCATAACCAACCACCTGCTGTTTGTTGAACACCCTCATGTATATACACTGGGGAAGAGTGGTGTACAGAATAACCTGCTGATTAATGAGCAGTTTCTAAAGCAGATCGATGCTACCTTCTATAAGATTAACCGGGGTGGCGACATCACTTATCATGGACCCGGGCAATTGGTGGGGTATCCCATACTCGATTTGGAAGCCCTGAACCTGCAAGTAAGAAGCTATATATTTAAGCTGGAAGAAGCCATTATTCGTACCCTGGAAAATTATGGCATAAAAAGTGAACGACTGGAGGGTGCCACTGGTGTATGGCTCGATACTAAAGGACCTGGTAAATCGCGTAAAATATGCGCCATTGGTGTGAAAGCCAGCCGTTATGTGTCCATGCACGGTTTTGCCCTTAATGTTAATACCGACCTTTCGTACTTCAATCATATTAACCCATGCGGCTTTGTAGATAAAGGTGTTACCTCAATGGAAAAAGAGTTAGGCCACAAACTGAATATGGAAGACATAAAAGCAGAACTGCGAAAAAATTTAAGCGATATTTTTGAACTACAATTAAAGGAGTGAGGGTAAGTAATATAGCCGACTAATTTAAAAGATTTGTATTAATTTTTATTAACAATCATGCATTAGGCTTTTGATTTAAGATAATTTTTCGAAAAATTTATGCTCTAATTGGGCAAAAAAGGGAGATGGAAAAACGGTGGAGCATAAAACCCGAGGGTGATCAGAATACAATTAATCACCTGTCTGAGGTACTAAACATAAATCACGTATTGGCAAACCTTCTTGCTCAAAGAGGCGTTAGCAACTACGATGAGGCAAAGGCGTTTTTTCGACCTAAACTAACCGATTTGCACAACCCCTTCCTGATGAAGGACATGGAAGAGGCGGTGCTTCGCATTGTGAAGGCCTTCGACAATGAGGAACGCATATTGATTTATGGTGATTATGATGTGGATGGCACCACCAGCGTGGCTTTGGTATATTCTTTTCTGAGCCTCCACTACAATCGCATTGACTATTACATCCCCAATCGTTATGAGGAGGGTTATGGTATCTCCTACAAAGGAATTGATTACGCAGCTGATAATGATATTACGCTGGTAATTGCCCTTGATTGTGGCATTAAGGCGGTAGAAAAGATGGATTATGCCCGTACAAAAGGCATAGATTTTATCATCTGCGATCACCACACACCCGGCGAAATACTACCCAAAGCGGCGGCCTGTCTTGATCCGAAACGATCGGATTGTCACTATCCTGAAAAGAACCTGTCGGGTTGCGGAGTAGGTTTTAAGCTGATGCAGGGCTTCTGCCGCTATAAGGACTATAAAGAATCGCAGTTATATGCCCTCATTGACCTGGTAGCCGTCAGCATAGCCTCCGATATTGTGCCCATCACAGGTGAAAACCGTATTCTGGCCTATTACGGACTCGAAAAGTTAAATTCCAACCCTGTTATCGGACTGCGTTCCATCATTAAAATAGCGGGACTGGAAGGACGTGAAATCACCATCAGCGATATTGTATTTAAAATAGGTCCTCGCATCAATGCGGCAGGGCGTATCGATGCCGGCAGCGATGCGGTTGATCTGCTGGTGAGCCGCGACTCAGGTAACGCCGGCCTGATGAGTAAGGACATTGATGAATGCAACGAGACACGCAAAGACCTGGATCGTAGCATTACTGTAGAGGCGCATGATTTAATTGCCAACAATCCGGATTTACTCAATAAAAAATCCACCGTTATATACAACAAAGATTGGCACAAAGGGGTGATTGGTATTGTGGCCTCGCGCCTTACCGAATCCTTCTATCGACCTACCATCGTATTAACCGAATCGAAAGGACTCGCTACCGGTAGCGCACGCTCTGTTGAAGGCTTTGATCTTTACAAGGCCATCGAGTCGTGTAACGACTTACTCGAGAATTTTGGCGGTCATATGTATGCCGCCGGCCTTACGCTTAAGATTGAAAACATACCGGCCTTTCAGGAGCGCTTCGAAAAATTTGTAGAAGCCCATATCCTTCCTGAACAACTGATACCGCAAATAGAAATCGATTCCAAGCTACACCTGAAGGATATTACACCCAAATTCTTCCGAATTCTCAAGCAGTTTCAGCCTTTTGGTCCCGGTAATATGAAACCGGTATTTGTATCGGAGCGCGTTTTTGACTACGGAACAAGTAAATGCGTTGGCAAAGATCGTGATCATTTAAAGCTGGAAATCATAGAGGAACACTCTGCGGCCATTAAACAGGGCATAGCCTTTTCTATGGGGCACATTATCGACAAAGTTAAATCAAACGATCCCTTTGATATATGCTATACGGTAGAAGAGAACGTGTATAACGGTATTACCAGCCTTCAAACAATGGTGAAAGACATTAAGTTTCCCTACTCTGAATAACTAATTATTATTTTGATTGCTTATAAATTAGGCCTCTCATCGGCAGATAGGTTGCCAATTCAACTTTGGGGCTCATTTATATATTTTACTACTTTATTAGTATGAACATCATTTTTTAAGGGGTGCATCAATAAAAAATACATTTTAACACTTTTTTAGATATTATTTTTTAGGGGTATTCTTAAAACATTACCCTATATATAAAATCAAATAATTAATTATTAGCCATTTAAGAGCTGTGAATTTTTAAACAGAAAGTTTTCCGAACCAATATTTTATCTATATTTAGTCCGAGAAAGTTAAGCCCTTTCCCTTAAAATCAGATAAAATCCAGATGAAAAAAGGTTCGGTTATGCCGGACCTTTTTGCGTATAGTAAACATTCCTTATTTAGCGGCGTTTAAAAACAAAGATATTCCCCAATGAAAGAAATCTGGAACGATCGCTATAGTGATAAGGATTATTTCTATGGCATAGCGCCAAACCCTCAGTTTAAATCCTTTATCGATAATAATAAGCCCGGCAAAATACTATTACCGGCTGAAGGCGAAGGCAGAAATGCCGTTTATGCGGCATCAAAAGGCTGGGAAGTAACGGCACTTGACTTTAGCGTTACAGCTAAAACAAAAGCCTTACAATTAGCTAAGATTAACCAAACCTCAATTCAGTATACAATCATTGATGTTTTAAGCTTTCAGGCACCTCCAAAGAGTTTCGACTATATTGCCTGTGTATTTATGCACCTGCCTTTTCATGAACTTACGAAGGTAAATAAGCACCTGCTATCCCTGCTAAAAACCAACGGCAAGTTATTGATCGTTGGGTTTAATAAGCACCAATTACAGCATTGTAGCGGTGGTCCTAAAAATAAAGATTGGTTATTTTCGGCCCAACAATTTGAAAATGAATTTGCATCCTATAAACTTCCCCAATGCACTGATATTACAACAAGTCTATCGGAAGGGAAAGGTCACACCGGGAAGGCCGCAATAACCGTTGTAGAACTCATAAAATAAAAAATCCCGCCATGGCGGGATTTTTTATCTCTTGTAAAATACGTTTACTGAGGATTCACTTCAGCTAAAGCTTCTGTTACATTAATCACATAATCGGCCAGCTTTTCGCACTCCGAAAATAAATCGTTGAAAATAATACCGGCTTCATAAGTATAAACACCATTTTTAAGGTTATCAAGATGTTCGACTTTTAACTGATTGCGGTAGTTATTAATTTCGTCCTCCAGTTGACGCGCCTTGGTCATGTGTATATCTTCATTAATATCATCCAGGTTACTAATCATTACCTGCAGCGAAGCATCTACCAAATCGAACATCAAATCAAGCTTTTTAAGCACCTCGTCGGAAAATTTAATATTGGCATTACGCATGCGGTTGATGGTTTTCGCAAGATTGTAGTTGCAATCACCGATACTCTCTAAATCATCCACAAGCTTAAGCATCGAACGCACTCGTTTACGCCCTACATCGCTTAATTTGCCCTGATTCACCTGCGACAGATAATTGGCAATCTCAACCTCAATATTATCGCAAATACCCTCGTATTTTTCGATACGCGCAAATTGCTTACTGAATTTACTGTCCTTATCCTGAACCATTAGTTTACGAATAAAACCAAACATCTTCTGGCTATGCTTACCAAACCAATGTACTTCTTTACGTGCCTGCATCAGCGACAGCTCGGAAGTAGATAACATACCGGTAGTGATAAATTTAAGACGAAACTCCTCTTCTTCCAGTTCGGAGGAGGGTACCATGCGGATCACAATCTTCTCGAAGAACTTAACAAACCACACAAAAATAAGCACATTCATCACGTTAAAACTGGTGTGAAAAATGGATAGGGCAGTGGGTATAGCCGATACAGACTCGGTTGGCGACACGCCGTTACTCTTCGATACAAAATGAACAATGGCATCTACAAACCAGGGGAAAACCATCAACATCCAGGTAACACCCAAAAGGTTAAAGATAAGATGAACGCGGGCCGCACGTTTGGCCGATACATTACCTACCGAAGCCGCAATATTAGCAGTAATAGTAGTACCAATATTCTCACCCATCACCATGGCTGCCGCCAGATGGAAAGGTATCCACCCCTGATTACACATCACAAAAGTAAGCGCCATGGTAGCACTCGATGATTGAATAACAACCGTTAAAATAGATCCGATAATCAGAAATAAAACCGTTGAGCCAAAGCCAAGGTTGGTGTAATTTTGAAGGAAACTAAGTACCTCTGGGCTTTGTTTTATATCCGGCACTGAACCTTTCAGATACTCAAGTCCCAAAAACAGAAGGGCAAAACCTACTAAAAATTCGCCCCACGAGCGCCGTGTTGAATTTTTGGAAAAAATAAGTGGCAAACCCAAACCAATCATTGGCAAAGCATAGGCACTAATTTTCACTTTAAAGCCCAACAGGGTAATCATCCACCCCGTAATAGTAGTGCCAATATTGGCTCCCATTATTACACCAATGGATTCTACCAAGGACATTAGGCCGGCGTTAACAAAACTCACAACCATCACCGTGGTAGCCGATGAAGACTGAATAATGGTAGTTACCAAAAAGCCGGTTAAAACCCCAAAGAAGCGATTCGATGTCATGGCGGATAAGATCTTACGCATCCGGTCACCTGCCACTTTTTGAAGCGCCTCACTCATCATCTTCATACCGAAGAGAAATAACCCCAAAGATCCGATCAGGGTTAGAAAGTCAAAAAACGAATAATTCATAATAAAATGTCTGTAAAGGCCTTATGCCTTTCCAATTAGAATGTTGTTTATACATCTGCAATTTGAGCCCAAAGATGTAATTTTTTTTTTAGGTCTTAAGCCTTAATTAATATTGTTTTAGTGTTTTTTTAACATTAAAACAGCATTTAGAATATATCTAAATTCACGGCCTTCATTGAAATAGTAAAACATGCATTTCTACTCCTTTACCCCACTATTTTGAACCTCTGACTACCTGTATATTGCACATCTATTTGTTACTTTGTTTTAACAGTTAAATCAATTTTAAGCTCGAAACTGAATATGATAGCAAAAATATCATCGTACTAAAGTGAAATATTAATAGGAATTGACAGTTCGATCTTATTGACAACTGTTTAAAAACTGGCGGAAATAACAAAGAATATGAAACGACCATGCAAATTTGATGATCTAAAATACCACACCTACAGATGATCATATTTAATTGGGAGTTCCATCTGACCATTGAAAAATAAATTTGAACAGATGAAACATCTAGCAACGGTTTTGATTAGCCTAATATTTTTAACATTATTGGGCTGTGTGAGTCCCGAAAAGGAAGACAACGAACGATTAACCTCCTATGTAAATCCATTTATGGGTACCGACGGACCAGGAAATACCTACCCCGGGGCAACCATGCCATTTGGTATGGTTCAGTTAAGTCCTGACATTGGTGTGCCCGGATGGGATCGTATAGCCGGTTATTTCTATCCCGACACCATCATTACCGGTTTTAGTCACCTTCACCTTACGGGCACCGGAGCCGGCGATTTATATGATATTCTGATCAGTCCTATCAACTCGCGAGCCACGAAGACCATTCCTGAAAATGGCAACCGCCCATATAGTACTTTTTCGCATGATAATGAACAAGCCGAACCCGGCTATTATCAAGTCTATTTGCAGGATTATGGCATTAACACGGAACTAACCGCTACACAGCGCACCGGCATTCACCGCTATACCTTTCCGCAGGACGAACAGTCGGGTTTTATCATTGATCTGGGTTATGCCTTAAACTGGGATGCACCTACCGATACGCATCTTAAAATAGTGAATAACACCACTATAGAAGGATACCGCTTTTCAAGCGGATGGGCAGCCGACCAGCGTGTCTTCTTCACCGTGCATTTCTCCAAACCCTTTGAAACGGCTACTCTTTTTGCAAATGATAAAGAGCAGCAAAAAGATGCTGTGAGTGGTAAAAACACCAAGGTGAAAGTTGTGTTTCCTACCCATAAGGACGAACAGGTGCTTGTGAAGGTAGGCTTATCCACAGCAAGCATGGAAGGCTCCCTGCTCAGCCTGCAACGAGAGGCACCCCATAACGACTTTGACCAGTATCGCCAGGCAACTTCAACTACCTGGGAAAACGAACTGAGTAAAATAAAAGTTGAATCAGACAACGAAGAGTGGAAGAAAACTTTTTACACAACTCTTTATCAGTCGATGCTGGCACCCACCCTGCTGAGCGACACCAATGGTGATTATAAGGGGGCGGATGGAAAATACCACCAGGCAGAAGGATACGACAAATACGACACCTTCTCGCTATGGGATACTTTTAGAGCAGCACATCCCCTTTACACTATCATGCATACCAACCGTGTAAGGGATTTTGTAAGCAGCATGCTGAGCCATTATGAGCAAACCGGCCTTACACCCGTATGGTCCATGCAGGGTAACGAAACCAATATGATGATTGGCTACCACGCAATTCCCGTTATTGTGGATGCATACTTTAAAGGCTTACTCAATGATTTTGACAGCGAACTGCTATATGCCGCCTGTCGCTCTAACGCCATGGATGATGCGCATGGCATTAAGGAATACCGCGAACTGGGCTATGTGCCCGTATCTTACGATCACGAAAACTGGTCGGTATCGAAAACCCTGGAATATGCCTACGACGATTGGTGCATTGCCCAACTGGCAAAGGCACTGAACAAAGACGAAGAATACGCCTATTTTATGCAACGCGCTGACAACTGGCAGAATCATTACGACAATACCTCCTCGTTTCTACGTCCTCGTCAGGCCAACGGCACCTTTGTTGCTGACTTTGTGGCGAAAGATTATACCGATCATTTTTGCGAAAGTAATGCCTGGCACTATTTCTGGTTTGTTCCCCACAACCTGCAAGGCCTTATTGATAAAACCGGCGGGGCAGAGCGATTTGAGGAAAAGCTGGACAGCATGTTTACCTATCATCCCAGCGATGATGATGAGTTACCCATTTTCAGTACCGGTATGATTGGCCAGTATGCCCATGGTAACGAGCCGAGCCATCATGTGGCCTATTTATATAACTATTTGGGTAAACCATGGAAGAGTCAGGAACGAGTGCGTGAGATTATGGAGACCCAATATGCACCCATCCCCAATGGGCATTGCGGCAACGAAGACTGCGGACAGATGTCATCGTGGTACATCTTCAGCTCCTTAGGATTTTATCCTGTTAACCCGGCTGACGGCATTTATGTAATCGGCACTCCACTGTGGCACAAGGCGAGCATAGAACTTCCCAAAGGCAAGCAATTTACCATTGAATGCAGCAATGCCTCGAAGGAAAACAAATACATTAAAGAAGTACAGCTGAACGGACAAACATTGCAACGCAGTTACATCCATCATCGGGAAATTATGAATGGCGGTAATCTGAAATTTGTGATGGATAAATACCCCAATAAAAAACTTTGGAACACACCCGAAGCCTTTCCGCAATCGGCACAATAAAAAACAGCAAAGCGGAATAGTGACTCAGACTATTCCGCTTTGCCATTTTCAAAAAACAATTAACACTAACAGCACTGACAAAATAACTACCTGCAACACCAGAAAGCGAACAGGTATTTCAATGCTTTGCAATCGCTTTTTTACCGTAACCAAATTTCGAGTCATCATAGCACCTTGGGTTACGCCAAATTTCTTTGGCCATTAATAACTATTACAACTCCCGATTCACAAAGGGTAGACGAGCAAAAATCAAATAGGTTGCAAAATTACTTCTAGAAAAGTCCTATTGATAAGCGTCTGTCATTTTTAACGCACTGATTAGCCCTTTATTATATCTCAATTAAAAAAAGTATTACTCATAGTATTTGAATTTAAGAGAAAAATCTCTTTATTTGTACTTCATGAAGCAACAATTCTTGCATACTAGCTACTCTTTGTTAACTGCCGGTTCGGCAATTAATCAGGCTTCTTATACGATGATGTATATGATGATGACACGCTAAGTGTCACAACGCATCGCATCTGATAATCAAACAAATATTTAGGACAGACCGGTGCGTTGAGCACAGGTAAGAAGGGTTAAAAAACAGAACATTAACCATAAAAACTAAATATTATGTCTGAATTAAAGTTTGAAACACTGCAACTACATGCCGGTCACGAAGTAGACGACAACACCTTATCGCGCGCAGTACCCATTTACCAAACCAGTTCTTATCTTTTTAAAGATGCGGATCACGCAGCTAATCTATTCGGATTAAAGGAGTTTGGGAACATTTATACCCGCATTCAAAACCCCACTACCGATGTATTTGAGAAACGCATTGCCGCCCTGGAAGGTGGTGTAGGGGCCGTGGCTGTTTCCTCAGGACAGGCTGCTCAATTTATTGCACTTACCAACTTTCTGGAAGCCGGTGATAATTTTGTATCCAGCTCGTACCTTTATGGCGGTACTTACAATCAATTTAAAGTACAATTCAAACGCCTGGGCATTCAGGTTAAATTTGTTGAGGGTGATAACCCTCAGGATTTTGAGGCGGCCATCGATGAAAAAACCAAAGCCATCTATATAGAGACCATCGGCAACCCCCAGTTTAATATACCTGATTTTGAAGCCATTGCCAATATTGCCCAAAAACATGATATCCCATTAGTAGTAGATAATACATTTGGCGCAGGAGGTTACCTTTTCCGACCTCTGGAGCACGGTGCTAACATTGTTGTTGAATCAGCTACCAAATGGATTGGCGGGCATGGTACATCGATTGGTGGTGTAATTGTAGATGGTGGTAATTTTAACTGGGGCAATGGTAAGTTTCCCTCATTTACCGAGCCATCGGAAGGCTATCACGGACTTAAATACTGGGAAGTATTCGGTGCAGACAGTCAGTTTGGGAACATCGCTTTCATTATACGAGCGCGCGTTGAAGGCTTACGCGATTATGGATCAGCACTGAGTCCTTTCAATTCCTTCCTGCTTATTCAGGGGCTGGAAACCCTGTCATTGCGCGTAGATCGCCACGTGAGTAATGCGCTTGCCATCGCCCAATGGCTGGAAAAACACCCCAGCGTAGAGTATGTTAAATATCCGGGCCTTACATCGAGCCCCTACCACCAACTGGCACAGAAATACCTTAAGAAAGGCTTCGGCGGCGTGATGAGTTTTAAAATTAAAGGCGATGCCAAGGCAGCCGATCGTTTTATCGATAGCTTATCTTTGATCAGCCACCTGGCCAATATTGGTGATGCTAAGTCATTGATTATACACCCCAGCTCTACCACCCATGAGCAACTTAGTATTGAAGAACAGAAAGCAGCCGGCGTAGAGCCCGGTCTGTTGCGCCTATCGGTAGGTATTGAGCACATCGATGATATAAAAGCAGATTTAGAAAATGCTTTTTCTAAGCTTTAACACCAAATACAAGGCAAACACTATTAAATTTAAAATAATCCTGCCCCTCATGAATTATAGTAGGGGCAGGATTTACATCATTTTCTTGCTTTGAAACCAGGTGTACCCCATTGTGATGAGCAGGATAAGAATATTAATTGCTTTTCCCATTCCATCCGGTTTTATTCTAAGGGTATCCGATGGTGATTTTTCCTTACTTTTGTCAGGCAAAACATTTACCAATCAGCAGACAAACGAGCGTTTGCAGAAAAAATTAACCATGAAACAAAAACTTAACATCGGCCTGTTTGGCTTTGGTGTAGTAGGGCAGGGGCTGTATGAAGTGCTAAAAACAAGCCCATCCTTTGATTCTGAGATCGCAAAAATATGTGTTAAAAACAAAAAAGAGCGTGCCTTACCCGAGCACTTCTTTTGTTACAATGCCGACGACATATTGGAAGATGATTCCATTAACACGGTTGTTGAGCTAATTGACAATGCCGATGAAGCCTATCGTATTGTAAAGAAAGCCCTGCAGAAGGGGAAACATGTAGTATCGGCCAACAAAAAAATGCTGGCTGAAAATATGGCTGAGATGATTCAGCTGCAAAAGGACAACAAAGTATCTCTACTGTATGAGGCTTCGGCGTGTGGTAGCATACCCGTAATTCGTAACCTGGAGGAATATTACGACAACGACCTCTTACTCTCTGTGACCGGAATATTAAACGGTTCGTCCAACTACATTCTTTCTAAAATTTTTGATCACGACCAATCGTATGAAACAGCATTAAAAGACGCGCAAGACCTGGGCTTTGCCGAGAGTGATCCTACCTTTGATGTGGAAGGCTTCGATTCGCTGTATAAGCTGATCATCCTTACTTTACATAGCTTTGGAACCATTATCCATCCCGATGACGTGCTTACCTACGGCATTTCCAATATATCGGATTTTGATATACAATATGCCCGCGAGAAACGCTACAAAATAAAATTGGTGGCGCAGGTAGAACGATTGGAAGGCAATGACATCACACTATTTGTATTACCTCGCTTTGTACGCAAAGACAAGTATATTTATAGTGTAGAGGACGAATTTAACGGCGTTGTAATCAAAGGAAAAGCCTACGATAAGCAGTTTATGTTTGGAAAAGGTGCCGGTGCTCATCCTACGGGCTCAGCGGTTCTTTCTGATATAACAGCCCTGGCTCATTACTATGCCTATGAGTACAAAAAAATGAAGTATGCTGATGATTTCAATTATTCTAAAGAGCATCAGGTAGAACTATATCTGAGATACTCAGATGACTCCGTACTGAAAAAATTTGATTTTGAATCTATTTCTGAAGAATACAAGGGTCCACAGTATAGCTATAAGATTGGGTATATCCGCCTGTCGAGCTTACTGAAGATCAAAGATCAACTGCGCGATTTAGACATTTTTATGGCCATCACAGGAGCTTCACTAAACTACTAGTATCAGTTCAATATTAATTTTCAACTAAGTTATATTAAGATAATTTTTCGAGCGAATCAATATGCACGGTAGCCTGTATATTGGTTCGCTCTTTTATTATTTGCTCGTAGGCAGTGGCTATCTCATGCGCATGATGAATGGTATAATCAGCTGGTAATCGGATGTGAAGAGTCATCTCAGTATGGTTACCATATTGATGCACTAAAAAATGATGGGGATACAAATCAATGTCAGCCACATCGCCGGCCATGGTTATTATCTCTTTACGCAAATCATCCTCAATAGACTCACCCAGCAAGTGACTCAGGTTGTCTTTTAATATAGAGTAACTCGTGTAAAAGAGAAGTAAAGATACCAGAATACCCAGCACACCATCAATCCACCAATAGTAACGTCCCAGGAAAATACCCACCAGTATAACCAGTGAAGAAATGGCGTCTGAGCGATGATGCCAACCATCGGCCACCATAGATTTTGAATTTGTTTTCTTGCCAATACGAATGGAATACTGTGCCATGAACTCCTTAATAAGCATGGAAACGAAAGTAACGACGAGGGCAAGGGTTCCATAATTCACATCACTTCTGTCCTGCAGCTTCACTACGGATTCCTTTAAAAAGCTGAACCCAATGATGGCCAGCAGCATACTGACGATAACAGAAGCCAGCACTTCGGCACGACCATGACCAAAAGGATGCTGCCGATCCGCAGGCTTGGCCGATACCTTAAGTCCAATAAGCACAGCCACCGATGAAATACTATCACTTAAAGTATGCCAGGCGTCGGCAATAATGGCGACCGAAGAACTAACCATGCCGGCCCAAAACTTAATAATAAAGAGAAATACATTTAAGAAAATTGAGCCGTAAGTGGCCAATATTCCCTTCTTATTTTCCATAGCTAAAGTATCTTTAATAGTTTATTCACTTAGCATTCATTTTTTTTGAGAAATATTTTTGCTCCCCTTAAATCCTTATCTGAATAGATAAAACTGGGGATAATACAATCTTAAAGAACATTTGTTTACTCAGCATTCACATAAAAAAAGTCGGCAATAATACCATCGGTAATCATTTTTTTACCGGCAGCTACGCAGCAGAAACCCTCTACTATTTGCACATTACCAGCTACCTTCTGCCTGTGCAACTGCTGATTAAAATACTGTACTATTTCCTTATTAAAAGATTCAACTAAGCGTAGATCAAAACCATTCTTCACCCTTAAACCAAGCATTATCAACTCATTATACCGATCCACTTCATCCAGTAACTCTTGCTCTTGATATTTAGCACCGTCATTAATCGCTGTACAATAACGTTTTATATCGCGTACATTCCAACTTCGGTTTTGCCCATCGAAAGAATGGGCAGAAGGACCCAACCCCAGGTATTTTTGTCCACTCCAATAGCTACTGTTATGTTTGGATTCACATCCCGGTAATGCAAAATTAGAAATCTCATAATTAATATAACCAGCCCGTTCAAGGGCTTCTACCAGGTATTCAAATTGTTGCACACTTGTTTCTTCGGGTATCTCCTTCAGCTTTCCTTTCTTCAGGTAATCGTAGTATAAGGTCCCTTTCTCAAAAGTAAGATGATAGGCCGATATATGTTGAACACCACTATCAATAGCCTGTTGCACATTGCTTTGCCACTCGTCAAAGGTCATATAAGGCAAGCCATAGATTAAATCAATACTCATATTATCAATTCCATTTTCGCGAGCTATGCGAATAGCATCATGGGCCTGACGAGCATTATGTCGCCGGTTCATTTTTCGTAAATGCGCATCAAAAAAACTCTGCACACCCATACTTAAACGATTGAAGCCCAGCGATACAAGCTGCTTGATATACTGATCAGACACATCATCGGGATTGATCTCTAAAGTCAACTCTTCAATGATATTACCGGAAGTATAGGCGAATAATTTATCGAGAATAATTTTCAGCTCCGAAGCACTCAGTGTAGAAGGCGTTCCACCCCCAAAGTAAAGCGTACGAATATCTTCTTCCTGTAAAAAAGAACGGTTAATACTGATCTCTTTACACAAAGCTTTAATATATTCGCCCTTAAATTGTTGTTCTGTTGTTTTATAAAAATCACAATACGAACACCGTGTGTAACAAAACGGAACATGTATGTAAATGCCTGCCATAACTGGGATTGTTTCACGTGAAACACTGACGAACAGTGTTTTATTAACGGGTTATCAACACTTTTTAAACAGAAAATCTTTGCTTACTAACATTTTATAGTATGTACTATATAAAGAAATATCATAAAACGCTGAGTATAATCACTATCATCACACTTCTGAGTCTTTTAAACACATCAGACATACAGCCGCGTAACATTCGATTATTCCCTCATTTTGACAAGGTGGTGCATTTTCTCATGTATTTCACACTGGCCTTTATTTTCATGCTCGAATATTACATCCATCACCACAAAACCATTAGTAAAATTTCGAAAATACTGATTCTACCATTATTTTATGGTGGACTAATGGAACTATTGCAATTGCTAATAACCGCTAATCGTAGCGGTGAATGGTGGGACATGCTGGCCAATGCCTGTGGAATCATCACAGCTTACTTCGCTGTTCTTCTGTTCAGGAACAGTCCACTGGTACATAAGTGGATGCTATTCCCTTTGAAAAAACCTATGTTTAAAGCTTAATATAATCACCCTTTGTTTCCATATTAGACAAAATACGGGCGATGGTTTCTGTTGAGAAAAAATCATACATCTGCTTACGAATGGCGCTATATTGCTCATGAACAGGACAAGCGTAGCCCTCCTCATTATTACTTTTGCAGGAATGTAAACCAATTAAACAATTGGTGAATACGTCGCTTCCATCAATGATCGATACAATGTCGAATAGTGTGATGTCCTCAGCAGGCCGTCCAATACTGAAACCTCCGTGTGGCCCTTTAGTGCTGTTTAATAACTTTTGTTTGGCCAGGCTCTGAAGAATCTTACCTAGAAAAGGAGTGGGGATATCCAGATCCTTGGAAATTTGCTTGATTCCAATTTTCTTCTCCCCTTCGTCGTTGACAGCCAAATAAATAACTGCCCGAATAGCATATTTGCACGTATTTGATAACATGATCTAATGAGTTTGTCGCTAAGGTAAGAAAATCATTAAAAAACCTTTATCTCTTTTTATGCTTTTTCCATTGTTCATTAAATGTTTTCGGGGCAAAGTCGGGTAATCTTTTTTCGCCCTTCATCACTTGAGAACTAACAAGACGAGCCACTGAGTTTTTTACTACACCACCTTTCATATTCATCAGCTGTCGATTACTCAAAGAGGCGTAAAGCAATTTATTAATAAAACTTTCGGGCAAGGATGCAGTCTTTTGAGCTTGCTGCCGATTATGCAAGAGTAAATGGGTAAGTGGAATATTTACAGGGCACACCGTATTGCATTTCCCACATAAAGAAGAGGCAAAACTCAAATGGTTAAAATCACCAAAATCCTTGAAATGCGGTGTCAGTACAGAACCGATGGGACCACTGTAGGTTGTATTGTAGGTATACCCGCCAATATTTCGATACACCGGACAGGCATTAAGGCAGGCACCACAACGAATACATTTAAGTGCCTCCCGCAGAACCTTATCTGCATACACTGACGAACGTCCATTATCCAGCAGAAAAATGATCATACGCTTTGGACCATCCTTTTCATTGCCTTTGCGCGGACCAAAAAAGAGATTGCTGTAAACCGTTTGCTGCTGACCGGTACCATGAGCAGCTAACAGGGGCCAGAATAAGGCCAGGTCGGAAATGGATGGCAGCACTTTTTCGATACCCGCGATCACAATGTGTAAATTGGGATTGGCACCCGATAAAAAAGCATTCCCTTCATTTTCAGTAACTGCAACAGCTCCTTCAGCGGCACATAAAAAATTAGCTCCGGTAATACCAACATCGGCGTTCAGAAACTTTTTACGCAGCAACTTCCTGACAAAACCCGTCATTTCCTCCGCTGATAAGTCTAAATCGGTATCGAAATGCTTATTGAACAGCTCAGCAATATCTTGTTTGGACTTATGCATGGCAGGCGTTACAATATGATAGGGTTTCTCACCTGCCACCTGCACTATAAATTCACCCAAATCCGTTTCAACCGATTCTATCCCTTCTTTTTCAAGCGCAGCGTTCAAATCAATTTCTTCAGTTACCATGGACTTACTCTTCACAAGCATTTTGGCCTGCTCTCCATGCAGTACATCCACGAGGTGCTCAATCAACTGATCGCCCGTAGCCGCCCAATACACTTCTGCACCATTCTTCTGTGCATTCCTTTCAAAGGTTTCCAACAAATAAGGCAGCTCACCAAGTACTTCGTTTTTCACTTCAGCTGCACAGTACTTGGCTCGCGACAAATCTGAATATCGTTCCTTACCCGCTTCTACAGCCGATTCGTACTTCGACATATTAAATTGTATAATACGCCGATGCCGCAAATCGGCTGATACACGCTGCGCCTCCTTTTTAAAGCGTTTTTTCCGGTTCAAAGCACACCTTATTTAAGGGGTATCTTATCAATTCGTTTCTGATGGCGACCTCCTTCAAAAGACGTATTAACAAACTTATCAACAATGTTGATAGCCTCTTCATGACTAACGTAACGACCTGGTACCGTGCAGATGTTCGCATCATTGTGCAAACGTGCCATCTCTGCTATTTCAACATTCCAACACAGTGCGGCACGAATACCCTGGTGTTTATTAACCGTCATGTTAATACCGTTTCCACTGCCACATATAGCAATTCCTATCTCATACTCTCCCTGCTCAACGGCAGCCGCCATAGGATGGGCATAATCGGCATAATCAGTACTTGCTTCGGAGTCTGTGCCATAGTCTTTTACACGCACTCCTAGTCCTTCAAAGTGCTTTTTTATAAGTTCTTTTACAGGATAACCGGCGTGATCGGCAGCCAATGCGATTGTTTTAAATATCATGCTGTTTTTTTTACAAAGATAAGCATGCTTCACGCATTTAAAAACATGTTAAAAAACCACTTATTAAATGTTTAAAACCTGTGGAAGGGCTGGGATTAAATATTAATAAAAGACATTGCTTATTCAATATTTTTTTCCAATACAATTGCTTAAGTCAATAAATGATGTTGGTAAGCGAAATATTTTAATCCCTTTTTTGAACCGATTTTAACGTCCCTTTAAACATTAACAACCAAAGAATTTATTAAATTTGAATCGTATTAACACATTGTTGAAACAGTTTTAAAAGTGATTACCTTCAATGAATTAACAGATTACAAACATGTTAATAAGGAGTTAGCTACTGTTTATCTAAGGATCATAAGTAAATTAGCAACGATTATTCAATAAAAATACCAACCTTGCTAACAGGATATTATCATTACTATATTTTTTTTAAATTCTTTCTATTATATAAATATGAGTATAAAAGATAGTTGGTTGAAAAAAGGATATGTGGACGAAGTGGTTCCAACTGATATCGACATAAAAAGCGAGATTAATCGCTTGAAGAAGGAGAAGGATGCTATTATAATGGCTCATTTCTATCAAAAGAACGCGATACAGGACATCGCAGACTTTGTTGGGGATAGTCTAGCTCTTGCTCAGGAAGCGGCCAAAACAGACGCTAAAATCATTGTTTTAGCCGGAGTACATTTTATGGGTGAAACAGCGAAGATATTATCACCTGATAAAAAAGTGTTGGTGCCTGACTTGAATGCAGGTTGTAGTTTGGCCGATAGTTGTCCTGCTGATAGTTTTAAACAATTTGTTGAAAAGCATCCTGATCATACCGTATTAACCTATGTGAATACTACGGCTAAAATCAAGGCTTTATCGGATATTGTGGTCACTTCAACCAATGCGAAGACGATTGTTGATAGCCTGCCGAAGGACGAAAAGATTATCTTTGGTCCGGATCGTAACCTTGGAAATTACCTGAACAGTATTACAGGTAGGGAGATGCTTTTATGGGACGGTGCGTGTCATGTGCATGAGAAATTTTCGGTGGAGAAAATTGTTGAGCTTAAAAAAGCCCACCCTGAAGCGAAAGTACTAGCCCATCCTGAATGTAAAAAGCCGCTTTTATTGTTGGCCGATTATGTGGGAAGTACAGCTGCTTTACTAAAATATTCGATAAATGATGATGCCCGTGAGTTTATTGTGGCTACCGAATCCGGTATTATTCATCAGATGCAAAAGGAGAGTCCCAATAAAACATTTATACCGGCACCACCCAATGATTCAACTTGTGCATGCAACGATTGCGAGTATATGAAGCTGAACTCATTGGAAAAACTGTATAACACGTTAAAATATGAATGGCCTACTATTGATGTGGAAGAAGCCATTCGAATTGATGCGGTTAAGCCCATTAATAGAATGTTAGACATATCCCGCGAAGCCGGACTCTAATATAGAAACAACCTTACCCAGAATGGAAAAACTCGAACAACCTGTATCCGTATTATTGGTGGAAGATAACGTTTTGAATCAAAAGCTCATCTTCCTTAACCTTTCCAGGTACGGCTTTAAGATTGATATTGCCAACCATGGGAGGGAAGCCCTGGAGAAATTAGAACATGGCCATTATGACCTGGTACTGATGGATCTGATGATGCCGGTGATGGATGGATTGGAAACTACCCGTGCCATTCGTCATAAGGAGAAGGACAGTAAGACGCACCTGCCTATTGTCGGCCTCACTGCGAATACCTATGATGCTGATCGTGAAAAATGTCTCTCTACAGGAATGGACGAATATATGGCGAAACCTTTCGATTTACAGGAGTTCTTTAAAAATTTAAAAAAGTTAGACATAATCTGATATTTATGAGTTTCGACATTAGGGGAAATGGAGATACGGAGAAGGAATTAGAAAGGGCCTTGAGGCCCCTGTCATTCGATGATTTTAAGGGGCAGGATAAGATTGTCGAAAACCTTGAAATATTTGTGCAAGCTGCCAGAATGCGCGGGGATGCCCTGGATCATGTACTGCTACACGGGCCTCCGGGACTGGGTAAAACGACCTTATCTAATATTATTGCCCATCAGCTGGGGGTAGGCTTTAAATTAACCAGTGGACCCGTGTTGGATAAGCCTGGTGATTTGGCCGGTATTCTTACCAGCTTGGATGAGAATGATGTACTTTTTATTGATGAGATACACCGGCTCAGCCCTGTTGTGGAAGAATATCTCTATAGTGCCATGGAAGATTTTCGCATTGATATTGTAATCGATAAAGGACCGGGTGCGCGCAGTATTCAAATTGACCTTAATCCATTTACGCTGATTGGTGCTACCACACGTAGTGGACTTTTAACCGCGCCACTCCGTGCCCGCTTTGGTATTAATAGTCATTTGGAGTATTATAATTCCGATACCATTGCCCATATCATTGAGCGTTCGGCTGACATACTGGAAGTGCGAATTCACGAGAATGCAGCCAATGAAATTGCCCGGCGTAGCCGGGGTACACCGCGTATTGCCAATGCCCTTTTGCGCCGTGTTCGCGACTTTGCACAGGTAAAAGGCAACGGTATTATCGATATTGATATTAGTCGACTGGCATTAAATGCCCTTAATATTGATACGCACGGATTAGATACCATGGATCATAAAATACTGATGACGCTAATTGATAAGTTTAATGGTGGCCCTGTGGGGGTTAACACCATTGCTACAGCTGTGGGTGAAGATGCCGGTACTATCGAAGAGGTGTATGAGCCTTTCCTGATAATGGAAGGATTTATCAAACGAACACCACGCGGGCGTATGGTAACCGCCAATGCTTATCAGCATCTGGGCTTGGAAAATAATTTGAATCAAGGGACACTTTTTTCTTAACATCTTGGGTAAATTAAAAAAATTAGCCGGCGATACCATTATTTATGGTGCAAGTACAATTGTAGGGCGTCTGCTCAACTGGCTGTTAATGCCTTTCTATATTCGCACCCTGGATCCTGTGCAGTTCGGTGGTGTAGTTAATATTTACAGTTATATAGCAGTCGTTTTGGTTATTCTTACTTTTGGTTTTGAAACCGGCTATTTTCGTTTCGCCAAAAAGACCAATCGCCAGGATTTACTCAGTACCTTGGGCGGTTTTGTTACGATGCTATCGCTGTTTTTTGTATTGCTCGTTTATTTCTTAAAAGATAGTATTGCATCCTTACTTGGCAATGAGCATCTTACATCGGAGTATTTTTTTATTGGGGCGCTCATTGTGTCGCTCGATGCTATAACGAGTATCCCTTTTGCCGATTTGCGCATTCGCAACAAAACGATGCGATATGCTACGCTGAAGTTTGTATCGGTACTTTTGAATATCGTTTTTAATGTATTCTTCCTGGTTATTTGCCCTTATTTATACAAAGAAGGGTATACGCCCGTAAACTACATTTACGATCCCAATAACAAGCTCCTATACGTTTTTATCGCCAATCTTTTAAGTTCATTAATAATTAGTGTGTTTTTGATACCACAGCTGTTTAAAGGACATTTCGTTGTGCGCAAAGAGCTATTAAGAGCTGTACTACGTTATTCTTATCCCGTTATGATAGTGGGTCTCTTTGGCATGCTTATTCAGAATATCGACAAAATACTGATGCCCCATCTGATTGGTGAAAATGCCATGGAGGCGCTGGCGATTTATGGCGCCAATTATAAGATTGGAGTACTTATGGCTCTGTTCATTCAGTCCTACCGTCTTGCTTTTGAACCTTTCTTTTTTAAGGAGGGGAAGGAGAAAGCTTCCACCGAACTTTATGCACGCATTCTTAAGTACTTTGTTATTTTTGGTATGATTGTGTTTGTGGGTGTTTTGGTCTTTATAGATCTCATTAACGTATTGCTGTTACCCGAGTATTACGAAGGCAATCGCATTATCCCATTGATTCTATTAGGGCAGTTGTTTTTTGGTATTTATTACTCACTATCGCTATGGTATAAATTAACCGATAAAACACATTTTGGGGCTATAATAAGTGGTATTGGTGCTGTTCTCGCCATTGTTGCTAACCTTATTTTTGTGCCTTCCATGGGCTATATGGGTGCTGCTCTTAGTAGTCTTCTGTGTTTCCTGTTGATGACTATCATCTCTTATTTTCTGGGTCAGAAATATTATCCGGTCAATTACCCCGTTGCCAATATTATTTTCCACATTGTCAGCGGTATGGCCGTGGTTGTTATAAGTCAGTTATATACATCAGATAATCAATTATTTCATTTCGGTTTTAAAGGCACTATATTTGTAGCCTATTTTGTATTCCTTTATTTCACCGAACGGAAAGAGTTTAATAAGATTCTATCATGACGCAAGTACAAATTATTAATAAAAGTAAACATCAATTACCCAGTTACAGTACCGAGCACTCTGCAGGCATGGATCTGCGGGCTAATATCGATGGCCCTGTAGTTTTAAAGCCCCTTCAAAGAGTACTGATCCCAACAGGAATTTATATTCAGCTGCCCGATGGTCATGAGGCACAGATAAGACCCAGAAGCGGTCTTGCTGCTAAATTTGGTGTGACGGTTCTTAACACGCCGGGAACCATCGATGCCGATTATCGAGGTGAGATCAAAGTTATTTTGGTGAACCTTTCAAATGAAGACTTCACTATTAGCGATGGAGAGCGCATTTGCCAGATGGTGATTGCCCGTTATACCAAAGTATCGCTCAATGAAGTTGAGATTCTTGAGGAGAGTGTGCGTGGTAGTGGTGGCTTTGGTCACACCGGAACCAACTAAAAAAAATTAAAGCAAGAATGACATATAAAATATATCGCTATCTATCGTTTGTGCTAGCGCTGAGCATAGTAAGCTGTGCCACGCTCAAAAAGACAGATAGTCCTGCTGTTACAAGCGAGCAAATAAAAAAGGTACAGTTGACGGATTTGCAAAAGCGCAAATTCGATTATTTTTTCTATGAGGCCAGTCGAGAAAAGATGAAAGGAAATCTTGAAAAGTCTGCGATGTACCTCAGTGAGTGCCTAAAGATTGACGCTACCAGTAGTGCCGCCATGTATGAGTTAGCCAATATTCTGGTGGCTGGTAAAGAAGGTGTAAAAGCCCAGGGACTGCTTGAGAGAGCTGTTCAGATTGAGCCCACTAATATTTGGTATAAACTAATGCTGGCCGAATTGTATCAGCAAAATAAGCTCGGCGTTAAGGCGATTGCTTTATATGAGCAAATTGTAGCTGAGCATCCTGATAATGAAGAGTATCTCTACGGTTTGGCGCAGGTCTATCAGCGCAATGGTGAACTGGATAAGGCCATTGATGCCTACAACAGGCTGGAAAAGAAAATGGGCTTAAATGAAGTGATCGTGCTCGAAAAGCAACAGCTTTTTCTGAAAGCGGGGAAAAACAAACCTGCTTTGCAGGAGTTGAACAAGCTGGTTGAGAAATACCCCGAGGAAGCGCGTTACTATGGTTTTATCGCCGATTACTACCTGTATCTGGAAGATCATGAAAAGGCACGAGAATACTATAACATGGTGTTGCAAAAGGATCCGGATAACAGCATGGCCTACTTCAGTTTAGGTAATTTGGCGATTCAGCAGAATGATACAAGCAATTTCATCACCTACTACGAGCAGGCCTTAGCTGTAAAGCATACGCCTTTCGAGTTAAAATTCCAAAGGATTCTACCTTTTCTAATGGATAACGCAGCATTGGTAAAAAACGCAGATTTCCTTGAAGATTTTTTCGATGTAATCATTGACGCACACCCTTATGAAGCCATGGCCTACGTTTACAAAGGTAAT
This sequence comes from Carboxylicivirga longa, assembly GCF_050589825.1. Classification (NCBI taxonomy): domain Bacteria; kingdom Pseudomonadati; phylum Bacteroidota; class Bacteroidia; order Marinilabiliales; family Marinilabiliaceae; genus Carboxylicivirga; species Carboxylicivirga longa. The sequence continues at coordinate 82,876 of NZ_JBNGOZ010000013.1, read as the reverse complement.
TTTTATCGGGCCTTAAATGATAGCCCTAATGCTCTTGAAGCTTATCGTAAGGCCATTTCTTTAGAAGAGAAGAATGAATTGATATGGCAGGATTATCTGCTTTTAATGATTGACACGCAGGACTTTAAAAAGATATATGGTAATGCGCGTATTGCCTTAGAGCATTTTCCTAATAATGCCTTTTTTTATCTGCTAGCAGGCAGTTCCGCAGGTCAGCTTAATGAACATGAGGAAGCGCTTGACTTATTGGAGAAAGGTTTAAATAAAGTTGGTGAGAACCGTGCCCTTGAAGCACAACTGTATGCCAATATAGGAGATATAGCCTATGCTGCAGGGCAGACGAGTCGAGCCTTTGATTCATACGATAAGTCACTGGCCATTGACGAGCTGAATATTGTTGTGCTCAACAATTATAGTTATTATCTAACGCTTGAAAACAAAGATTTGGATAAAGCAGAGCGCATGAGTAGCAAATGTATCGAAATGGAGCCTGGTAATGCTACATACCTCGATACTTATGCCTGGGTACTTTTCAAGCGTGAGCGATATTTTGAGGCCAAGTATATTATTGAACGTGCCCTTGATAATGGTGGTGATAGTAGTGCTGTAATCGTTGAGCATTATGGTGATATACTATACAAAAATGGAGATCTCGAAGCTGCACTCGAACAATGGAATAAAGCGCTGGACATGGGCGCCGATAGTACTTTATTACGACAGAAGATTGAACAACAAACGTACCTCGAAAAGTGAAATTAAATAGCTATTTACTCGCTCTTATTCTGGTAATCCTTGGCATTAGCTGCCGGTCAACCCGTGATGTCTATACCGCAAAGGGCGAATTAAAGAACATTCCAGATGCTAAGCTCATTAGCTCTGTTGAAGAGGGTTATCTTGACTTTAATACGCTCTTTCTGAAGAAGTTTAAAGCAGAACTTACTTTTAATGGCGAAAAAAAATCGTTTAAAGGTAATATGTTTATCAATCGCGATTCTTCCATAACAGTTTCTATTAATCCGCTGATGGGAATAGAATTGTTTCGGGTCAGGTTATCGCCTGGAAATGTTGAAATTATTGACCGTACCAAGAAACAATATTCGCAAGGGGATTATAAAATTCTGTGGGAAAAATTTCTCATTGAGCTGGACTATTACACCTTGCAGCACATCTTAACCAATCAGTTATTTCCTTATCCAATCGGTGACTTTGATAAAACCATTAAGCGTTATAAGCACTATGTTGGACAGGATGCTTATCAGTTACAATCCCTTAAGGAAGGACGTTATAACCGCATCTATAAAAAGGACAAAACAGATAATGTTGTATTTCACCAGTTTTCAATTCTTCCTGATGTGTTTCGCATTCGAGATGTTAGCATCCGAGATTTTGAAGTTAATAGTCAGGTAAGTATTGCCTATGAAGATTTTCAGCTGCGAAATAATGCCTTATTTCCATCGAAAATAGTGATAGATGGCAAGCGGGGATGGGATAGCTTTAGCCTTGGAATAAGTTTCGAACATATTGATATTGATGGAGAACATTCATTGGGTTTTAAAATATCTAATAAGTATAAAAAAACACAGTTTTAATGGTCGCACGTAAGGTCGTCATATTGTTTTTTACTGTTGTACTCTTTTCTAAGCCGGTCATTTCTCAATCACTAGACGAGTTGCAGGCACAGAAAGCCAGCATTGAAAAGCGCATTGAAGATGCTAATAACTTAATTGCCTCCTATGCCAAAAGTAAAACAGCAAATATGCGCAATGTAAACGTGCTCAACAGGCAAATTGCCGATCGTGAAAAGCTCATTGGCCTTTACGAAGACGAAATTGGTCTATTGAAAGGCGATATTACTGTGCTAGAGGCTGAAATAAGTGATAATGAACATCAGTTGGAGCAGCTTAAGGAGCAGTACGTAAAGCTTATTCAAACCACCTATAATAACAAAAAGCGTTATAATGAGTTATCGTTTTTTTTGGGGGCAAAAAGTTTTAATGAGTTTTATCGCCGTTATATTATGCTGAAGGAGTACAATAAATTCAGGTATAATCAAGGCCTTTTGATCGATGAAAAGAGGCTGGAATTGAAAGATAGTTACGGGTTACTCAACACTAAGCTTAAAGTGCAGAATAACGCCCTTAAAAAGATTCTTAATGAGCGGGAACGTTTAGTCGGCGACAAAGCATCGCTCAACGCTAATATTCAAGAATTAAAACGTAAAGAAAGTCGGCTCAAGCGTGACATACAACGTCAAAAAAAGACCTTGCAAAAGCTTGAAACCACCATCGTTAATCTAATTGCTGAATTATCCAAAGAAACTGTAGAAGCTTCTGATTTTCATCTGGCTAAGGGTCAGTTAATTAATCCTGTTGAAAATGGTGTTATTGTAAGTAAGTTTGGAGAACATGCGCACCCTGTTTTGAAATACGTAAAGGTAAAGAATAATGGGGTGGATATTCAAAGTTCAAATAATATTGCTGCTAAGGCCGTTTTTAGTGGAAAAGTGTCGCGTATCGTTTCAATACCCGGCTATAATAAAGCTGTTCTGATTCGTCATGGAAGATTTTTGACTGTTTATGCTAACCTCGACTCCGTTCGTGTAAAAAAAGGAGAAAATGTAACTAAAAATTCTCTAATTGGTACAATCTATAATGGTCAGGGTGAAAATTCTGGTGTGCTGCACTTTGAAATTTGGGAAGAAAGTAAGAAATTAAACCCCGAACATTGGTTGATGAAATGATTATGGCAGTAGAAACACAACATTTTTTTATTTCTTTCGTACAATTAATCGTTTGAAAGGGGAATGTTGGGTATGTCAGGCTTGCACATAAAAGGGATTTAAATGGAATTGACTGTGAATAGGATAGAATTTAGCTCCGAGACAAAAAACATCAATATTGTTGAAAAACTTATTGATGATTTATGTTTGGAATATAATCTACATAATGATATATACGGTAAACTTCTATTGGCCGTAGTTGAAGGTGTTAACAACGCCATTGTTCACGGTAATAAGCTTGACAGAGATAAGAAGGTTGTTGTCTTATATAGGATTGATAATAAAGCGATTGAGTTTACTATTATTGACGAAGGCACTGGTTTTGATTACACAAATATACCAGACCCTACAAAACCTGAAAATCTGGAAAAAACGCATGGTCGAGGTATATTTTTAATGCATCACTTAGCTGATGATATAGAATTTGAGAATGAAGGTAGTCGGGTTACTATGTTTTTTTATATTCCTGAATGATAGAATTTTGCGCTGAAGATGTAAGGCTTCCTGAGGTTTGTAATCAACAAACGAAAGCCTGGATAGAACGGGTTGTATCCTCTTTCGATAAGAAGGTAGGAATACTTACTTATGTCTTCTGCTCTGATGCTTATATTTTAGAAGTAAATAGAAATTATCTTCAACATAATTATTACACAGATATCATTACTTTTGATTACTGCAAGAATCAAACAATTGCTGGTGATCTAGTAATTAGTGTGGATACGGTACGGAGTAATTCACAACTTTTTAACCGTCCCTTTGAGGAAGAATTGCATCGTGTCATTATTCATGGCATCCTCCACCTGCTCGGTTTTAAGGATGCCACCGAAGAAGAAAAGTTAGAAATGCGTCGTCAGGAAGATCGCGCATTATCAATCTTATCAACTTTTCATTAAATTTGCTGTTTATCTTACAGTAAATCAATAATCAAATATATGAAATTTAGTTACGATGTCATCGTCGTAGGAGGTGGGCATGCCGGCTGCGAAGCTGCTGCCGCCGCCGCAAACCTGGGCAGTAAAGTGCTGTTAATTACGATGGACATGGGTCGTTTTGCTCAAATGTCCTGTAATCCTGCCATTGGAGGTATTGCTAAGGGGCAGATTGTTAGGGAGATAGATGCCTTGGGTGGCTATACGGGTATCATTACTGATAAATCCTCAATCCAGTTCAGAATGTTGAATCGTTCGAAAGGACCGGCCATGTGGAGTCCACGAGCGCAGTGCGACCGTATGGTATTTTCATCCGAATGGCGCACACAGTTGGAAAATATTCCGAATGTGGATTTCTGGCAGGATGCTGTTACGGAATTTGTCTTCGAAGATAACATAATTAAGGGCCTTAGGACGGCAAATAATGTTACCTTCTTAACGGAGGCACTTGTGCTGACAACTGGAACCTTCCTAAATGGGCTAATGCACGTTGGCTCAGTGCAATCGGAGGGTGGGCGAGTAGCTGAACCAGCGTCAAAAGGACTTTCGGAGCAACTTTTGAGTATGGGTTTCACTGTTGGCCGCATGAAAACCGGAACACCGGTTCGTATTGACGAACGCAGTATAGATTTTAGTAAGCTAGAAGAGCAGAAGGGGGATGACGGAGATTTTTATTTCAGTTATTTGCCTTCAGAAAATAATGGTTTAAAAAAACGTAGCTGCTATATTACTTATACGAACCCAACTGTTCATAAAATTTTAGAACAAGGTTTGGATGAGTCACCCATGTATAATGGTACGATACAAAGTTTGGGTCCACGTTATTGTCCGAGCATCGAAACCAAGATTGTTACTTTCGCTGACCGAGATCGTCATCAATTATTTTTAGAGCCAGAAGGAGAAACGACTATAGAATATTATCTGAATGGATTCAGTTCATCTTTGCCTCTAAAGAATCAAATTGAAGCTTTGCGTCATGTTCCTGGTCTTGAGAATGTTAGGGTCTTTAGGCCAGGCTATGCTATTGAATATGATTTCTTTGAACCTACACAGCTTAAACACAGCCTGGAAACTAAGAGGATTCAAAATTTATTTTTCGCCGGCCAGATAAACGGCACCACAGGGTACGAAGAGGCTGCTGCTCAGGGACTTATGGCTGGTATTAATGCTCATCAAAAGAGGATTGGGGCTGAAGCTTTCGTTCTATCCCGCGATGAAGCGTATATAGGTGTCTTAATTGATGATTTGGTTACCAAAGGTGTGGATGAGCCCTATCGCATGTTCACTTCCCGTGCAGAGTATCGTATTTTGTTGCGGCAAGATGATGCTGATGTGCGTTTAACACCAAAGAGCTTTGAATTGGGCCTAGCCGGTGAAGATCGTCTTGTGCATCTTAATCAGAAGATTGCCTTGCGAGATCGTCTTATCGTTTTCCTTAAAAATTTTAGTGTTAAGCCCGCATTGATTAATGACTGGTTGGAAACCAAGGGTACAAGTCCATTAAGGCAAGGAGTGAAGTTGGTAGATATTCTTATGCGGCCACAAATTCGGATAGCCGATTTATTGGAGGGTGTTGCTCCTTTTGCAGAATTTGTAAATGAGCTCTGTACCGATCGAGTGGAGGAAATTCTGGAATCTGCTGAAATCATTCTGAAATATTCTGGCTATATCAATCGGGAGCGTATGTTGGCAGATAAGCTTAAGCGCCTCGAGCATCTAAAGATTCAAGAGCGTTTTGATTATGCGTCTATAAAATCATTATCAACAGAAGCCCGCCAAAAATTAACAAAGATCCAACCCGAGACCATTGGGCAGGCGAGCCGGATTTCTGGAGTCTCGCCAAGTGACATCAATGTGCTTCTGGTGCTGTTGGGTCGCTAATGTTCCACGTGAAACAAATTGAAATGATTATTGAAGGAAATATTGTAGATGTACACCAAAGGGATATTTATCCGGCTGCTGTACATATCGAAGAGGGACGAATTGTGAAAATTATTCGAACTTCAAAGGAGTACAAAAATTTTATTTTGCCTGGTCTCGTGGATAGTCACGTGCATATCGAAAGTAGCATGTTAATTCCGTCACGTTTTGCTGCCTTGGTTGTTCCACGTGGAACGGTAGCTATTGTGTCAGATCCCCATGAGATTGCCAATGTGAATGGGGTAGGAGGTGTGGAGTATATGATGCGCGATGCTGAAAAGGTTCCACTTAAATGTTTCTTTGGAGTACCTTCTTGCGTGCCGGCCACGGATTTTGAAACTTCAGGAGGGAGGATTGAGCCGGCGGATGTGGAGTACTTATTGAAGGGAGGTGCCTGTTTTTTAGCAGAGATGATGAATTTTCCCGGGGTGGTTCATGGCGATTCTGTGGTGAAGGCAAAGTTAGATTTGGCCAAACAGTTTAGGGTTCCCATCGACGGACATGCTCCTGGATTGTTAGGAGATGATTTAAAAAGTTATGCCCAGGCAGGAATTACTACCGATCACGAGTCTGCTACTCTTGAAGAGGCTCAGGAAAAAATTGCATTGGGTATTAAAACTCAAATTAGAGAGGGGAGTGCCGCACGTAATTTCGAGGCCTTGCATCCTCTGATTCAGTCGCAACCTTACGATACTATGCTGTGTACTGATGATAGTCATCCTGATCTTATATTGGATCAAGGTCATATCGACCGGCTGATTCGTTTGGGTTTATCTAAAGGTTATTCCATATTTGATTTATATCAAGCGGCTGTGCTCAATCCGGTTGCCCACTATAATTTGCCGGTGGGCTTATTGCAGGAAGGTGATCCTGCTGATTTTATTGTGGTAGATACCCTTGAGGATTTTAGAGTATTGTCTACTTATATTGATGGTAAAAAAGTGGCAGAACATGGTGAAGCTAACTTTAACTTACCGGCAGTAGAGCCGATCAATAACTTTAATTGTACGCTTCCTCTAGCTCAGGATCTGCAAATTATAGCCCCAAAAGATAATCCTCAGGTGCAAATTTTGGTAGCAGAGGATGGTGATTTATTAACAGATGCTGAAATTTGGAAGCCTAAAATTCGAATGGGAGAGGTGATTTTGGCTGATCCAGAACAGGATATTGCCAAGATTATTGTGCTTAATCGCTATAAAAAAGCTGCTCCAGTTGTTGGTTTTATTAAGAATTTTGGACTGAAAAAGGGCGCTTTCGCCGGTTCTGTTGCTCACGATAGTCATAATATTGTAGCCATAGGTGTTGATGATGACTCTTTATTAAGGGTTATTGCGGCAGTTATAAATGCGCAGGGAGGGATTGCAGCAGCCAACCAACAAGACGAGATGTTGCTGGAATTGCCTATAGCCGGACTGATGTCGGCTAGTGATGGTAACCTTGTGGCTGAGCGATATAAGGAATTGAATGCTTTTGTGAGGGAGATGGGATGTACGCTCAAAGCTCCATTTATGACCATGGCTTTTATGTCCTTATTGGTTATTCCTACTCTTAAGATTGGTGACCAAGGGCTGTTTGATGTCTCAACTTTTAAGTTTACAAGCTTATTTATTGATGAATAATTTACTTGATGATCGTCAGGAAAGAATCAAACTATTAGTACAGGCAATGCCGGATATGCCCGGTGTATATCAGTACTTTAATGATGAAGGTCGTATCATCTATATTGGTAAGGCTAAAAATTTAAAAAAGCGGGTAGGGTCGTATTTTAATAAGCAGCACGAGGATGGTAAGACGCGTATATTGGTGCGAAAGATCGCCGATATTAAGCATCTTGTTGTGGATACGGAAGAAGATGCCTTGCTTCTTGAGAATAATCTGATCAAGAAGTATCAGCCTCGATATAATATTTTGCTTAAAGATGATAAGTCTTTTCCTTATATCGTTATTAAGAATGAACCCTATCCGCGTGTGTTTCAAACGCGCCGATTGGTACGCGATGGAAGTACCTATTATGGTCCGTATACCTCGGTGGGGATGGTGCGTACCCTAATAGAATTGTTTCGTCAGATCTATCCTTTGCGTACCTGTAAGCACGCTTTAATCCATGAAAATATTAGGGCTGGTAAGTTTCGAGAGTGTCTGGAATTTCATATTGGTAAGTGTAAAGCTCCGTGTGTGGGCCGCTTTGATGAGGAAAAATACCTGGAAAATATAGCTTCGATAAAGGATATTTTGAATGGAAATATCACATCGGTTCTTAAATATATGCACCAAGTGATGATGAATTACGCCGATTCCTTGGAGTTTGAGCGTGCGGAAGAGGTGAAAAATAAGATAAATATACTGAAAGGTTACCAAAGTAAGTCCACTGTGGTTAATCCAAAAATCACCAATGTGGATGTTTTTAGCATTATTTCAGACGAAAAAGCCGCTTTCGTTAACTTCTTGAGGGTAATTAATGGGGCAGTTATTCAGTCTCACACCATGGAATTTCGAAAGAAATTAGCTGAATCAGACGAAGAAATTCTTCTTTTGGCGCTCTCAGAAATGCAAAATAGGCTGCAATTTTTGGCTCGTGAGGTCTTGGTTCCGCTGCAATTGGATATTGAATTAGAGCGTACAAAGTTACTTATTCCGAAGATTGGGGATAAGAAAATGCTGATGGAGCTATCCGAGCGGAATGTAAAATACTACCGATTGGATAAGTTAAAGCAGCAGTCATTGCACAAAAAGGAGCCACGAGAAGAGCGATTACTAAAAGTAATGCAGGCCGATTTGCGACTTAAAAACTTACCGCGACATATTGAATGCTTTGATAATTCCAATATACAGGGTACGAATCCTGTGGCTGCGTGTGTGGTTTTTCGTAACGGAAAGCCTTACAAAAAAGATTATCGCCATTTTAATATTAAGACTGTGGAGGGGCCCAATGATTTTGCCTCTATGGAGGAGGTGGTGTATAGACGTTATAAACGCTTAAAAGATGAGGGAGCTGACTTGCCCCAGCTGGTGGTTATTGATGGTGGAAAGGGACAGTTGGGATCGGCAGTGAGAATATTACGGGAACTGGACTTGCACGAGAAGATCGCTGTGATAGGTATTGCGAAGCGGCTGGAAGAAATCTTTTATCCCGGAGATCCCATTCCTTTATATCTTGACAAAAATTCAGAGACGCTAAAAGTTATTCAGCATTTGCGTAACGAAGCGCATCGCTTTGGTATTACTTTCCACCGGCAGAAACGATCGATAAATTTTATCAATTCAGCGCTTAATGAAATTCCTGGTGTAGGCGACAAGACGATTGAGCAATTGTTCAAACATTTTAAGTCATTTAACAAAATTAAAGGCGCTACACTAGCGGATTTAAAAGATGCCGTAGGAGTGGATAAGGCTAGGCGAGTCTATTCGTATTTTAATGAAGGTAACAATGTGTAGTTGTCACTTAATCAATGATTTGTGGAGTTTTGTTAATTTTGTAGATGTTGCTCTTTTAGGAGAAAAAGCCGCGTTCAATTCGTTGAAGATCTTCTTGGCTTAATTGGCTGTATTGTATTTGCGATATTATATCTTTAATTAAATAGGAGCTGTGTTGAATTCCTAACATTTTGTGAGAAATATTTTCGAGCAGGAAATTTAGATTTTTGTCTGAAGAAAGGAGATTGCAATCGGTGATGCGTCCCTTTTCCACCTGCAGAAATGCTTTGATGCGTGCATTATTTGTAAGGCGATAAGTCCTGTTTAAGCTAAAGTTGGGACTGTAGCCATAGTTCCATTCCCAAGTGGTGTATTTAGTTTCTGTATAGGCCTTAATTTGTGCTTCTGCATCCTTGTTTAATTCAAGTTTACTGCTGGTTTTATAGTAGGCTAGTAAATAATTAAAGATGTATTGCGTAAAGGAGGGATAATCTATTTTGCTTTGCAGGTGATCATAGATGTTGGTTACTTCACTTCTTACCGACTTAACGGCCTTATCTTTAATGCTTAGTGGGTTTGTTTTTAATGCCTCGTTTAAGGTGTTCAGATCGGCCTTAAAGAGGAGGGTTCCGTGGTGCATCACACGGTTTTTATATACATGGGAGGCGTTGCCCGATATTTTCTTTCCGTCAATTTGGATGTCGTGGCGTTTTCCGAAGGTGGCCTCTATGCCCAATTCACGCAGGGCCATCAGAATAGGTTCAGAGTACCGGGCGAAGTTTACCAGTTGACCTTTTTCGCCAGTTTTAATAAAGCAAAAATTAAGGTTGTAGGGATCGTGATAAACGGTGCCCCCACCGGATAAACGACGATAAACCGGGAGGTTTTTCCTTTGTATAAAGTCGTAGTTGATTTCACCCAGGGTATTTTGGTGTTTGCCCACAATGATAGAAGGTTCATTGGTGTATAAAAAGAATACATCCTCCTGGGTATGACGAAGCAGGTATTCTTCGGTGGCCAGGTTATAGGCGGGGTTTGTATGTTTACTCAAAAGTCCTTTCATCGAAGTAAGTTATATGATTGTTCGTTCTCCAAATAACCCCTAAGGGCTTATTTTGTTTCCAATAGACCAATTGGTCGGTTATTTATTATTACATTCTTTACATTTTAAAGATAAGTTGTATTTTCGTTTTTAAAATTTAAGTTATGCGTTTGGTAATACAAAGGGTTAAAAATGCCTCTGTTAGTGTAGATGGGAAGCTTAAGTCAGCTATTTCCGAGGGTTTAATGATCCTATTGGGGATTGAACAGGATGATGATGCGACAGACATTGAGTGGCTGGTGAAAAAGCTTACCGGACTTCGAATCTTCGATGATGAGAAAGGTATGATGAACCGGTCTGTTCAGGACATTCAGGGTGCTTTTTTAGTCATTAGTCAGTTTACCCTGCATGCACGTACTAAAAAGGGAAACAGACCCTCATATGTAGATGCAGCAGGGCCTGATGTGGCCATTCCTCTGTACAAAGATTTTGTACGAATGCTGCGTGAGGCAAGCGGCCTGGAGGTGGCTACAGGTGAATTTGGTGCCAATATGCAGGTGAGTCTTGTTAACGATGGTCCTGTTACTATAATAATTGATTCTAAAAGAAGAGAATAATGGAGTTATCGGAAGTGCAGAAGGAAGTAGATCGATGGATTAAGACCTATGGGGTGCGCTATTTCAGCGAGCTAACTAATATGGCTATTCTTACTGAGGAAGTGGGTGAGTTGGCCCGTGTGGTAGCCCGTAAATACGGCGATCAATCTTCAAAGGAAAGCGATTTACATCATGATTTGGCCGATGAGATGGCCGATGTGCTTTGGGTACTTGTGTGTATGGCTAATCAAACGGGAGTTGATCTGGAGGCTGCTTTTGCTAAAAACATGGCTAAAAAAACCGATCGTGATGCTTCCCGTCATCTGAATAATAAGAAATTAAAATAATAATTAAACAGGCCGGCATCCTGGTGTTGGCGGCATTAACTTTAGGATTATGGAAGGACTGATGGACAAATATCCGTTTACTATTTCTGAAGCTGCCATGGCGGCGGCTATAGGGCAGGCAAAAAGTGATGTGGATGCCCTGAAAGGCGATACTGATGTATTGAAACTATTATTTAGTTGTATTGATTTAACATCCCTGTATACAGAGGATTCTGCTGATAGTATTCGCGAATTTGTGGAAAAAGTAAATGATTTACCCATGCATTTTAAAGATATGCCGCAGGTGGCTGCCATGTGTGTCTATCCGGTATTTGCTCCGGTGCTTAAAACAGGCCTTAAAGATGCACAGATTGGACGTGCTGTGGTGGCAGCCGGTTTTCCTTCATCGCAAACTTTTTTGGATGTAAAAAGGCTGGAAACACAACGCGCTATTGATTTTGGTGCCAATGAGATTGATATTGTAATATCAGTGGGCGAACTTTTAGATGGTAACTATGAGTTTGTGGGAGAGGAGATTAATAGTATAAAAGGGGTGATGGGAGATGCTCACCTGAAGGTAATTCTGGAATCGGGTACCTTGAAGCCTGAAGAAGTGTGGACGGCAAGTATGATTGCCATAGAGAATGGTGCTGATTTTATCAAGACATCAACCGGTAAGCAACAGCCCGCTGCCACTTTTGAAGCCGCTTATGTGATGCTGTCGGCCATAAAAAAGTACTACGATGAAACCGGTAAAAAGATTGGTTTTAAGCCGGCCGGTGGTATTTCAAATGCCGAAGAGGCGCTGGTGTATTACAAATTGGTAAAGACGATATGTGGTGATGAATGGCTCAATAATAAGTTGTTCCGTATTGGGGCCAGTCGTCTGGCTAATAATCTGTTGTCGGACATTGCCGAGGCCGAAAATGGCTATCGCAAGGAGATTAAATACTTCTAAGAAACAAACTGAGGGGCGTATTATTAGTAATGCACCCCTATTTTTTTCTTTTTAGAGTGTAATCAACCATCGTCAGTAAGGCTTTCTTAGCTGCTGAGTCATCGTAATTGGCCAGGTTATTTTTGGCTTTTTCAGCATATATCTCCATCTGTTCATTGGCATATTCAATGCCGCCGTTGGCCTTTACGAAAGCGATTATTTCCTGTACTTTCTTCTCGTTTTTATGATGACGGCGAATCAGACGCAAAATGCGTTTTTGCTCTTTTTTGTTCGCCTTATTCAAGGCATAAATCAGGGGTAAAGTAAGTTTCTTTTCTTTGATGTCGTTGCCGGTAGGTTTGCCAATCAAGCCGTTTTGTTCGTAGTCAAATAAGTCATCACGTATTTGAAAGGCTACGCCCAGGTTCTCACCAAACTCGGCCATATTGCTCAGCTGCTCGCCTTGTGTACCTACCGATAGGGCACCGGCCTTGGTGCAGGCGGCAATGAGGGTAGCTGTTTTTTTACGAATAATTTCGTAGTAAACTTCTTCGGTAATATCCAGTTTCCTCGATTTCTCAATTTGCAGGAGCTCACCTTCGGCCATTTCGCTCACAGCGTTGGACACCACTTTTAGCACATCAATTTGGCCGGTATCCAAGGAAAGGCTCAGTCCTTTCGAAAGGAAAAAGTCGCCTACCAGCACCGCTACCTTCGATTTCCACAGGGCATTGATGCTGAAAAAACCGCGACGCTGATAGGTTTCGTCCACCACATCATCATGAATGAGCGTAGCCGTATGTAACAGCTCTATTAGTGTGGCGGATATATAACTGGCTTCGCTCACTTCACCATTTAATTTAGCTGACAGAAACACCAGCATGGGACGCATTTGTTTGCCCTTGCGACGCAGCACATAATTGGTAATGATATCCAGAAGGGGAATTTTGGATTTAAGTTGTTCCTTAAAAAAAGGTTCAAACGCTTTCATTTCCTCCTTAATCGGCGCTTTGATGAGTGCTGTATCAGCCATATTTTTTCTTTTCGGTGCGTGTTGCGTTTCGTTTATTTCTGACAGGCGCCAAATTTAATGATTATTCAGCATTTAGTTCAACATATTGATATAATCTAAATATTTAAATATTTTTGCCCTTCAATAATGTTAATATACCAAGATAGTTATATATTTGCATTTGTAAGTATTTTATTAGACAATTGCTTAGTTATGAAGATAAAAGATTTAGATACCGAGATGTTGGATCGGGCTGCCGGTATGCTTAAAGCCATTGCTCACCCCATGCGCATTGCTATTTTAAGTCATTTGGAAGATGGAAATAAGTTAACGGTAACGGAAATACATAAGCTGTTGGATATTGAGCAGTCAACCACCTCGCATCACTTGGGTATTTTAAAGGATAAAGGGGTGCTGGCCAGCGAAAGGCATGGTAAAAATACTTTTTACTACCTGAAGCACAATAGCTTGCGTAACATTGTAGATTGTGTAAGTAAGTGTACAATTGTAAAGTGAAATATTAGAGGATGTTATTGAAAGGCTGATTAAAGCGGTCTTTTTTACGAAGGGGATATGGGAAAAATACGATTGACAAAAGAATTTAGGTTTGAGATGGCGCATGCCCTCTGGAATTACGATGGCCTGTGTAAAAACCTGCACGGTCATTCTTATATATTGAATGTAACGGTTATAGGAGAGCCTGTGAAGGATGAGAGCAATCCTAAGTTGGGCATGGTGATGGATTTTGGTGATTTGAAGCAGATTGTGAATGAAGAAATTGTGGATAAGCTGGATCATGCAGTGGTGCTAAATAAAAAAGCACCGGCAGCGCAGTTACTTGCCCTGCCGCAGATGGCAGAACGCTACGAGTTAGTGGATTATCAGCCTACCTGTGAGAATATGCTGTTTGACTTTGCCGAACGTATCAAAAAACGTTTGCCGGCCACCATACAGTTATTTAGTTTAAAGCTGAACGAGACAGCCACCAGTTATGCAGAGTGGTATGCAAGTGATAATTGATTAGCTATTGATTGTTAATCATTAGCTTCAAAAAAGGGGGGAAATGAATAAATCATTTCTCCTTTTTTATTTTATCCCAAGCTGTAAATGAACGACTCGCTAAAAGTTGGTAGCTGTTAGGTTTCGTCAAGTCATAAATAAGCCTTCCACTATCGGGTATCAGCTAACAGCTTTTTATATCTTAGCAAAAAAATCAGAAGAAAGCCATGGCAGACGAAAAGAAAGATTTGTATTTACTGGACGCTTATGCTCTTATATTCAGGGCTTATTATGCGTTTATTCGTAACCCACGCATCAATTCAAAGGGGTTTAATACCTCTGCCGTTTTCGGCTTCACCAATTCCTTACTTGAGATACTAACCAAAGAAAATCCTTCGCACATCGCGGTGGTTTTTGACCCTTCCGGACCTAATTTTCGACACCAGGAATTTCCCGAGTATAAAGCTAATCGTGAGGCCACACCCGAAGATATTAAGCTTTCAGTTCCTTATATCAAACAACTGATTGAAGCCCTTAATATTCCTGTAATTGTGAAGGATGGGTTTGAGGCCGATGACGTGATAGGTACTCTCTCAGCAAAGGCTTCATCGGCGGGTTATACCACTTATATGGTGACGCCCGATAAGGACTATGCCCAGCTGGTGAAGGAGAATGTGTTCATGTATAAGCCACGAAGCAAAGGCGGTGGTATCGATATATGGGGTATCGATCAGGTGAAGGATAAGTTTGAGGTGGAATCGCCCATGCAGGTGATCGATATATTGGCTTTGTGGGGCGATGCAGCTGATAACATACCGGGTTGTCCGGGTGTGGGTGAGAAAAGAGCCAAAGATTTGATCAAAAACTTTGGTAGCATAGCAGGTATCTACGAGCATATAGATGAGCTGAAGGGTAAGCAGAAAGAGAATATGGTGAATTTCCGCGAGCAGGTGGAACTGTCTTATCGACTGGCTACCATACGACTGGATGTACCTGTGGAGTTGGAGCCCGATCGCTTAAAAATGGAGAAGCCCAACATGGAGGCCATCCACCAGCTTTTTGACGAGCTTGAATTCAAAAATCTGGCAGCTCGTGTTACGCAGTTGTTTGGTACGGCACCTGTGCAGGGCGATTTGTTTGGAGCGCCGGTAACAGCTTCTGAGTCTGTTGCTGAAGAAGCCTTCACTTCTCATCAAGCATTAAAGGATGTAGTGCATCATTACTACCTGGTTGATAATGAACAAAAGCTGGCTTCTTTACGTGCTGAGTTAAGCACGAAACCTCAATTTTGCTTCGATACGGAGACCACTTCGGTACATGCCATGGAGGCGGAGCTTGTAGGCATGTCATTCTCCTGGAAAGCGCATGAGGCCTACTATGTGCCGGTGATGGATAAGGGTCAGGTTAATAAGGATATTATTGCTTCATTTAAAGCCGTATTTGAGGATGATAGCATTACTAAAATAGGGCAGAATCTGAAGTACGATATGCTGGTGCTAAAGAATTACGGCATTGATGTAAAAGGACCGTATTTCGATACCATGGTGGCGCATCATCTGCTGTATCCGGGACTGAAAAACGGGATGGATTTTATGGCCGAAACCTACCTTAATTATTCACCCATTGCCTATGAGACGATTGTAGGACCCAAAGGAAAGAAGCAAAAGAATATGCGCGATATAGCGCAGGATAACGTACTGGATTACGCGGCTGAAGATGCTGATGTGACCCTTCAGTTGGCGGATAAGTTTCAGAAGGAGTTGAAGGAAAGTGCAGTAGAGAAATTGTTTTACGATATTGAAATGCCGCTGGTGAAAGTGTTGGCCGACATGGAGTTTGAAGGCGTGATGCTGGATGATGCTGCCCTGGCTGATTTCGCACAGAAACTAAGGGAGCAAATTATTGCCTTGGAGAAAAGCATTGAGGAACTTGCCGGGCGTAGCTTTAATATTGCCAGCCCAAAGCAGGTGGGTGAGATCTTATTTGAGCACCTGAAGATTGATGCGAAGGCCAAAAAGACCAAGAGTGGTCAGTATAGCACCAACGAAGAAACTCTTCAGAAGCTGAAGGATAAGCACGAGATTATACCGGCCATATTGGATTATCGCGGCTTGGTCAAGCTCCTGAATACCTACGTGGAGGCTTTGCCCAAACTCATTAATGAGAAAACCGGTAAGATACACACAAGTTATAGCCAGGCCACTGTGGTGACAGGGCGCCTGAGCAGTAATAATCCCAACCTGCAGAATATACCCATCCGTGATGAGAACGGGAAGGAGATACGAAAGGCCTTTACCGCTTCCGATGAGGAACACCTGTTTCTGTCAGCTGACTACTCCCAGGTGGAGTTGCGTTTAATGGCGCATTTTAGCAAGGATCAGGACTTGATTGCGGCCTTTCAACGGGGCGAGGATATTCACGCGGCTACTGCGGCCAAAATATTTAAGGTGCCTTTGGAGGAAGTTACTTCTGATATGCGCCGGAAGGCCAAAACGGCCAACTTTGGTATTATCTACGGTATCTCGGCTTTTGGCCTGGCCGAGCGCCTAACCATACCGCGCAAGGAAGCCAAAGAGATTATTGATGGTTACTTCGAGAGTTTTCCGGGGGTGAAGCAGTTTATGGATGACTGTATTGCCAAGGCACGCGAGAAAAACTACGTGGAGACTCTTTATGGACGTAAGCGCAATCTGAGCGATATCAACTCAAAAAATGGGGTAGTGCGCGGTATGGCGGAACGAAACGCCATTAATGCGCCCATTCAGGGCACGGCTGCCGATATTATTAAGCAGGCTATGGTGAATATTCAGAAGCGATTTGAGGCTGAAGAATTAGCTTCTAAAATGATTCTACAGGTGCACGATGAATTGAACTTTGATGTGCTGAAAAATGAGTTGGAGCAGGTGAAGACCATCGTAAAGGAAGAAATGGAAAATGCCATTGAGCTTTCTGTTCCCTTCGAGGTAGAAATGGGCGTGGGAATCAACTGGCTGGAAGCGCATTAACAGTTAGGCTGTTCATGACTCGTTTTGATTCTGCTTAAGGAGTAGGAATAAGATATACAAAATCGCATCCCTTGGATAATTCCAGACAGGGATGCGATTTTTTTTTTATGACTTAAAAAGAAAGCTCCCTATCGTTTGAAAGGTAGCTTTTTATGATAGCTAAGGCAGCGCCATAGCCATTCCAAAGGGCCATATCTAAAATGCTTTAACCAAAGGGGTGATATAAATAATATGAGTGCCCATATAATTAGGGTGATAAGCATTTGCTGAAGGCGTGTTACTTTTCCAAACAGGGCGAGACCATGTCCGTAAAATAGCAGGCTGGCAATTAAGGACATCAGTATGTAATTACTGAATGCCATTCGTCCCACTGCAGATAAAGTACGCTTAAAGCTTGTAAAGGAGCGGGATTGTGTCACTAACATTATTAGGGCTACATATCCCAGGGCTACCATCACACTCGCAAAATAATTGGGCAGATAGCCAAAAAACAGGGCATACTCAAAGCTCCACTGTCGGGTAATGAGCTCCCACACTCCATAAGTACTCAGGCCATAACCACCTATTAAACCTATTGCGGCCATCCGTATGTAATAGGCCTTCGATTTGCAAGCCTGCAGCACGCCCGTTTTAAAGAGCGCCATGCCCAATAGCATAAGGGCGCTGATACGCCAAAAAAAGCTGCTAAAGAAGAGGAAGGTCTGCATCATCAGGGCGTGTTGACCGCGCACCTGCATCTGCTCGGAAAAGCGTCCTCGCATGGCTTGTAGCTCCCAATCGATATTTTCCTTATTGGGTTGCCAAAATTCCCGTGTGCCTTCCAGCTGTGCTTCGGGCCAGTAGGACATGGTAGCGCCTGAAAATATATTGAACAAGGCCGGAAGGATAAATAGAAAGGAAGCCAATATTAATAAGCCTCGGGGTTTCATCTTGCGAAACAGATACACAAAGGCTCCACACAGGCTGTAGGTCACCAGTATATCGCCATACCAAATAAGATAGGCATGTAGCATGCCAAAAATAAATAACCAGAAAAGGCGGTAGTATTGAAGAAGTCCGGGTGCCTTGCCCTCTTGCTTTCTTCGTTCGTACATAAGGATGATGCCTGCACCAAAGAGCAGGGAGAAGATGCTGAGGAACTTTTCGCTCGCCAGTATATGGCTGAGTATCCAAACCCAAAGGTTCAGGCCGTTTAAATCGCCGTATGCTGTTGGGTTGATATAGGCCGTAAAAATCATTGAAAAACTTTGAATATTC
This sequence comes from Carboxylicivirga longa, assembly GCF_050589825.1. Taxonomy (NCBI): domain Bacteria; kingdom Pseudomonadati; phylum Bacteroidota; class Bacteroidia; order Marinilabiliales; family Marinilabiliaceae; genus Carboxylicivirga; species Carboxylicivirga longa. The sequence continues at coordinate 64,660 of NZ_JBNGOZ010000013.1, read as the reverse complement.
AGAATAAGAATGCCCAAAACGGCCACACCACGCAGCATGTCAATAGATAAAATGCGTTCAGTAGTATAGCTTGTTGTTAGATTGTTTGTTTTCATTGTATTAGGATTGGTGATGTTTCATGCCTTTACTTATAGTTTCGGTATTTGTTGTTTGGAAATAAGAAAGGAAGTTAATATTTTGCATTCTGATAATCAATATATTGTATAGTCAAATAATTACGATGTTTGTTGTATAAGTCCATTTATCTTGCCTTTAGACACAAGTACCATGAAAAACCTGACTTTTTTAATCTTGGCTATTTTCTCATCTCTTTTGCTTACTCATGCCCAAGAGCCCTATTATTTCAGCAATGATACATCGCATTTTATCAAGGTGGATGGTGAGGATATTCGTGCTTATCTGGCTAAGAATCTAAGTTATCCAATTTCTGTTGCTAAGAGTAAAAGAATTGGCACCATGATAGGATGTGTACGCGTTACGCCAAATGCCGAATTGGTGGATGTTTTTGTAGTTAATTCTGTCGCATCGTCATTGGATGCTATTTTTATTTCGACTCTAAAGCATGCCTTTAAAAAACGGCAAACTTCCGTAAACGAATTGCGTGATACTACTGATTTTTTTATTCAGGTCAAATACACTTTAGGGAAAGAACGCGGAGACCCTTATGATTTTCATGTGGAGCCTAATAAGGGTATATATAATTTGAGCAAAGAAATAATTCTGGTCCTTTACATTCCGGTTGCTGGGTGGCTTATGAGTGATGAGGAAGTCTTTACACCCATTAATAGTTTGTATCAGGCCGGCAACTATAAAAAGTGTATCCATTATTTAGATGAGTTAATACGGCGTAATCCTTTTAATGAAGACATCGTTTTTATGAGAGCCAATGCCTATGCACGCTTGGGTAAAATGAAAGAGGCCAAAGCAGATTACAATTATCTCCGTTATTTTCTGAGAAGTGCCAAGCATGAAAGGCTGGATACCTTGTTTGACATGTAGTTGGAGTGCCGGATGATGAAACGGTTTATGCTAAGGTAACTGATTTAATTTAGGTGTATTGTCGCTATCTAATCCTAACTTAAAAGAAAAGCGCCTACCAATCGGTAAGCGCTTTTTCAATTATTGATGATGTTTTTTTAGCTTTTCTTAGTGCGCGAAGGGCGGTCGCCGGCGTGGCTGGCCACCGTGCCGTTGAGTAGTCCCGTGTACTGCTCTTTGTCTTTCAACAGGCGGGCTGCTTCGTCTAATTCAATATCCTTTTGTAATCCGGCCTTAATGGCACCTTTTTGGTAGTAGTAACGCTTGGTTATTTCCAATACCATTAATTCTTTTATTTCATCTTCAAACTGGCGCATATCCTTTTCTATATCCAGCTTCAAATGCTCTTCCAGCAGGGCAAAGTCATCTTTCGATTTTTCGTAGTATCCTTCGCGCTTGGCGGTTTTCACCAGGTCTTTAAACTTCTCCTGCGATAAAGACTCGTATCTGAAATCGTCCTTGGCCTTCACAAAATCAATAAAACGATCGTACTCTTCTTTCGAGACGATAAAATCTTCAGGCGCTGCTATGCTCTTGTTACGCAATACAAAATCTGTAGCGAAGTCAAATATCATCTGCTGCACCACCAGGGCAAAGGTTACGTTGGCGTATTTGGGCGATTTAATCATAATATCGGGCGATATGCCACCACCATCAAACACCGTGCGACCATTTTTTGTTTGGTACTCACTAATCAGGGAGTCGGCCACAAAACCTACGGCACCATCCTCATCGCGGTGGGTGTAATCCAGGGCTTGTATGCAACGTCCTGAAGGGATGTAATACTTGGCGGTGGTAACCTTTAGCTTGGCATTGTACGACAGGTTGCGCGTGGTTTGTACAAGTCCCTTACCAAAGGAGCGTTGTCCCAGAATAACAGCACGATCCAAATCCTGTAGTGCACCCGATACAATCTCTGATGCCGATGCCGATCCGCGACTGATCAAAACTGCCAGAGGCATTACCGTATCGATGGGCTGGCGCATGGCCTTGTAGGTTTTGTCCCACTGCTTTACCTTACCGCGTGTGCTCACCACTTCGGAGCCCGAGGGCACAAACAGGTTCACAATCTTAACGGCTTCGTCGAGCAAGCCACCCGGGTTAGCCCGCAGATCCAACACCACGCTTTTGGCGCCCTGTTTATCGCGCAGGTCAAGAAAGGCTTTCTCTATCTCGCGGCTACAGTCCTGCGTAAAGTTATTGAGTTGTATAATACCCGTCTCATCATTGATCATGCCGTAGTAGGGCACCGGGTTAATGCTTATTTTCTTACGTGTAAGCTCATAGCTGATGGGTTTTTTCTCACCGGGACGTTCTACCTTTATTTTCAGGGAGGTATTGGCCGGTCCCTTGAGCATCTCACTCACATCGGGTGTTTTCTTACCCACCATGTTTTTACCGTCGATCTCCAGTATTTTATCACCGGCTTTTAGTCCGGCATTAGAAGCCGGGAAACCCTCGTAGGGCTCGGCAATTACCACGTAATCACCACGCTGAGATATGAGGGAGCCTATGCCGCCGTATTCACCGGTGGTCATAAAACGAAAATCCTCCATGTCCGATTCGGGAATATAAGTGGTGTAAGGATCCAGAGACTCCAGCATATTATCGATGCCGGTGGAGATGAGTTTTTCTGGATCGGTCTCATCCACATAGTAGCTGTTCAGCTCGCGAAACAGGGTGTAGAAAATATCGAGGTTCTTAACAACATCGAAGTTACGCTTATCATCGTTAAAACTGTAAATACCCAGCAGCATCACCACAACAAGCGAAAGGCCTGTTATCCATCTAAGCCTGGGACTTCTCAAAAAATTATTCATATCCAGCAATTAAAAGTTATACCTGTGTTATTGTTAGGCGCTTGGTTGCTATGCCGCCTGCCTGAAAAGTGCGGGAAACAAAGTTAATATTTCATCTAAAAGTATCAAGATGCTTGTTAGATGGAGACCGGGACTTTAACGTATTATTAACCAAATAGCAGGGGAGATGGTTCATCTGCTTGCTTAAGCATTTGTTGTGTTTAGAAATCACCTTTGGCGTTACCCATAAATTTAAATTTGTAGGTTAAAGTATAGATGGGTTGACCAAATATGGACATTTTATAGCCCTGTATCTTATCGCCCTCAGCTCTGAAGAATATGTTATAGGCATTCTGTCTGCCCAATACATTATACACGGCAAAGGTCCATGAGCTGTGGTTTAGTTTTTTGGCAACCAGGTTACCATTGAGGGTGGCGGCCATATCAAGGCGAATATAATCGGGCATGCGCATGGCGTTGCGATTGGCGTAATACACCTTTTCGGCGCCACCAAATTGATAATAAGCCACCGGTGCCGTAAACGGTCGTCCGGTGCTGTAAAAAAAGTTACCCGACACATTCAGGCGACGGCTGAATTTATAGTTGGCCACCACTTTAAAATCGTGGGGCTTGTCGTAATTGGCAGGGAAATAGGTTCCGTTATTCACTTGTTCCTCCCTAAACTGGCTATTCATCCGATGCTTAATGCGCGAATAGGTGTAGTTTACCCAGCCACTTAGCTTGCCCCGTTTTTTCTGTATCATCATTTCGATGCCGTAGGCTTTACCTTGTCCATTGAGCACGTCAGTCTCCAGGTGTTCGTTCATCACCAGTTGGGCACCACCCTTGTAGTCTATGATGTTATCGAGTTTTTTGTAGTAAGCTTCCAAGGAGGCCTCAATGCTGTTGTTGCGCAGTTTTTTATAGTAGCCAATGGAAAACTGGTCGCCACGCTGTGGTTTCAGGTATTGATCGCTTAGTTTCCAAATATCGGTGGGTGCCATGGCTGCTGTGTTCGATATCATTTGAATGTACTGATACATGCGGTTATAGCCCAGCTTGAGTGAACTGGTGCCACTGAGCCTGATGTTGGACGACAGACGTAGCTCAGGACCTGCGTAAAAGGAGATGGGGCCATTGCCATGATCAGTGGTGTCTGTCATATTTTCCACTGTACGCGGTTGACCGGGCGTGTAGTTGAACTGTGTTTTTGGGCCAAAATTGGTGTAGAATGAATATCGCAGGCCTGCTGATAAGGACATGAAGTGCGTGAGGTCAAACTCATCGCTGATGTAAAGTGCTGCTTCCAGTGCCTGTTCCTTCTCAAGTTTTTTATGGGCGATGAGGGAGGAGGGTGAGGCGGGTGTTTGTTTGCCCGGCCATAGATCATACCAGGTGGCATTAAGACCAAAATCGATCTTATGATTTTTTGCTGATAGGTAGGAGAAATCAGCTTTGGCACCGTATTGATTCAGTCGGTAATCGATGTAGTGCAGCAGGCTGGAGTCGGTGCGCGACTCGGTGGTGTAATTGTAGTTGCTGACTGTGCCTGTAAAAGTAGAAAATAGCTTGGGATTAAAAATATGCTTCCATTTAATGGTGGCTGCAAGGGTGTTGTACTCAAAGGCATCTTCGGTGTAATAGTCAAAATCGTCGTAGCTGTAATAGCCCGATAGGTAAAGACTGTTTTGTTCATTGAGATCCCATGAAAAACTGCCCTGAAGATCGTAAAAGCCAGCCGAGCTGTTTTTGAGCTTGGCATCGTCCAGCAGCTTAAGTACCCAATCGGAGTAGGTGGTGCGGGCTGCCAGGATAAACGAGCTTTTGTCTTTTTTCAGAGGTGTTTCCAGGGTAAGGCGCCCCGATACCGGACTGATACCGCCGTTGAGGCGTGTTTTCTTGCGGTTGCCTTCCTTCACGCTCATGTCCATCACTGAGGATACACGACCGCCATATTTGGCCGGTATGCCGTTTTTGTACAGGGTAATATCTTTGATGATATCGCTGTTAAAGCCCGAGAAGAAACCAAAAAAATGGGAGGTGTTGATGATGGGTGCATCATTCAGTAGAATCAGGTTTTGATCCGTGCTGCCGCCGCGCACATTGAATCCGCTGGAAGCTTCACCCACACTCTGCACACCCGGCAACAGAAGGGTGGATTTAATCACATCAGCTTCGCCCATGCCAAGGGGCAGCTGTTTCAATGTCTTCATGGTAATTTTCTCCATGCCCATGTGCAGGTTACGCACAGGGTCTTCGCTTCGGGCGGTTATGGTCACCTCTTTCAATGAGGTAGGTTTGCTCTTCATGCTTACATCGAGCACGCCATCCGAATGAATAACAATGTTGCGATAGGTAGTGCGCATGCCCACCGATCGGTACTGTACCCTGTATCTTCCTTTGGGCATGGAAAAGGAATAGTGGCCGTAGGGATTGGTGACGGTACCGTTTTTCAGGTCATCAATATAAATTACAGTGCCAATGAGTGGCTCACCGCTTTCTATGTCAGTAATTTTACCACTTAAGGTAGCTTTCTTACTACTGGGGTTCGCCGCTTTGTTACCGATGGTAAATACCAGGTACTCATCGCTGATGGTCTTCTCTGTCAGATCCTCTTTCTTAGGAGCTTCATAAACAATGGAGTCGGTGTTAAAGGCAGTTTTGTAGCTCAGTAAATCCAAATACTGTTGGGCGTAATTGGTTTTTACCTTGTAGTTCTTGGTGAAGATGACATCCGTATTGCGCAGTGTGTAATCCAGGTGGCTCTTTTTTGCCAGCCAGTCGATAGTTTTGCGCACCTGCATTTTTTCAAAGGCAACCTTAAAATGGAGTGTGTCCGTCCAGCTGTCTGCATAAAAGAATCGGTAGTTTGAATGCTTTTCCAGTTGGATGATGATCGACTCAAAAGTGGCGGAATCCTTATGAAAGGTTATATGCTGTCCAAAGGTCTTTGCACAGAGTAAGGTCAGTAGGAAGGTTAAAAGGCGTTTCATTGGGTGAGGCTTAGATTGTCAATAAACTGCATGAGGTTAATCAGTTCAGACTCGCTCATATTTTTATACGAGTGACGGATTTTGTGGCACTCTCGCTTTACAGCTTTTTTATGCAGATGCAATACCTTGAACAGTTGTTTGCGTTTGCTGATGTCGTGGTACTTGCCCTCATAAAATAGGTAGCGCTGCGTTTTTTTTAAGTAGGTGGTGAGGCTTTCATCGCTACTTTTAATGGCGTAATGCTTTAGAAGAAGTGTAGTATTATCAGATTTGTAAATGCACTGATAATAACCGGCTTTTAGATTTTCGTAAGCCTCCTTGTAATGAATAAGTCGAAAATTTATATGATCAAAGCTAATATCGAAAGAATCAACTTCTGATTGTTTTAGTTGGATATAGATATTGGAGAGTTCATAAAATTCAGGATTTACTATCAGCAAATCCTTGTATATGTCGTAAAGTAACTTTTTGTTGGGATAAGTCCTGCCTTCCATATACAGGGTGCCTTCTCCCTGACGGTCGTTTAGGTAGGGATTTTCGTGCGTGGGGTAGTGGTAAGGTTTATATTCACGACCGTTGATGTACTTGAGACTTTGGTCGAAATAATTATGATAGCAAGCTAATGCCGAGTCTCTATCCGCCTGAGCATAGCAAGGCTTGCTTTTTTGTGCCAGAAGAGTTAGGAAGATGCCCTGATGAATGAACAGGCTAAACAGAATAAGCGGGGTAAGGCTTTTCATCGATATGGGCTTTTGGGTTTGTATAACAAAAATATTAAAATATTACAATTCAACATCTTCACTGTAATATTTCTTTTGCATAATATCGAAAATGTGACATTTTTTTTGCAGTTTTGGATTACCAACAATGCACCTTTGACTTAATCTAACACCTAATGACACAGAAAACCCTTCTGACTCTCTTTGTACTGGCCGGTCTGTGGTCGTGCCTCGAACCCTATGAGGTGAATTTGAGTGATTATGAGGATTTATTGGTTGTGGATGCACTGATAACGGATGAGAACAAGTCGCATTATGTGCGCCTTTCGCGATCGCTAAGTAACAGTGGCGATTGGCCGACCATGGAATCGGGTGCCTTTGTGTCCATTAGCGATCAAAAAGGCAATGAAGAAGTGCTGACCGAGACCGCTGCCGGTATCTATCAAACCGACCCTATGCACTTCATCGCAAGAGTAGGTAGTACTTATACCTTAAATATACGAACAGCAGGAGGCGAAGAGTATCGTTCAAGCCCCTGCACCCTCTTGCCCAAAACCGATATTGATAAGGTACATTTCAAAGCATCGCGGCAATGGAACGATGATAAAACGGAGGAGTGGCCTGGTTTGGACATTATGGTGGATGGCGATGCCTATCAAGGTGCTTATGTCAGGTGGTTGTATGAAGAAGACTGGAAGTTTGAGGTGCCTTTTCCCACCCGGATAGAGTATAACTATTCAACTCTTAACTGGGAATATGTGACGCCCAAAAATGAGATTTGCTGGAAGAACGAGCGTTCCTCCGGTGTGTTTATTCATTCATTTGCCAATCAGGAGTCTTCCTCCTTGAAAAATAAAAAAGTATGCTTTGTACCCTCGCTGCATACCGATAAGCTAACGGTGCGCTATAGTATATTGGTGAGGCAGTTAAGCATATCGCAAGAGGAGTATGCCTTTTGGAATAAGCTGAAGATTTCCACGGAAAATGTGGGCGATGTATTTGGCACCCAGCCATTCTCTATTCAAGGAAATGTGGAGAATGTAAATGAAAAGAACGAGCCTGTGCTGGGCTATTTTCAAACCGGTAGTGTTACGGCAAAGCGTCTTTATATTAACCGTCGGGAAATGGATGATCTGGGCTTGCCAATTCAACCGTATGACTTTGGTTGTTCGCTCGATTCTTTTATGGTGGATGGATTTTCCTTTACCTCGGCTTTGCAGATTTATGAAGAGATGGTGCTGAATGGAAATTTTCATGCCCACGATGGTATCTATCCTGAAAACGGAGTCAATTTGGTGGGGCTGATGCTTAGCCGCGAGAAATGTGCCGACTGTCGTTATACCGGTGATTTGCAGGCTCCGGATTTTTGGGTGGACTAAAATTTCAAATATCACAACAATGAAGATATTCACACTAAGCCTGTTTGGATTGTTGTTATTTAGTTTTTGCCTGCGGTCGCAAGAGCGGGTAGTGCTTTCCAATGATCGGGATATATACATTGCCGGTGAAGAGCTGTGGTTTAATGTGGTGTTGCTCCATGGCCAAAGTAACCATGTGTCGGACATGAGTAAGGTAGTGTATGTGGAGCTGATGAATGGTGCCGGCGTGCCGGTGGTGCAAAGCAAATTAAGGCTTTTGGAGGGATGTGCAACAAGTAAGTTGAGCCTGCCAGACACACTTACGACCGACAATTACCTGCTGCGGGCTTATACGCGGTGGATGATTAATTATCCGGTAAGTTGCTATGCCCATAACCTTGTTTCAGTGGTGAACCCATTTTTAAAGGGGAGCTTGCCGGCGGTTGATGCCCCAGAACGTCTAAAACCTGATTTGTCACCCGAAACATCGGATTTACGTTTTGCGAGGCGACAGAAAGTAAGCTTGCCTGTGCCTCAGCAAGTAAAAGCTTGGGAGCATGTCAGCGTATCTGTTGTTAAGTCAAGTCTTTATTGTGGCAATAGTGTTCAAGCTTCTGATAAAAAGCTGAATAGTGAACCTGTAGGTGCTTTGTTGCCCCCCGAGCTACGCAGTGAAATATTGAAGGCGATAGTGTTTGATGGCAATACCGGTCTTCCGGTTCAGGGTGAGAAATATATGCTTGGTTTTGTGAGTCAGAATCCCGATTTGATTTTTGCAACCAGCGATAAGGAGGGGGTACTACGTTTCGAGGTAGATCGATACGGCACGGAGGAGATGGTAATACAACCCTATAATACAGATACTACAAAATTGCAATATAATGTAAAGGTTGAAGATCAGTTTTCGCACCAATATGCAGCCTTTGATTTGCCTCCGCTAGCTTTTGACTCTGTTACGATAGAGGGAGTTAATGAGGCAATCATCAATATGCAGATCAACACCCTTTATGCGGCTCATTATCCAAAGCTTGCAGAGGCTGATTCTATTGAGAAGCAAAGTTCTTTTTATGGTACTCCGGAAAATACGGTTTTAATTGATCGATATATCGAACTGCCCAATACCGAGGAGCTTATCCGCGAGATTTTACCCTATGTGTCCCTACGTAAGTCCCAGGGACAGTATGAAATCAAAGTATTTGAGCAAACATCTTTGTATCCCAAAGAAGGGAAGACTATGACCTTTGTTGATGGGGTGGCCATCAATGATGTAGCTCGTATTTTAACCATGGATCCTAGTTATTTCGAGCGTATAGAGGTGATTAATCTCAATTATTATCTGGAGGATGAAAACCTGGGGCGTCTGGTTAATTTCATAACCCGACAGGGTGATATGGGCGATCTTGAATTCGATCAGCGCATCTTTAGGCAGGTTCACCAGGGCTACCTCAATGCCTGGCAATACCTTGGTCCCGATTATACCCTTAAGGAAGTAAAACATTCCAGATTAGCCGATTTTCGTAACCTCTTGTATTTTGGGCAGCTCAAAAGAGAGGGAGGGGATTTGGCTGACGTAACATTTTTTACCGGCGATGAAGCAACGAATTATACTGTTGTATTTCAGGGTGTTAATAGCGAGGGTTTTAAGGAGATTGTTTCCAGGCGATTCTCTGTTGAATAAGGCCTTCACTTCTTTGTGATCTGATGTTCTTTATCTAGTTTCCCGGGTATGCTTTTTTGCCGGGCTTAACGGAGTATTTCAAACAATCCGCTTTCACATTTTAGTGCTGTAAACTTTTCCACCCGGCAGTTAGTTGGCTTTTGAAATATAGAATGCTAAGGTGTTCAGCTATTTTCCTTACTGATTAGATAGAATTATTACCTTAAAGATGTTGATTTCTTTCTACCTTTGCCTTTATACAAAGGTTTTTTCCGCATGAGAAGAGAATTTGATTTTTTAGTGATAGGATCTGGTATTGCCGGATTGAGCTATGCACTAAAAGTGGCACAGCATGGTTCGGTTGCTGTTGTTAGTAAAACTGAACTTAAAGAAACGAATACTGCTTATGCTCAGGGTGGTATATCATCGGTGATGTATAAACCCGATTCGTTTGAAAAGCACATTGAAGATACACTGGTGGCAGGCGATGGCCTCTGTGATTTGGCTGCCGTTAAAAAGGTGGTGGAAGAAGCCCCCCGTCAGATACAGCAATTGTTATCGTGGGGCACCAACTTCGATAAAAAGGCCGACGGGCGTTACGACTTACATCGCGAAGGCGGGCATTCCGAGTTTCGTATTTTGCATCATAAGGATAACACGGGTGCCGAAATTCAACGTGCATTGATTGAGGCCGTACGCAATCATCCTTCCATCAGCATTTATGAGAACCATTTTGCTGTGGATATCATTACGCAGCATCACCTGGGACGCGTTACAGAGCCTTGGATGCGCGACATCAATTGCTACGGTGCTTATATTCTCAATAAAGCCAGCGAGCGAGTGGAAACTTTTCTGGCCAAAAATACGATGCTGGCCACCGGTGGTATTGGTAGTGTTTATCAAACCACTACCAACCCCCTGATAGCAACAGGAGATGGTATTGCCATGGTGTTCAGAGCCAAGGGTATCATCGAAAACATGGAGTTTGTTCAGTTTCATCCAACAGCTCTTTATAATTTGTCGGAGCGACCTTCTTTTCTCATCACAGAAGCCATGCGTGGTTATGGTGGTATATTGCGCCGTCGCAATGGCGAAGAGTTTATGCATAATTATGACGAGAGGGGCTGTCTGGCGCCGCGCGACATTGTGGCACGAGCCATTGATAACGAATTGAAAAATAGGGGAGATGAATATGTGTACCTCGATGTGACGCATAAGCCGGCCGAGGAAACAAAGCGTCATTTTCCAAATATCTACAAGAAGTGTCTGACGCAAGGCATTGATATCACACAAGATATGATACCTGTGGTGCCTGCGGCGCATTATTTGTGTGGGGGCATCAAAGTGGATCTGAAAGGACGTAGCTCAATCGCTAACTTATATGCTGCTGGCGAGTGCGCTTCAACCGGCTTACACGGTGCCAATCGCCTGGCCAGTAACTCTCTGATCGAAGCGCTGGTTTTTTCCAATGCTGCCGCGGTGGATGGTATTACTAAGCTTAAAGATTTGGAAATCAATCAACGGATACCAGATTGGAATGATGAAGGCACCACGCACCCCGAGGAGATGATACTCATAACGCAGTCCAATAAGGAGGTGCAGCAGATTATGAGTAAGTACGTGGGCATTGTTCGTTCCGAGATACGCCTGAACCGTGCCTACGACCGACTGGAGGTGTTGTACCGCGAGACCGAAGCCTTGTATCAGGACTCAAAGGTATCGGAGAAGATTTGTCATCTGCGCAATAAAATTAATGTGGGTTATCTGATCATCAAAATGGCGCGTAAGCGTAAGGAGAGTAGGGGGCTACACTATAATATCGATTACCCCAATAAGCTGGAAGATAGCATTTGAAATGACGATGTAGATTGGAACAGATGAATTTAAGCGTTTGGTAATCAATAAGCCCGGTAAAATATTGAAAATCCTTCAAATAAATAAAACAGATGTGGGCGGCGGAGCCGCTGTAGCGGCAGGTCGCCTTAACAGGGCATTGCGGCAGGCGGGTGTTGAATCCAAGTTGCTGGTGCAGGATCGGAAAGGGCAGGAGTCGGGGGTTTACGCCGCGGGCGGTGGTGTCTTCTATGCCTATAAGGCTTTCGCCCGTTTTGCCTGGGAACGACTTATGTTTCTGCCTCATGAGCGCGATGCCAGTGTTCGCTTTGCCTTTTCACCTGCCAATACGGGCATGGATATTAGCCGTCACCCTTTGGTTCAGGAGGCCGATGTGATTCATATTCACTGGATTAACCAGGGTTTTCTTTCGCTTAATAGCCTGAATAAGCTACTTAACTGTGGCAAGCCTGTTGTGTGGACGCAGCATGATATGTGGACCTTTACGGGTGGTTGTCATTATGCCGGTGAATGCACTGCCTATAAAACAGGATGTGCTTTTTGTCCCTTTCTGAAAAGACCCGGAAAGCATGATTTGTCATCCCGTGTTTTTGCCGGTAAGCAGAAGATTTACAGCGAAAAGCGATTGAGTGTGGTGGCTTGCAGCGCCTGGTTGAGGGATTTAGCAAAGAAGAGTGCTTTGCTGCACGGTAAAGATTACTGCAATATTCCTAACCCCATTGATACTGAATTTTATATGCCGCGTAATGCCAATGAGGCGCGTGATCGTCTGAGCCTGCCAAGAGGGAAGAGGCTTTTGCTGTTTGGAGCTGCCAATGTTAATGATCCTCGCAAAGGAATGCGCTATTTGATGGAGGCGCTGGATCTTTTGGCCAGGCAGTATCCTAACCTGAAGGAAGAGGTGGAGCTTGTAGTGTTTGGTAAAATGCAGGAGGATACCTCGCGTTTGTTGCCCTTTAAGACTCATATGCTTAATTTTATATCTAATCCCGAAACCCTTGTGGATTTGTACAGTGCTGCCGATGTGTATGTGTTGCCCTCCTTGCAGGATAACCTGCCCAATACGGTGATGGAGGCCTTGGCATGCGGAACACCTGTAGTGGCTTTTGGAATTGGAGGAGTGCCGGAGATGGTTAAGCATAAAGAAATGGGTTACCTAGCTGATAAGGGTGATGCCAATAGCCTGGCAGCAGGTATCTACGATACCCTTCTTCAGGCTGACCGGCTAAGTTACAGGGCAAGGGCACGGCAAAAAGTGCTTGATAAGTATGCCGAAGCTCATGTAGCGCAACAATACATTGATCTTTACAAAACCCTATTAAGGTAATACTTTATGAAAAGGCCGCTTATTAGCATTATTACAATTGTTTATAATGGGGTTAATACACTGCAAAAAACCATCGACAGTATCGCCGCGCAGGAATATTCAAATATAGAATATATTATTATCGATGGTGCCTCTAATGATGGAACAATCGATTTAATTAAGGATAATAAAGACGTTGTATCAAAATGGATTAGCGAACCTGATGAAGGGCTGTATGATGCCATGAATAAGGGCTTGAAGCTGGCAAGTGGGCATTATGTGTGGTTCATCAATGCGGGTGATGAAATATATGCGCCCAATACGCTTGCTCAGCTTGTGGAACAATTGGAGGGTTCCTTGCCCGATGTAATTTATGGTGACACCCTGATGATTGATGCTGACGGCAACGAAATTGGCGAGCGACGTTTGCAGCCACCCTCAGCCTTATGCTGGAGAGATTTTCGTCGTGGTATGCTTGTGAGTCATCAGTCTATTCTTGTGGCCCGAGCCATTGCGGCACCTTACAATACCCACTACCGTTTCTCAGCCGATTATGAATGGTGCCTGCAGGCACTTAAAGCTGCCTCCTCGGTATATAACAGTCGGCAAATACTGTCGCGCTTCTTGGATGGAGGTTTAACCAAGCAAAACATCATACCCGGACTACGGGAACGTTTTGATATTATGCGCCGTTATTTTGGCCTTTTATCAACCCTATGGCAACATATACCCATTGGGATGCGTTTTGTGTGCTACGTGGCACGTAATAAGCGTTTCTAGCAGTGTCTTTCGAAAGCTTTAGATTAATTAAGCATTTAAGGAACGGTTCCCTAAATGTTGTTTTTTGAGAACCGTTCCTGTTGCTCAATTAAGTTCTGTTTTTGTGTTTCTGATTCACAAATTGTTTTACCATTTTTCCAAAGGCTTTTTCCTTCTTCCGTTTTTCGTGTACGGTAGCCGAAAAATGAGCTTCCTCTCGTCTGAGCTTCATAAAGTTGGTGTATGTGTCTTTGTTCAGCTCTCCTGTGTCTAATGCTGCAAGTATCGCACAGCCACTTTCATTTTGATGGCTACAATCTTTGAACTTACAATCCTTGGTCAGTTCATAGATCTTTTCAAAGGTGATTTCCAGGCCAGATTGATCATCAGTAAGGCCAACTTCGCGCATTCCGGGGTTATCAATAATTATTCCACCTGTTTGAAGCACGATTAGCTCCCGATGCGAGGTAATATGCTTACCCCTGTCAATGGATTCATTAATGGCTCCGGTTTTCATCCGTTGATTACCTGCTAAAGTGTTAATCAACGTGGATTTACCTACGCCTGAAGAACCGAGCAGGCAATAGGTTTTACCAGCTTTAATCACGGACTTGATTTGCTCAAGTCCTTCGCCTGTTAAATTACTAATGGCAACTACTATTATTCCTTTAACTCGATTATTTACTTCGCTGAGTATATTATTTAATTGTTTTTGTTCAATTAAATCAATCTTATTGAGCACAATGATCGGTTCGATCTTGGCCGTATTACAAAGGGTAATATAGCGCTCCAGTCGGTTGATACTGTAATCTCTGTTTACAGATTGAACAATGAGACCATAGTCAATATTGGTAGCTATTATTTGCTTCTCTCCATTTCGTCCCACTGCCTGTCTTTCTAAGATATTCTCTCTTGGGTAAACGGCATGAATTAATCCTTTACCAGTATCATATTCATTGACTGCCACCCAATCGCCAACTGCCGGTAAGTCGGATCTTTGCTGTGCGGTGAATCGCAGGTTTCCAATGAGTTCGCAGTCTATTTCACCTTGTTCGCATAGAACCGCATAGCGCTCTTTGTGTTCAAGAATGATCCTGCCTATATTGAGCGATTCCAGATCATTGTCTGATCGATATTGTCTTAGGTATTCTCTGAAGCCTAAGTCTTTGATATTATGTGTTTGCTTTGTCATTTTTGTAAGATTTTTAAGAAAAAGTAGGGTAGGCCTGATGTATATAAACTAGTAGTAAGTTTATTAATACCTTTTTAATAAACCACTTATGGTATGGTTCCTTATAAATGTCATGTTCCAAAGAATCGTTCCCAAAAATTTATTGAACGCTCTACCAGTATTTCACGCATCTTTAATTTCACCATAATTCGGTATGATTAATTGCCTCAACGCAATAAGTCTTACCGCTAATAGGGATTATACTTTCTCCTTTTAATGATTGCGCAATCCAGCCTTCAGGATACCTTAGCTTTAAAGGAGATGGGATGATCGCTTCCGTGATGGGTTGATAGCCTACCTTTGAATAGAAGTTAATATCACCATAAGTTATTACTTGCTGCACGCCTTTCTTTTTTAGGAAGTCATGGGCGAAGTTAATCAGGCCTTGCCCAACACCTTTCCCTTGCATCGAGGTAGCCACCGCCGCAGGGGATAGCAGCCAGGTGTTGACCTTACTTTCCTCAAATGTCAACCTGGAAAAAATGACGCTTCCCACCACCTGATTCTTTACGATAGTTAGAAAAACAGATACATCTTTCCTTGGTGTGTTTTGCAAAAATCGTTTTACCAAGTCGGCAATTAGCTTGCCTTCATCCTTTCCTTCTGAGTCGGTAAATGTTTGTTTAAATAGCGCGATGATCTCATTGTCTCGACCACCTTCATATAGCAAGTGTTCCATTACATCAATTTTATGATTTAAAAAATAGAAAATCAGCCCGGGCAGTCACGGCTAAATAACCGTTGCATGGGCAAAGTGAGCAGATTGGACAGTAATGAATTGAAGGCTCAACTCTAATTACTGCCTTTTATACCGACTCCTGAAGGTTGAATATGTGAAGAGAGATTGCGCTCATAAAGGCGTAAAAATAAGGAATATGAATTTTAAAAGCCAATATTGTGACCATAAAAAAGGGTTTTGCGCGATTGCAAAACCCTTCGTGAATTATTTTTTTAAATTGTTGCTATTCAACAACAGTTACCCAGCCATGAGTATCCGGCTCATCGCCATACTGAATGGCGCGCAGTTTATTGTACAGCTTCTCGGATATGGCACCCGGCTTACCATCTTTACTGAATACATAGGAATGATCCGCTTCTACATCATCAATGCGGCCAATGGGGCTGATAACAGCAGCAGTGCCACAAGCACCTGCCTCTTCAAAAGTACCCAGCTCTTCCAGTGGTATGGGGCGGCGTTCTACCGTTAATCCCATGTCCTCGGCCAGCTGGCAAAGGCTCATATTGGTGATAGAGGGTAATATGGATGCTGACTTGGGCGTTACATAGCAGTTGTTTTTGATGCCAAAGAAATTAGCAGGGCCGCACTCGTCAATGTACTTTTTCTCTTTACTGTCAAGGAAAAGCACGGCCGAATAGCCTTTGCTGTGTGCCTCGTGGCCTGCACGAAGACTTGCTGCATAGTTACCGCCTACCTTAATGTTACCGGTACCCAGGGGAGCGGCACGGTCATATTTGCGCGAAATCATCATATTGGTGGGCTTAAAGCCTTCCTTGAAATAAGGACCTACCGGCATTACAAAAACCATAAACAGGTATTCGTCGGTGGGAGCCACACCAATTTTGGCACCTGTGCCAACTAATAATGGGCGAATGTATAAGGAGGCGCCTGATTCATAGGGAGGAACGAAACGTTGGTTTAATTCAACGGCTTTTAGAATGGCATTGACAAAGATGTCTTCCGGTACTTCGGCCATCATAGTGCCAATGGCTGAGTTGCGCATGCGTTTGGCGTTTTCTCTGATACGGAATAGGCGCGTTTTGCCATCTTTACCTTTAAATGCTTTCAGACCTTCAAAAGCCTCCTGGCCATAGTGTAAGCCGGTGGCAGCCATGTGGATGCTGACCTGATCTGATGAGTGTACTTCCAGTTGACCCCATTTGCCATCGCGGTAATAACATCTTACGTTGTAGTCTGTCTTCATATAGCTGAATGACAGGTCGCTCCAATTGATATCGCTCATTACAGTATGATTTAGTTCAGTATTAATTGTTTATCATGAACGTAAAGGTACAATAATCATGTTGATAATTAAATGATAAAATGCATCTCTTGGTGGAGGCTTAACGGGGACTTATCTGATAAACAAAAAGAGGGCAGATATAAGCGTGATGGCATAGATTAAATAGCGATAGGGCTTCTCGGGTATGTGTCCAACAATACGTTTACCTGTGAAGGTGCCTAAGATCACTACGGGAAACATTAACAGATTAAGCTGAAAAGTAGATCCGCTAATGGTTTGCCAGCTAAATACATGGAAGGGCACCTTAAATGTATTGAGTAGGAGATAAAACCAGGCACCCGTGCCAATAAAGGCAGCTTTAGGGAGTCGCATGGACAATAGGTACAGATTAAATATTGGACCGGCGGCGTTGCCTATCATGGTGGCAAAACCGCCCGAAAAGCCCAGTGCATTGCCAAAGGTTTTTGATCCCGACATGTCAATCTTACCCTTAAACTCGTTGTAGAGAAGCAAGCCGACACAAATCAGTATGGTGGCACCCATGGCATATTTAAACTGGGTGTCGTTAATTTTAGTGCCCAAATATACAGCTGCCAGGATGCCTATGATTGCAGGGGGTATTAGCTTCAAGATTAATTTAATGTGGGCATTTTTGTAGAAGAAACGAAGCGCCATAATATCGCCCATCAGGAGGCAGGGGAGCAATATGCCTACCGATGCCTTGCCGCCGTAGAGGTGAGCAAATAAAGGGATAACAAACATGGATAGCCCCTTGAGGCCACCTTTGGATACACCGATAAAAAAGGCCGCCATCATGGTGAGTCCCCACGTGGTCCAGCTACTATTTAATGGATTAATAATTTCAAACATTGACATTGAATACTTGCTTAAAGTTATCTTGAATAATATGCTGTAATTTAACAGATTCAAGATTTAAAATATATGCAGCTTTTTCATAGATGGCCGTAATCTTAAGGGTTGGTTCATCATCCGTCTCCAAAAATAAGCGATGGGTGGGAATATGGTTCAACGATTGGACGGCTTTAGAGGAATGATTTAGGATTGCTTTACCCATCGAAAAATAAAAACCGTGTTTCAGAGCTTGTTCTGTTGTCTGCCTGCCCGCATTATAAGCGTGGAATATCCAGTCTTGTTCAGGCCTAAGATCTTTTCGCATTTTAATGATATCGGAATAGGCTTTTACGCAGTGAATAATAAGCGGAAGCTTGAGTTGTTCGGACAAAGCGATGTGAGCTTCAAATACCTCTTTTTGCGTGTCCAGATCCGCGCCTTTATGTCTGTCCAGGCCACACTCACCAATGGCCAGCAGACCGGGAGCAGGGGCGACCATCTGTATTTTATTTTTCCAGTCGGGTGTAATATGCCAGGGATGTATGCCTTTCGAATGCAAGAGCTTTGCACCTGCTTTATCAGAAGGAAAACTCGCCTCCTTTTGAATGATGGCCATGCTTTCTTCATCGGCTTCAGGGGTGTGGGTATGTAAGTTAATAAACATGGTCTTTCAATTTATGGCGGGAGCAATGAATATACAAAAGGCTGTAAAATAAAGAAAGGGAGATGATTGTTATTGTCACCTCCCTGATTTTATATTCGATGATTTTTAATCACCGTATGGCTATTATTCTCCTTTGGAAGCGCGTTTGCGTTCGTGCTCTAGCAGTAAAATTTTACGCAGGCGGATAGCACTTGGTGTTACTTCCACATATTCATCGCCCTGTATATATTCCAGTGCTTCCTCGAGGCTAAAGACAATTGGGGGTGCCAGTTTTACTTTATCGTCGGCACCGGCCGAACGCATGTTGCTTAGCTTTTTAGTTTTTGTAACATTAACAGTAAGGTCACCCTCGCGGTTGTTCTCACCAATCACCTGTCCCATGTAAACATCTTCCTGGGGCGATACAAAGAATTTACCACGGTCCTGTAGTTTATCCAGTGCATAGGCAATCGCTGTGCCCGATTCAAGTACGATGAGTGATCCGTTGATGCGCTTTTCGATACTTCCTTTCCAGGGCTGGAACTCGATGAAGCGGTGTGCCATGATAGCTTCTCCCTGTGTGGCTGTTAGTAGGTTGCTACGCAGTCCGATAATACCACGCGACGGTATGTTAAACTCCAGATGCACGCGTTCACCTTTTTTCTCCATCGATTTAAGATCGCCCTTGCGCTGCGACACCATTTCAATGGCCTTGCCCGAGTGTTCTTCCGGCAGGTCAATGGTTAAGTCTTCAACCGGCTCCAGTTTCTCGCCCATCTCTTCTTTGATGATAACACGGGGCTGTCCTACCTGCAACTCATAACCCTCGCGGCGCATGGTCTCAATAAGCACCGACAAGTGCAGTACACCTCGTCCGTATACATTCCAGGCATCGGCCGAGTCAGTATCTTCAACGCGCAGTGCAAGGTTTTTTTCCAGCTCTTTAGTTAATCGATCTTTGATATGACGTGAGGTAACATATTTACCCTCTTTACCAAAGAAAGGCGAGTTGTTAATGGTAAATAACATACTCATGGTAGGCTCATCAATGGCAATGGGAGGAAGGGGTTCAGGATTTTCAAAATCAGCGACGGTATCGCCAATATCAAATCCTTCAACACCGATAAGGGCACACAGTTCGCCACAGGCTACTTTATCTACTTTGGTGCGTCCCAGTCCGTCAAAAACGTGTAGCTCTTTAATACGGGTACGGGTAATGCTGCCATCACGTTTTACCAGGCTCACATCCTGGTTCACGCTCAGCTCACCGCGGTGAAGGCGTCCAATGGCAATACGTCCCAGATATTTACTGTGATCCAGCGAGGTAATTTGCAGTTGGGGCGTTCCCTTGTTAATGGCAGGGGCGGGTATGTGTTCAATGATAGCATCAAAAACTGCTTCGATGTTATCGGTTTTCTTTTTCCAATCTGTGCTCATCCAGTTTTCCTTCGCCGATCCATAAACCGATGGAAAGTCAAGCTGGTCTTCGGTGGCATCCAATGAGAACATAAGGTCGAAAACATCCTCGTGTACCTCTTCAGGACGACAGTTGGGTTTATCTACCTTATTAATAACCACGATGGGTTTTAGTCCAAGAGATATTGCCTTTTGCAGCACAAAGCGTGTCTGTGGCATGGGGCCTTCAAAGGCATCTACCAACAGTAACACACCATCGGCCATGTTCAGCACGCGCTCCACTTCACCGCCAAAGTCGGAGTGACCCGGTGTGTCAATGATGTTAATTTTTATCCCTTTCCACATGACCGACACGTTTTTCGACAAAATGGTGATGCCGCGTTCGCGCTCCAGGTCATTGTTATCCATAATGAGTTCACCAACATCCTGGTGATCCTTAAATAGTTTTCCGGCCAGTAACATCTTGTCTACCATGGTGGTTTTACCGTGGTCAACGTGGGCGATGATGGCAACGTTTCTAATCTCTTGCATAGCTAAAATCCAAATGAGGCGCAAAGTTACTGCTTATTTTTGGTTTAGCGTGTTAAGCGGTGTAAAAAAAATAAATGAAGGTTATTATTATTGAGTAAGATACAGGGCTTTTTGGGGTGCTTAGAGGGTGTAAAAAAAACGAAATTCCACATCTTTTTACAGGATCTGTAAAAGGCAGTATGGGCTAGTTTTTTGCTGGGTAGGCTTTTGGTGTCCAAAAGCTGATATTCGTTTTTTTTTGTGTTGAATATTTTGTGCGAACGGCCAATAGTCTTGGTATTCAAATCTTGATATGTTTGTCCTTGTATGGTTTATGGCAAATATTCAAAATCAATTTTCTTCATGGAGTTAAACAGATTAATGCGTGCCTTGGGGTTGATGCTGCTCATCTGCTCCACAATGCTACGTGCCTTCTGACGTATGGTGTGGTCTTCATAGGGACATTCTCTTTTCAACGATTTAAAACCCATAAGTTTTGCATATTTTTTCATTTCATCGTTGGTTAACTGTATTAAAGGACGAATTATTTGAAGTTTTGAATCAAACATATTGAGGCTGGCCGGTATGGAAGAGATATTGGCATGTTGGGCCATGTTCATAACTAGCGTTTCTACAGCATCATCTAGATGATGGCCAAGAGCTAGTTTCTTTATCCCCAGTCTGTGGGCCAGTTGAAATAGTTCTTTTCGGCGGTTGCGCGAACAGGCAAAACAGGGCTTTTTCTTGCCGGCTGTGGACAGATTGGCACGTGTAGTAATCAGATGCAGTTTTACATCAAGGGAATTGCAAAAGTTTTGCAGCCATTGCGTATCTATTTGGTAGGGTACATCCTCGGTGATAATGTGTGCGGCATGCAAGGTATAATTAATGGGGAGGGCCTTTTTTCTTGAAGCCAGTATTTCCAGCAGCGCCAGGCTATCCTTACCACCCGACACGGCAATCAGTATCTCATCGTTTGCACAAATCATCTGATGTTGGTTGATGGCTTTACCGGCTGTTTGTCGTACCTTTTGTATAAATGCCTGTTGCTGCTTACTAAATTTCACTTGCATGCGGCAAAGATAATTATTCAATGCCAGGGGCGATCCAGATGTGCTAATAAGTGCCGCGAATATTTAATTAAGCACGCAACTGCGTAAATTTATTTATCACTTAATCAGGAAGATCGTTGGGTGTGTTCAATATTCTAGCTTGTATTCTGAAACAGTATTGAGCTTGCTGCGTTAAAGGTCAAAAGCATCGTGATTATAATAATGGGGGATGCAATAGGGAAAATAATCGATTTTACATGAGGAATTTGAAGTTTAGGACAAAGCTAGTTCTTATGGTCTTTGTCCCTTTGATTGTGGCAACGGCCATTGCTGTATATGTGTCGTCAGATATGTTAAAAAAACAGGGTATTGAAACCCTGGAGCGGAAAACCAGGGCTATTCTATCGCGCATGGAAGCCGTTCGGTCGTACGTGGCTACACAGTACAATATGGCAGAGGAAGTACGGACTTTGAAAAAGAAAAATCCGGATGGTGTTATTTCATCTTCTGACCGGGAGGATATGCTAAAGAAAGTGCCGATTTTTGCCTCCATGGCCGTGGGTGAAAATAACGCGGATGACGATAGTTATTCTTTCCGTGTGGCATCTACCAGGGCTCGTAATAAGGATTATTTGGCCACCGATCTGGAGGCTGAGTTTATTCGTCGTTTTGAGGCTGATGCTTCACTTGAGGACTTAAGTTATACCAATAAAGAAACCAATGAATTATGGGTGATGCGTCCGGTTCGACTATCCGATGAGCAGGGTTGTCTTCAGTGTCACGGTCAGCCTGATACAAGTCCCTGGGGAAATGGGAAGGATATATTGGGCTATCCTATGGAGAATTATCAGGATGGAGATTTGGTGGGTTTGTTTATCATTAAGTCGAGCCTTGATGCTAATGCCAATGAGGTGCAAGGGCATGTGCAGGCTGCCATCTACAATATCATCTTTATAATGTTGGCCGTTCTGTTGGTGGTTACCTTAATCAGTATGCGCTTTATTCGTAAGACAAACCTGAAGATAAAGGGCATTATCACAGCTAATCAGGCAGTGGCCGGGGGTGACTTGTCTCATAAAGTTGTGGTAAAAGGAAGTGATGAGTTTGCGCAGCTGGGCGATAATCTTAATAGTATGATCGATGCCCTTTCCACTGTGGTTCATTCTGTACGAAAAACCGCTGATTTGCTGACCGATGAGAGCCAGCGAACAAGTGGCTTGTCACGTGAGTTGTCCGATTCGTCCAATACGCAGGCGGCCTCGGTGGAGGAGATATCGGTGTCGATGGAGGAGATGACAGCTACCATAGAGGCCAATGGTAGTAATGCCCATTCAACCGAGGAAGTGGCGCAAAAGGCAGTGGCAGAAATGAAAAGCGGAAATGAAACCTCGCAGCTGGCCATTCAATCGATGAACTCTATCCGCGATGAGCTGATGGCCATTGAGGAAATTGCTCAGCAAACCAATATATTGTCGTTAAATGCTTCGGTGGAGGCTGCTCGTGCGGGCGTTCATGGAGGAGGTTTTGCTGTGGTGGCGGCCGAAGTGCGCAAGTTGGCTGAACGCAGTAAGGTGTTGGCCAATGCTATCGATAAAAGTTTTACCGAGGGTATGCAGGTAGTTTCAAAAACAGCTGATAAGCTTGCTGATGTTGTGCCCGATGTAACCAAAACTGCCGTTTTGCTTGCTGAAATTGTGGCTTCAAGCAAGGAGCAGCAAACGGCAGTGCGTGAAATTAATAACGCCATCATGGGTCTCAATGAGTCCACTCAAACGAATGCGCATATATCGGAGAATATGAATGCTAAAGCCGGCGAGCTGCGTCAATACGCTGAGTCTTTGCAAGAGCGAATCGCTTTTTTCACCCTTGAGGATGATGCGAAGAGGAGTTTTTAGCGTATGCGTGTATTGAGGTGTAGGTTGCTGCCTTTCACTTCATAAGCAGTAATCTGCCCTTTGTCA
This sequence comes from Carboxylicivirga longa, assembly GCF_050589825.1. Taxonomy (NCBI): domain Bacteria; kingdom Pseudomonadati; phylum Bacteroidota; class Bacteroidia; order Marinilabiliales; family Marinilabiliaceae; genus Carboxylicivirga; species Carboxylicivirga longa. The sequence goes on along the minus strand of NZ_JBNGOZ010000013.1, from coordinate 41,530 downwards.
TTATAATACTTTTTCATTTCAAGGGCATCGGGAGAGAGAAAATTCATCACTTTTACCCCGCCTTCCAGCAGGGCAAGGGTGAAGGTTGGTGTTTTATCTTTCTGGTTGATGCGATGGTAAGTGACAGCCAGTTCTTCACGCAGTCGTTGGTTTTGCAGGTATTGTGGCATCATAACGCTTAATGCATGTTCGTATGCATTGACCGTATTGTTGTCAGTTAACTGAAGATTCTTGATGGGAGAGAGGCTTGCTAACTCAGTGGAATTTGAGCGCTTCTTATCAATATAGGGATTGCTTTCCTCTTTGGGCAGATCATCTGCTTTTTTTTGCACCTCGCTAAGATGCAGTTGATTGACCATTGGTTTAGTGTTGATGCCGGCGATAACATTTGCTGCGTTCGAAGATTTTAATGGTTCAAGTGTTTTTACTCCTGCATAGCCAGGTTTATTCCCCGGTGATGTTTGAAGGCTGTTGAGCCACCAATGTGTACCCAATGCCAATATGAGTAGTGCTACAGCGGCAGCTGTCATTTGTTTTATCCGGTAAGTGAATGGAACGAAAATGCCACGCTGCAGCTCTTGTTTTTCCTTGTATGTAATGTTGGTGAAGGCTTTCAGACGAGCCTTATGATATGCCGATTCCTTTTGTTTGCGTTCTTCATTGCGGGGAATCGCCAACATCAGCTCTGCCTCTTCGTCACGAGTGAGGCCTTCTTCACTTTTCTTGATGAGTAGATAATCTTTTGCCGGCAGGCCATAAGCTTCAGCCGCATGTCGCAATAGCAAGTCTTTGTCTTTAAAAGAAACGTGCTCCTGCCTAAGGGTTATGCTGATGTCGGTTTCCAATGCCTTGGCAAGCGCAGGATGCCGGTCAAAAAACGCAAGTAAGGCTTCCTTGTCCTCTTGAGAAAGGGTTCCCTCAAGGTGGTCAAGTGCATAAGCTTCGTAATTGTCTTTGTTTATTTTCATCACACTAGCACTTCAATTTTGCCGATATAGGCCTTTAAAAACACGCGGGCCCGGTAGATGTATACTTTTACCTGGGCTTCTGTTAGGCCTGAAATATCACTAATTTCTTTATAGCTATAGCCTTCATAGTCGCGCAGCATAACTACCATGGCTTGTGCTTCGGGTAGGCGCTTTATAGCTTGGTGTAATACTTCATTAAGGTCGGTATATCCTTCTGTATGGCAGTGTTCTTTATATTCCTTTTCTTCCCACCTAACCTGCTTCTTCTCGCGTCGTGTTAGGTCAATAAGGGTGTGGTAGGCCGTCGTAAAAAGGTAGCTTTTTACCTTGCAGAAGGAAACCTCAGTGTGCTTTTTCCACAGTTTCTCGTAGGTGTCCTGCATAATGTCTTTGGCCTTATCCTCATCTTTAATGTTGCTGAGAACGAAGCGATATACATTATCGGCATGTTCATTAACGGCTTGGTTAAATTCTTTTATAGTCATCTTTTGGTGGCGCAATGTGAATAGGACGGTCAATAAGAGCCGGATGTTACACAAGGAACATAATTTATGTAAAAATGTGAACGAGGCGGCTTTATTCTCAAGTCAATATGGCAGGGGACAAAGTTTCTAAGTTAAGAAATTTAATGTTGAAAATGAAAGTCTATCTTTGTGTAGCTTTTGTTCAGCTTCATGCAATTCCAAGGTAATAATTAAATCAGTTAAGCTTTTTCTGTTTAGCTTAGCGTTATAAAATTTGTACAGATGGAACTTCTTCAAACCAGCTATTTTGCCCTGTTTGTTATTATTTGTTTGGGCTTTATTATTGGTAATATCAAAGTTAAAGGCGTATCACTCGATATATCGGCCATTATTTTTGTGGCCTTGGTTTTTGGTCACTTTGGTGTGGTAATGCCGAGTATACTTGAAAAAATAGGACTTATTTTATTTATCTATACTATTGGCGTGCAGGCTGGTCCCGGATTTTTTGACTCCTTTCGGGAGCAGGGAAGAAGTCTCGCCTTTTTGGCCACGGTGGTCATTCTTTCGGCATCGGTAATGGCCTATGTACTGTATCGTATATTTGGATTGGAGATGCCTATTGTTACGGGTTTACTTACGGGGGCATTAACGTCAACCCCCGGATTGGCAGCCGCCATCGAAACTTCCAATTCACCCTTGGTATCTATTGGCTATGGGGTGGCCTATCCCTTTGGTGTTATTGGTGTTATCCTGTTTGCTAAGTTTTATCCAAAAATTATTCGGGCTGATATTAAAAAAGCAGAAGCTGATTATGAGGCTTCGGCTGAGTCCGGTTTTCCTGAAATAAAGCATATTAATCTGGTGGTTGAAAATGAAAATGTGATCGGAAAAACCATCGGACAACTGCGTGTGCGAAGTATGACCCAGGCTGTTATATCCCGCGTGATGAGTGGCGGCCATGCTACTACGCCCGAGAAGAAAACCGTGCTGCGCAAGGGTGATCTGGTGCGTGCGGTGGGTACACAGGATGCCTTGGAAAAGATTACTATGTTGATGGGTTCTGAGACAGATCAAAAGATTCCCCTGGATGAGGGCTATGAAGTACAGTCTATTTTAGTAACCAATTCTGAGGTGGTAAATAAATCCCTGAGTCTTTTTAACCTGTGGACCAATTATCAGGCAACCGTAACACGTATCCGCCGGAGTGGTATTGATATAACGCCTACACCATCTGTTAAGTTGCAAATGGGCGATAAGGTAATGGTAGCTTGTAGCCGCGAAAATATGAAGCAGGTAATTCGTGTGTTTGGAAATAACGACCGCAAGTTATCCGATACTGATTTCTTTCCTGTGGCAGCGGGTATTGTGTTGGGTATTTTATTTGGTAAGATGTCACTTTCTTTCGGCGGTTCTTTTTCTTTCAGTCTGGGACTTACCGGAGGAGTTCTTGCAGTGTCGATGATATTGGCGCGCATTGGCCGAACAGGGCCTGTTATTTGGAGCATGTCGGGGGCAGCCAATCAGTTGCTCCGTCAGTTGGGATTGATGCTCTTTTTAGCCTCTGTGGGCACCAAAGCGGGTGCCACCATCGTGGATACATACCAAAATTACGGAGCACAGCTTTTTGTGGTGGGCGCTATTTTAACCCTCTTTCCAATGCTCATGGCAGTAGTGGCCGGTTATTTTATGAAATCGCTGAATATATTAACCCTTTTGGGTACTATCACCGGATCGATGACCAGCACGCCCGGTCTGGCTGCTGTGGATAGTATGACCGACAGTAACGCCACTGCAATTGCCTATGCCACGGTATACCCTGTGGCCATGGTGCTACTGGTTATCTGTGTGCAAATACTTGCAGCTATCTAAAGGCACCTTTTTTGTTAGGGTTAAGAAAAGAGTGGGGCATCTTATTGGTTGATTTCAAGGCTAAGCCCGGTATTTTGCTTATTGTGTTTGTTTGATTCGTTTTATATATTTGACTGAAAACAAACATGATAACCTATACAATGAGACAATTTAAACATTTAATGATAGGGTGGCTGTTAGCCCTGTCGTTGACCGCTTGGGCGCAGGGTTCCACCGCTCAATTTGATGCCCATCCACAAAATAAAGCAAAGTCCGGAAGGAGTATTGAGTTGACACCTGTTTATGGCTATGCTTTAAATGGACATGTTAACCTGTACCGTGCAAAATTTAAGATGGAGAATGCGGCGCAATTTGGTGGTATTGTGTCTGTTGAGCTGATGCCTGGCACAATGGCTGAATTTACCTATACCCATTCGGCTACGGATGCCCTGTATGAAGATTTTGTAAACGCTGAAAATCGGATTTATGATTTGAATATTGACTATTTTCAGCTTGGTGTGCTTAAGGAGTTGAGGAAAGCAAAGCTTGTACCCTTTGGCATGGCGGCAATGGGTGTGGCATGGTATAATATGCAAACAGCCGATGTGTCCGATCATGTTTCTTTCGCCGTAAGTTTTGGGGGTGGTATCAAGTATTTTTTTAGCGATCGGGTTGGGATACGTCTGCAAGGCCGCCTTTTGCTGCCCATGTATTTTTCCGGAGGTGGACTGTTCTTAGGCATTGGCTCGGGTGGTCCAAGTTCGGGTGTTAGTGTTAGCACAGGCGTTTTGGCTGTTCAGGGTGATTTCTCAGGTGGACTTATTGTACGTTTTTAAATCTGGAGATTTTGAATATTAATCGGCTATTCCAAAAGATGTTAATGCTTTCTTAGATATTACGAATTGCTATTGTTAACCCAGCACTTCTTCTCTTTGCGCTTGGGAGCAAGGGGGAATCTGCCGCCAAAAGGGGGGTGTGGATTGTCAATAGGATTAATGACAAACGGGTTAACTGAATCTGATTCAGTTAACCCGTTTGAATGATATTTCAATGGTATACGGGCTTTGTACACCTATGGCTTAGCGCTTGTGTAGTCCGCATTCTTTAGTGTCGGGGTTTTCCCACCACCAGCGACCGGCACGCACATCTTCACCTTCCATCACGGCGCGTGTGCAGGGCTGACACCCAATGCTGGGATAGTCTTTGTCATGAAGGGTGTTGTATGGAATGCCCTTTTCGCTGATATAGTCCCACACCGCTTGCTCACTCCAGTCAGCCAGTGGATTTATCTTCAGTAGCTTATTGTTGGCATCCCATTCTACCTTGGCGATGTCAGTTCGTGTTACAGATTGGGCTGCACGTAGTCCACAGATCCATACATCCAATCCCTTAAAGGCGCGCTGCAAGGGTTCTATCTTCCGGTTGAAACAGCATTCTTTACGGTTTTCAACGCTTTCGAAAAACAGATTGATGCCCTTGGCATTCACCATTTTCTGTACTTTTTTACGCTTAGGGAAGTAGACCTCAATATTTTTCTTGTATTTGCGTGATGTTCGGTCGATCAGGTCGTAGGTTTCGGGAAACAGGCGTCCTGTATCCAGTGTAAATATCTTGGTAGCCGGATTGATATTGATGACCATCTCGGTAAGCACCTGGTCTTCGGCTCCCAGGCTGGATGCCAGTCCTATTTTGTCTCCATACCGTTCGATGAAATAGGTCAATATTTCTTGCGCGCTTGAATCAGCAAATTGCTCATTCAGCTGTTTGATTTCTTCTGCTTGCATCGTCAATAATTTTGGACAAATATAATAATATTAAACTACTGTCCTTTAGCTTAAAACTATCAGGGGTGTAAGGGACTAGGAAAAAATGCCGGTAAGGTGTATCTGTCACCCGGCCGGCATTTTCTTCGTTTTTTCTTTCACTTGCTATCCAAAGCAAACCCCCATGTTGCGACCCTGTTGAATCAGGTAATGATCGGGGTTAACAAGGCTTAGCTTACCGCCCACTTCCGATAGGGGTACTGAGGTAATTACATCGTTTTTGATGGATACCATGGTGCCGTATTCGCCCTTATGGATGAGTTCTGCCGCATGGGCCCCGTAACGGGTGGCCAGGATGCGATCCTGTGGACTGGGACTACCGCCACGCTGTATATAACCCAGAATGGTTTCGCGTGTTTCGAGCCCTGTCATCTTCTGTATTTTTTTACTGATGTAACTGGCTGCTGACTTCTTTTTAGGTTTGTCAATGCCTTCAGCCACCACAACAATAGAGCAGGGTTTGCCCACGCGGTTACGCTCCAGCAGACAGTTGCACACATTATCGAGGCTATAATCCAGTTCGGGTAGTAGTATAACATCGCCCCCTCCGGCAATGCCTGAGTGAAGGGCAATCCAACCTGCTGTATGACCCATTAGTTCTATCACCATTACTCGCTTGTGTGAGTTACCGGTGGTATGCAGGCGGTCTATAGCTTCCGTGGCAATAGTAACGGCTGAGTCAAAGCCAAAGGTCACATCAGTGCCCCACACATCGTTGTCAATGGTTTTTGGGATGCCAACAATGTTCAATCCTTCCTTCGACAATAAATTAGCTGTTTTTTGTGTGCCGTTCCCACCAATGCATACCAAGGCATCCAATCCCAGCTTATCGTAGTTTTGCTTGATGATTTGGGGTTTATTTTCAGTTTCTCCATCTTCAACTTTGAAGGGTTTAAAACGGGAGGTACCCAAAATGGTGCCCCCAACAGTAATAATTCCCGACAGGGCTTTTTCTTCCATGGCTGTAGCTTCCATATTCATCAGTCCGCTAAAGCCGTTGGCAATACCAATTACTTCCATTCCATACTCAACAATAGCGGTTTTACCCACGCCTCGTATTGCCGCATTAATGCCCGGGCAGTCGCCGCCGGCAGATAGTATCCCAATTCGTTTTTTACCGGTTCCCATAAATCTAAAATTTTGTTAGCCTGTTGTTTATTTGGGCAGGCTTGTTGTTTCTAATCCTTGTTAGCAAGCTTTTAAATTACTGCTTTCAATCAAAATAATCACTTTTTTATTGGGTCATTTATTTATTCGTGAAAGACCAATAGTGGTATGTCGGTGTGAAACAGTATTTTGCGCGTTATACTGGGGTGTAATAATTTTGATATCATATTGCGCTTATGGCGGGTCATGGCAATCAGGTCAATGCGATTTTCATTGATAAAAGAATCAAGACCCCCAATAAAATCTTCATCGGTGATAAAGCCAAAGTTAATAGTGTAGTTTCGGTAAGTTTGTTGGCAGTATAGGCGCATCTCTTCCAAGCGTTTTTTGTCCCATTTATCCGGGGGCGAGGTTTTGAAGTGAGCGGCAAAAACCTGGGTTTTAAATGGACTTATTAAGCGTATAAGTTTGTGGAGCGAGCGGTAGTCGCAGCTGTCAAAATCGCTTAAGAATAATACATTGCTAATGCTGTTGCTATCGATGGTTGACTGAGCAGGTACGGCCAGTACGGGCACGCGGGCGTTTTTTACCACGTCGCTGGTAACGCTGCCCAAAAGTTCTTTAATGGTATCGCCCTTGCTGCGTGTGCCCATTACGATGGCATCAGGGTCTTCCTTGTGGCTAATGTTTACCAGCGTATCTTCGGGGTAGCCGGCCTCTACGCGCGTTATCAGGGTAATATTTTCTTTTTGTTGCGCATTAAACCCTTCTTCCAGCTCTTTACTGAACTGAATAAGGCGCTCTTCTATGTTTTCTTTTAAGGGCTCGCTGTTATCGTTTATGGGAGGGCGACAGTAGATAAGACTCAATACCGATGGTATTTTCTGCCCCAGGTTAAGGGCATATTGGACGGCATTCAGTGAGTATTCAGTGAAGTTAACCGGGACATAGAGGCGTACCATAGTAAGCGTTTTTTGATGTGCGATAGGTAAGTTACAAAAAATGCAGACTTAAGGAAACAAAAAAAGCCGGTAAAAACCGGCTTTGAATCAATATATGAGTTGATTAGATGATAAGCATAGCATCGCCGTAAGTGCCAAAGCGGTATTTTTCTTTTACGGCAAGCTGATAGGCCTCCATCACAAAGTCGTAGCCCCCAAAGGCTGCTGACATCATCATCAGTGTGGATGAGGGCAGGTGGAAGTTTGAAATCATGGAGTTCGCTACCTGAAATTCGTAAGGAGGGAAGATGAATTTATTCGTCCATCCCTCAAAAGGCTTCACATGACCGTAGGTTGAAACAGAGCTCTCCAGTGTGCGCATTACGGTGGTGCCCACAGCGCAGATGCGTTTCTTGCGGTCTTTGCCCTCATTAATTATTTTAGTGGCTTCTTCGGTGATGAAGATTTGCTCCGAGTCCATCTTGTGCTTGGTTAAATCCTCAACATCTACCTGGCGGAAGTTACCCAAACCAACATGAAGCGTTATTTCCGAGAAGTTTACGCCAATAATTTCAAGACGTTTCATCAGCTCTCGGCTAAAGTGCATGCCGGCCGTTGGGGCAGCCACAGCTCCCTCGTGTTTAGCATAGATGGTTTGATAGCGATCTTTGTCCTCAGGTACTACATCGCGATCGATAATTTTAGGAAGGGGGGTTTCGCCCATTCCATATAAAGTCTTCTTAAATTCCTCGTAAGATCCATCGTAGAGGAATCGCAGTGTTCGACCGCGTGAAGTGGTGTTGTCGATGACTTCAGCCACCAGGTTGTCGTCGTCGCCAAAATACAGCTTGTTACCGATGCGAATTTTACGGGCAGGATCAACCAATACATCCCAAAGGCGTTGCTCGCGATTAAGTTCGCGCAACAGAAATACTTCTATCTCTGCACCCGTTTTTTCTTTGTTACCATACAGCCGGGCCGGAAACACCTTGGTATTGTTAAAAACCATGACATCCTGATCCTCAAAGTAATCAATTATATCCTTAAAGATTTTGTGCTCAATTTCTTTGGTGTTCCTATTCAGAACCATCAGGCGTGACTCATCACGATTTTGTGCAGGATGTAAAGCAATTAGCTCTTCCGGTAGCTTATACTTAAACTTCGATAACTTCATATATTTTTGTTTTACTAATTCGCGATAAGTTACACAAATAACATCACCTTTTTGTTTAAGATGATGTTTATTGAATTGTCCGACAGGCCTACCTTATACGCAGGTATTTTTAATTTGTTGCAAAGATACCTAATTTTTTTTCAAATTCCTCAATGGTAATGGCTTCGCTCAGTTGGTAGGGGCCTATCCGGGTGCGCACCAGTCCGGTAAGGTGTCCGCCCGAACCTAGCTCATAGCCCAAATCGCGCGCCAGGGAACGGATATATGTGCCTTTGCTACAGGAGATGTCCAGCTGCATGTTTTCGTGTTGATCCCAGTGCAACAGGGTCATCTCATGGATTTTTATTTTGCGGGCTTTTAGCTCTACCTCTTTGCCTTTACGTGCCAGTTCATAGGCTTTCTGCCCGTTTATCTTCAGCGCGGAAAACAGTGGAGGTATCTGATCGATTTCTCCCGTATAGCTTGCAATGGCCTTATTTACCATTTCGGGGGTAATATGATCCACTGGAAAGTGCTTGTCGGGTTCTGTTTCCAGATCGAATGAGGGCGTAGTGGCACCCAGACGAACATCGGCAATGTATTGCTTATCCATACCCAGAAACTGGTCGATTTGCTTGGTGGCTTTACCGGTGCATACAATTACCAGGCCTGTGGCCAGGGGGTCGAGAGTGCCGGCGTGGCCCACTTTAATTTTTTTAATTCCCAGGTAGCGCTTCAGGCACAAGCGTATTTTATTTACAACGTCAAACGAAGTCCAGTCCAGTGGTTTGTTAATGAGTAAGACCTGTCCTTCACGAAAGCGTTCTTCACTATACTCTATATTCATTCGTTAAGATGAGTTATTCGATTAAAAAAACAATTGATGCACCATGGCGATGATACCCACAATAGCACAGTAAACGGCGAAATAGCTTAGCTTGCTGTTGCGCACCAGTTTGATCATCCAGGTGCAGGCCAGTAGTCCGGTGATAAAAGCTGCCACAAAGCCTACCGCTAATGGAATAAAGGATACGCCGGCCGTGGTAAAGTCGTCCGATAGTAAATCCTTGGCCATCTTACCCAGTATAAGGGGGACCACCATTAGAAAGGAGAAACGGGTAGCCCGTGTGCGGTCAATGCCTAATAGTACCGAAGTGGAGATGGTGGCGCCCGAGCGTGAAATACCCGGCAGAATTGCAATGGCTTGTGCAATGCCAATGATCAGTGCATGAAAAAAGGAGACGCCTTTTTCTGTTGTTTTCGCTTTATCGGCCAGGAAAAGCAGGCCGGCAGTAATAATCAGCATCATACCCACCAGCAGAATCTGGTTGTTAAACAGTGCCTCAATCTGGTCGCTGAAAGCCACGCCTACAAATGCGGCGGGCAACATAGATAAAATAATTTTCAGCGAGAAGGCGCTTTGCTCATTCCATTTAAACTGAAAGAGGCCGGCTATAATCTCCATAATTTCTTTGCGAAAAACAACGAGCGTACTGATGGCGGTAGCGCCGTGCAGCATCACTGTCATAAACATGCTTTCCTTCGCCATTGCGTTGGCGCCAAATAAGGCCTTTGTAATTTCAAGATGGCCGCTGCTACTCACCGGCAAAAACTCCGTTAGCCCTTGGATAATTCCCAGGACTAAAGCTTCTAATATTCCCATAAAATTGTATCTTCTTTATTTGTCGGTTTTTGGCTTTTTCATAATGGCGTAGATTTCAAAAATAAAGCCAAATAAAACCACGATGGGGGCTAGGGTGATGCGGCGAAAGCTGAATATTTCTTCATTAAAAACAGTGGGGTCATCGCTACGGCCACCAATCATTAGAACAAAGCCTAGGATGATAATGGCAAAGCCAATGGCCAGCAGTATGTAATTTTCTTTTGCCAGGGCAAACTGAAACTTCTTATCCTGATCTTTTTGTGTCATGTTAAAGTGTTTATAAACAAATATTTTTGGTGTATTACCTTTTTTAAAAGTATAAATCGTCGGTACGCAGGTTTAGGTACTTATTAACGGCAAAAAAGGTTGATAGCAAGGTAATGAAAACCCCCAGTAATATCACCATGGCAAACAAAATGAGTATCAAATCCATGTTGTTAAAGCCGATAACGCCGGCCAGCTCTTTGCTGCTCAGGTAAATCATTATGGTTAAAAGGGCAATTGCCAGTACAGCGCCCACAAATCCATGCAGCACGCTGCCCCACAGTATGGGCCGTCGGATAAACGATTTGGTGGCACCTACCAGTTGCATGGTGCGTATAATAAAGCGCTTTGAATAAACCGACATGCGGATGGTGTTATTAATCAGTGTAATGGCGATTAGTAGAAGCATAAGAGAAAACAGACCCAGATAAAAGGCGATGGGCTTTACGTTTTGGTGCACCAGGTGAATCAGGTTTTTCTGATAGATTACTTCTTTTACTTGTGGAAACTCCATGATGACGGCTTCTACTTTTACCAGACTGTCCGGGTTAGCATAGGGGGCAAATAGTTTCACATCGATGGATGACAGCAAAGGATTATATCCCAGGAATTCCACAAAGTCTTCGCCCAGTTCTTCTTTGAGTTCCTCGGCAGCACGATCCTTGTCAACGTATTCAGTTTGCTTGATAAAAGGCGATGTGCTAAGAAGTTTCTCCAGTCGTTTGACCTCGGCCTCGCGCGCATTGTCTTTGATCAGAATGGTAAAGCCAATGTTCTCCTTCACGTAGTTGGACAAGCGCTGAGCATTCAGTAGTAATAGGCCGATGATGCCCAACAGAAAGAGTACCAGGGCGATACTGATCGTTGTGGTGATGTATGAACTTCGCAGTTTGCGTCCGCTTGTTATTTGATTCTTATTTGCCATTCTTCCAAATTACTGCAAAAATATAAAATGCCTTAATATGAGTGAGAAAAGATGGTAATTAATCTTTGAATTAACAAAAATTAACCGAACCATGAGTAATACAGTCATGCTGATTTAGGTTTTAAAAACGCTGTATTTTCGTTAGTTTTGGAGGCGCATTGTTGCCATCAATCTATAACCGTACACAATGATAAAGCTTATTAACGTCGTGGGGGCACGCCCTCAGATCATCAAGGCAGCCGCTATTAGTCGGGCCATAAAAGCAGACTATGCTCATGCAATTACCGATGTGGTGGTGCATACCGGGCAGCATTACGATGCCAATATGTCGGGTGGTTTTTTTGATCAGCTCAGCATACCAGCGCCATCCTATAACCTGGCCTGCGGCTCGCTGAGTCATGCGAAGCAAACAGCTTTAATCATGGAGCGTTTTGAAGAAGTGCTGGAAAAGGAGCAGCCGCATGCAGTCCTTGTGTATGGCGATACCAACTCTACCCTGGCGGCTTCCTTAACGGCGGTAAAGATGGGCATCGACGTGTTGCATGTGGAGGCCGGATTGCGTTCCTTCAATAAAAGTATGCCCGAAGAGGTGAATCGTATTATGTGCGATCATGTATCGAGTATGCTGTTCTGTCCTACTCAAACAGCCATTGATAACCTCAGTTGTGAGGGAATTAAGCATCATAGTGTTCCTGGTGATCCTGACCGGCCTGTGGTTTATCACTGTGGTGACGTGATGTACGATAATTCACTGCATTTTGCTGCCGTGGCTAAGGGTAATAGCAAGGTAATGAGTCGTTTGGGGCTTGCATCCGATCAATTTGTGTTATTCACCATGCATCGTGATCTGAATACGGATAATGCCCAACGTTTGAATGCCATTGTTTCAGCTGTTATCAATTTTGTGAAGAAGAGCGGACAGAAAGTGGTTTTTCCTATGCATCCGCGCACGTCTAAAATGATTAAACAATTACTTGAGGAGCATAGTTATAAAGCTTTGTATGATAATGATAAAATTATTCTGACTGAGCCTCTGGGTTTCTTCGATATTATTGAGCTGGAAAAGCACTGCCATTTAGTGGTGACCGATTCCGGGGGTGTACAAAAGGAGGCTTATTTCTTTGAAAAACCCTGTGTTGTAATGCGTCCTGAAACGGAATGGGTTGAGCTGGTTGAAGGTGGTAATGCTGTGCTTGCAGATGCCGATGCGGCACTTATTGAAGCTTCCATGCTTCAGTTTCCGGGGCATAAGCAACTTCAGTTTCCACCCATCTACGGCGATGGTCAGGCTGCTCATTTTATCTGTCAGAAGGTTGTGGAACAATATCAGCAAGCCTAGGCGATGAAAAAGTTACGTGTAGTACATGTGGAGGATCGCTTTCATCCCGATATGGGTTATCAGCTTAATTTTACGGCCAAGTTTCATTGTGCTGATGTGGACATGCACATTGTATGCTCCAATTCATTAAAGCTTTTCAATCATGAGGGGCTAACATCCGAGCTTATTCGGGCTAAAGATGAAGCTTTTGAGAAGGAATATGGTGTTACCATTCATCGCCTTCCCGTTCGTTACGAAAAGAAAAACGGATATAACTTGTTGATGAAAGGTGTGCGTAAAAAGATCCTTTCGTTGCAGCCCGATGTGCTGTTTGTTCATGCCCTGGAATCCTACACTGCCTTTTCATTACTGATGAATAATGGTTTGTACAAAAAGTGCCTGGTGTGTGCCGATACACATACGCTTGATAATCAATTTAAAGGAGGTGTTGTTGAGCGGCTTTACTTTAAGTTGTTGAAGCGCCTGGTAGTGCGTCCATTAAGACGCTATAAAGCTCCGGTTTTTTATACGGCAGCTGAGAATAAAAATATATTACTATCCCGTTATTGCTTGGCTGACGATCAGGTGTACCCTTATCTTATCGGCACTGACCCCAAGGTGTTTTATCCCGATGAGGATGCGGGCAACAAGCTGCGCGAAACACTGGGTATTGCCGAGCGGCACATCATTTTGTATGCCGGTAAGTTCAATCAGCCCAAGTCGCCCCATCTGGTTATTGAAGCCTTGAATAAGCTGGACATCGATTTGTCCGATGTTTGTCTGTTGATGCTGGGTGGTAAGACAGCGCCTTATTACAGTGAAACTTTCCTTCTGTGTAAAGAAAATTCTAAAGTGAAAGTCATTGTTAAAGATGCTGTTCGTGTGGCTGACTTAAATGCTTACTATAATATGGCGACCCTCGCTGTTTTTCCGCGCGAAAACACCTTAAGTGCCCTGGATGCACAGTTGTGTAAACTGCCACTGGTGATGGAGGCCGACTTAACTAATAACGAGCGACTATCAAAGGGTGGGCTTACCTACGAAAAGGGTAATATAAGCGCCATGGCAGCAGCCATACAGCAGTTGCTTGGCGATGATGAGCGTCGCCGGATAATGGGTGAAAACGGTTATGCCTTTGTGAAGGCAAACTACAGCTATCAATCGATTATTGCATCCATGGAGGCGGTTTTGTTTGATCGCCTAAAGCAGCTCAAGTAACTGTTTTCCCGTAACACTCTTTAAGTCGTAGTCTGCTATCTGTTTTAGTGTTGACGTGTAGAATTGGGTGATGCCCGGAAATTCATATTCATCAAAAAAGGAGTTGTGCCATAGGAGGCTGAAGAGGCCGCCAAATTGCTTTACTTCTTTCAGTAGGGTATCCATGGCGTCCGATGCCTGCTCATAGTTGTACTTGCGGTAGTAAAACAGGGTACCATCCATTACTGTAAGGGGAAACTCCCAGATGTCAATCATACGGTCATTTTCAAAATCGTAGGGTTTAAAGGGGTGGCAGTATCCGTTTCTAAACCCTTCGTGCTCGGCAAAGCCCACCGAAGTATCGTATTGCAGTCCGGCACCTGCTTGTATTTGATAACTTTCCGGCACTTTAAACTTTAAAAAATGTTGCCGTATGCCGTAAATCGTTGCCGGAAAGGCGGCCTTCAGGTCTGTCATGGCTTTGTGCATGGCTATTTCGCTTTCAGCAGTTTTCAAGGAGCCGTGGAGGCCTATCTCGCAGCCATCGTGATGCAGATGCAGCATCATATCGCGGATGGCCTTATCCTTGAAAAAATAGCGGGCATCATGTGCCGAGCCATCGCGGTTAAGGAAGTACCAGGCGGAGACCATACCGCGGGCTTTCTCCATTTTACGCATGGCTTTAAACGACCAGAAAGGATCTGTTTTATAGCCCGGAAACAGGGTGGGCAGCAAACTATCCAGAGCCGCCTTTTTTAGTCGCTTCTTGTCGTAAGTGGCTTTACGCAGTCCTAGTACCTGCATCCAGCGGTAGGCGGTTTCGCGCCAATGATAGTAGTGGGTGCGGTCAATATCGTGCGAAAGGAGAAAATATCCTCTGTGGGGCAGGTTTCGTTCGCTAACCTTTATGTCGTTGGCAATGCCCCAGGACTTTAGCCCCTCAATAATTATCTTAAAATAGTAGTTAACAAGGGGCAGGTGATTAATATTCAGTTTGTTCTGGATGGATTCCTTGTGTGGGAAACGGCCTGCAAAGTCCCTTTCGTCACATTGTGTCTCCTGATAGCCGCTTAAAAGGTAGAAGCATGCCTTGAGTAGGTCGTGATGAAAAATCACTTTCTTGTCTTCAATGCTGAAAAACGATGAATTATCTGAGCAAGGGAATAGCACAGGAAGCCTCTTGTCCGCATAAGGGATGTGTCTTGCAAGATCAATCTTGTTTTCCGATGCCGGCATTTGTATCCAACTTGTATCGGCGGCGTTTCCATACTTAAAGTAAGGCTTTAGCTCGTCGATATTAACATGCCTGTTAAGATGGAATAATACATATTCGAGCTGAGGGGTGTTAAGAGCTGATTGCATAGCAAAGGCGAACTAACGGGTTAAGACAAAGAAATGCTGACTGTATTTTCTGTAATCATCCACAATGCGATAGCCGCACTGTGTCATGTCATTCTTTATTTGTTGCAGGGAGTGCTGACGGTAGCGTATCTCCCAATGGTGATGATTGGTGGTCAGGCGATTTCGTCGTGTGGCTATTTGAAAACATATACGTCCGAACACGTGAACCCTCACATCAATATCAAACCATACTTTTTCGTTATAAGGAAAGCTTAGTAGGATTGTTTTAATATTGCTGTTCAACAATTTTTTAAGGGTGGCTAAAAACTCATTGTAGGGGATGTGTTCAAATACCTCGAAGGCCAGCATTGTATCCACTTGAGGTGGTGGATTTTCCGTAACAATGTTGCCAACGATATCGGGTTCTTTTGCGGCATCAATATCCATGGTGGTCACCATAAAGCCTTTGCTTTTCAGGTAGTTGCTGGTAAAGGATGAGCCGATGCCCAGCTCCAGAATATTGGCTTTGAGCGTAAGGTGTTTATTGATCAGCTTCTGTTGGCTATGGTAGTATTGCCAATGTCGCTCATCTTCGAGTTGATGAATCCAGTCACTGGAGTAGTGATATTTACTTGATGTGTGCGGCATTCTTTTTATTGTATGTACGATTTTATTTTTAATAGTAAGGAAAGCGGGAAGCGGGTTTTGCTTGCTTCGTAATAGGCCTGAAGATTGAAGCTGTAGCCCGCCTTAAAGCGACTGATGCTTGCCGTGTTGGCGCCCACGAAATCAAAAGATTCTATACCTCGCATCTTTAAATCGTTAAGCACTTCCAGTATAAGTGCTGAGGTGCCGCCGTATCTGGAGTAGCTTGTGTCCGAGGCCGAAAGCCAATAATGTGCCTGTTTATTCATCGTGCTGATGGCCATGGCGGCCACCGGCTCATCTTTGATATACATCACATAAAGCCGGGCTTTGTGCTGTTCAACAAGGCGCGTAAGTAAATGCTGATAGTCTTTCTGGCTGAAGATCAGCGGCAGGCCTTGTCGTTTGTAGGTTTTTCGTATCAGTGCATAAAAGGCTGCTATGTTATCATCGCTCATATCCTTGTTTACGGTAAAGCCCTCTTTGTGTGCTTTTTTAATCTGACGCTTCGTGGCCGGATCGATGGGATGATGGCTTGCGTCAAATTCATTGAGGTTTTGTATGTATGTGTATTTGAGGTCGATGGAAAACTTATCCTCAGAGAAACTTCGTAGGTCGTTGCAGCGCCAGTCAAAGCGAAAGCTAATCGCATGGTAATGACTTTGCAGAAAGTTGTTTAAGCACTTTGTTATTTCCTGTCTGTGGCTTTCCTTTTTGGTGCTAAATTTTGTGTCACGTTCATTAAATAATGGCTGAAAAACCGGGCAGTCGTAGGGGAGGGGAATCATCTTAAACCCCAGCTTGCTTACTTCGCCAAAGGCAAATCCACCCACTATTTCGTCGCCTTTCTTTAGGGCAATCACCCGAAAGGTGCGGCCTGTATTTTCCGATACCTGTTTCAGGAAAGTGCTCAGTTGAAAGGGTGTGCCCAAAGGATGGGACGCAACATATTGATCCCATTCGCCATAGGCGGCTTCTTCCAGGTAGTTTACTGTATATTTATCGGACATTGTGTACTATATTTTTGTGGAATAACTCTTCCAGTCCAGCTGTTCAATTTCTTGTTTCAGCGCATCAAACTGTGCATCGTCTATTTGTTGGCGATTACTCACTTTAAGTTGAATCACCTCTTGGTTGGGTCGTAGCTTACAGCCGGTGAAGGCTTGTACCTCATGAATTAAAGCATCGACGTTCAAGTGTTCATAATTAATTATCATACACTGTTCTTTATCAAACAGTTTAAGGTCTTGTTCAATCTGTTTTTCGATGTAATAGACCTGCCGAACGGCTTGTTGTATATTGTTGCTACATTTCTTTAGTTGTTCTACTTCCCGGGGTTTAACACTCCACACCTCCTGTAGAGCAAGGCCATCTTTCTCCTTACTGCGGATAATGGATTGCGCTACATACAGAGGTTCGCGCTTGATATAAATGATGCGTGCCTTGGGATACAGCTCCTTGATTAAACGCAGCCTTACCGAAAAGGTTAGGTTCTTGAAAACTATCGGCGTCTTGTAGCGGTTCATCAGGGCATTAATGAGCTGTCGTAGCTGATTTATCGCCGTAGGCTTTATTTCCCCAAAATCGATAAAGTCATGGCCTTTAGGCAGCCATTTATACCAAAATAAACCCTCGTTGGGAGCGTGCAGCCCCTGGGTACGTCCGTGCTCCGATGATGAAGAATTGTGCCCCTTGTTACAAAATAACCGGCGACTGAGCCAAAAGCCAAACCAGGTTGCACCGCGCGACATATTCACCAGGTTATCTACATACAGTACATCCAGTTTCTGTGTGAGGGTTTGATACAGTATGGTGGAGCCGGTGCGTGGCGGACCAATGATAAAAACCGGCTGATGAGCACATGCTTGTGATCCATACTTCTTGATAGATGGCTGCTCTAGCTGATGAAGTAATGGAGCAGAATACTTCAGTAAACGCCTTATTAACCAGTATTTTATTTCCTTAATTATCATTTCTTTGAGAGTAGTTTTTTGCCCATGCGGATTACTTCGTTCAGCTCATCGGCCTGTATGATTCTAAAGGCGATAATGCTTATCACAAACACCGCCATGAGCAGTGCCTTAAGGCAGATGGCCAGCCAGAAATTGTCGGGCACATAAAAACCGGCGGTCATAATAATTAGCCAGATGCTCAATAGCTTGATGGTTTGCTTAAAATTAAAGTGAATGGCCTCTTTTTTATTGGCCTCATAGTAAAACCACATCATAGAAATAAACTGAACGGCCAGTGTTGACCAGGCGGCACCGGCTTTTCCGATGGTGGGTACCAGCACCAGGTTTAGGGTGAGGTTAATAAGGCCGGCCGCTATTAGTATGCGCGATATTATTTTTGTGGACTTATGCTTATGAAGGGGCAGGGTAAAAAACTGTCGCAATCCACCAAAGATAAGTCCCATTATGAGTATGGGAATCAGAAATATGCCCTCCTGATAATACGCATCGCCGGCCGATACCAACCAGATGATTTCGCCGGAAAACAGCACAATGCCCATGCCTGCCGTCGCGATAATCAGTACAAAATACCGTTGCAGACGCAGGAAGTCTTTGTTGCTATCAGGGTTCTTGAACGACTGATAGTAAAAATAGGTGAAGGAGGTGATAAATGACGACACAAACACCATCTCCAGTAGGTTGGCCACCTTAAAGGCCAGGCCGTAGTTACCCGATTCGGCCGGGTTGAAAAACTGATTGATGATGTGGCGGTCGCTCAGGTTTAATACGATGGTAAGAAGGTTCGACAGCGCCAGGGGCAAGCCGTAGTGGATGATGTCTTTGAGTTCACCAGCTTTAAAATCCGGGGAAGTATTACGTTTGATTATGGGCAGTAAGCCTATGAAAGTGAGTAGATTGGCTGCTAGTTGTGCCATAAAAACACCTTCGAACCCCAGCCTCCTGATCTCCAGAAAATAAATGGTGAAGAGAATGAGCAGTATAACGTTTACACTGCTGTGCACGGTTTGCTTGGCCACCTTTTGCTGAAGCCTTAGAATGTAAAAGGGCATGTCGTGAAACAGGCGAAAGAGGCCTGCCGCCATAAACAGTAAAATAAGCTTAGCCGATACCTCGTATTTCAGTATGGCAGCAGAGTAACGGTAGAGTAGAACCCCTATAATGGCCGAGATGAGGACTGACACCAGGTAGTTAAATGCCGTGGCCGAGGTGAATAGAGAGCGTTTGTCGGCCGGGCTTTTCATATCGTTGTACCAGCGTACAAAACCACTTTTGACCCCCCAGCCCGACAGTACCAGGGTAAACATAAAGATGGTTTCCAGTAGCATCCACACACCAAACTCATCCTCGCTGGTATAAACCTTCACGAGGGGCAGTATAATAACACCGCTAAACTTACGGATGATATTACCAAGGCCGTAAATACTGGATTGCTTGAATACCGTTGTTGTGGAGTCTTTCATCTTATTTATAACACGTACCGTTTACAAAAGTAGCAAAGTAACTTACAATACACCGTCGCTTTGCAGCCAGGCTTGTACATATTTAATTTCGGCAAAGGAATATTGATTATCCAAATAGTTGCGTACTTCACTCAGTGAGTTATTCTCGCAGTTTTCAAACCCCTTGCGGATGGCGTTACGCGTATCGCAATCAACAAAATCATTTAAGGAGAGAAGATCCTCTTTTATGCACTTGGCAATGTGCGACTCAATGGTAGTCCTGGCTAACCCACGTTCCTTGCTAATGCCGGCAATGTCCTTGCCTTGTTTGTAATAGGCGCAGGAAATTAGGTGAGTGGCTACCTTGGGTTTTTTAGTGCTTTCTTTCTTACTGTCTTTGTTCTGTTTGCCGGAGACCGTGCTTCCCTTTTCCAGCATGGGCTTGTCAATGTCTTCTTTGTTAACGTCACGACCGTTGAGTGAGGCCGTTAGCAGTGTTTTGGCTTTTAGCATCCTTTGCAACACAGCGTAGTATTGTGCCGCCAGCTCTGTTAACTCCGTATGGTATTTTTTTACTCCCTTTAGCTTGGCTACTATATTCAATTGTTTAATCACGGTGCCATGACATTCCTTCACCGGGGGCTCAAAATAAGCAATGGCTTTTGTAACGCGTTCATCAAGCATGGCAATGTAGTTGGCATCGCCCGAGTGAGCAATGCGTTGCACCTGGGTACGAAAGCTGTTGGCCACTGACTGCAGGGGCTCTGTCTGTTTGATTAGATCTGCTGCCCAGTCTTTGTACTGCTGTTTCTTAGATCGTTTTTCGTCTTTCGAATAGGATTGATGATGCAAGTGCAATGCTACCACCAGGTCGTTAAGGTCGAAAGCCTTCAGCAGGTAGCTCTTGATATATTGATGTGCTTCCTGCTCCAATAGGGGGGTAAGCTCGTTGGTATCCATTCGTTGACTCACAAAGGAGCGGAGTGAGGCGTCGGCATCGATGCCCTGCTGGGGAATCGGACTAAGCAGTATCAAACCTTCCAGGGAGCGTAAACGCGATAGGGCTACATAAATCTGTCCGGCGGCAAAGGCTTTACCCACATCTATAACGGCTTTATCGAAGGTAAGTCCCTGACTTTTATGTACGGTAATGGCCCAGGCCAGCTTGATGGGATATTGCTTAAACTCACCGGCTACCTTTTCTTCCACCTCATTGGTTTCTTTGTTAAGGGTGTATTTCTTATTTTCCCAGGTGTAGGGCTCCACATCCACACTGTCGCTGCCATCGTTAAAACTCACCTCTATCTCGTCGTGGTTAATGCGTGTAATAGTGCCTATCTTACCGTTGAAGAAGCGCTGCTGACCCGAGAAATCGTTCTTGATAAACATTACCTGGGCACCATGTTTAAAGTGCATGGTTTCCTGCAAAGGATATTGATGCTCTTTGAAATCACCCTGCACCCGGCTCTTAAACGAAAAAGTTTTACCCGGCAGGGCGTTGAGGCACTCCCGGTTTTTGGCATCGGCCATGGCGTTATGAGTGGTCAGCTGTATGTAGCCGTCGTTGTTCTGCTGGTTAAAATTGGGTTGATAGTAGCGGTTGAGCAAATCAATATCGGCCTGTGTTACTTTATTATCGCGAAGATGATTGAGCAGATCCACAAAATCCTGATCGGTCTGTCGATATACCTTTTGCAGTTCTATGTGTACCGGATGGTACTGTTGCAGCACCTGAGCATCAAAAAAATAGGGGCTTTTGTAATAGCGTTGTAAGTGCTGCCACTCATCATTTTTTACCACGGGAGGTAGTTGCAGCATATCGCCGATAAATAGCACCTGCAAGCCCCCAAAAGGACTGTTTTGCATGCGGCGCACGTGTCGGCATATCAGGTCAATGGCATCCAGCAGGTCAGCGCGCAGCATACTCACCTCGTCAATCACCAGTAGCTCCATCTCGCGTATGAGCTTACGCTTGGTCTGGTGCATCTTAATGTTTTTGATGAGGGTGCGGGGTGTGTTAAAATGCGCCAGGGTGTGCATGCGTTCCGGATCGATGCCGCTGTTGTTGTCAGGAATAAAAGCGCCAAAAGGCAGCTGAAACAAGGAGTGAAGGGTAACGCCCCCGGCGTTGATAGCTGCAATGCCCGTAGGCGCGGCAACCACCATGCTTTTGTGTGTATGCTCCCGGATGCGGTGCAGCAAAGTGGTTTTGCCGGTACCGGCCTTACCGGTTAAGAAAACACTTCGGTTGGTGGTGTTAACATATTTAGAGACAATGGACTGAAGCGATTCTGACTGTGTGCTCATCATTCAAAGGTTATTAACTGTGCAAGATACAGCAAAAGTGCTGCGATAAGAAATACAGCCCCAAGATTATTGTTGCTTTTCGTATTTTTGCAAAAAAGGATAGTAAGCATGGTAACATTGAATGATTATAAGGTACTGAGAGATGAGATTGACGCGGCGGCAGACAGGCTGTGGAAAGAGCATAGTGCGAATATGAGCTGCAAGAAGGGTTGTGATAAATGCTGCCTTAACTTCGATGTGTTTCCCATCGAGTTTGATGCCATTAAAGAAGAGGTGGCAGCCAAGTATCCCAATGTGCTGCAACAGGCTAAGCCCGATGAGTTGGGGGAGAAGTGCTTCTTTTTGAAAGATCACCAGTGTGCCTTGTACGAGGCACGACCCATTATTTGTCGCACCCATGGTTATCCTTTGCTCTACATGAATGAAGGGGGTGATCAGTGGGAACTATCGCATTGTGAGCTTAACTTTACGTCTGTGGATGAGGATTATTTTCACGAAGAAAATTGCTACCCCCAGGATACTTATAACAGCCGCCTGTTTATGATGAACAAGGAGTATGTTAAAACAGCACACCCCGATAAGGGTGAGTTTGATTTGGTGCCGCTGGTGGAGCTTTTGCGCTAATGGCCGCAAGGAAAGTAACTTAGTGGTCAAGCTGTTCCTTCTGATACGTTCCTGGTTTTGTACTGTGCTGTTTCTTCACGGTTTGTGGGCTCGCATCTTCATGTGCAAAGCGCTTATTAAGCTGCGATCCCATTTTTTCTGTTTGAACTCAACCCACTCTGTTCTCGTTGCACCACTTCCAATGGTGTTCATTAACCGGATAGTTACGGCAGATGTCGGCGCGTGCTTCGTACACACCGCAGCTGAAGAAGCCTTTATCAACGCGCAGGAATATGCAGTCGCCATTGGCTTGTGTCTTAAGAAAATGACCGTGCGAGTAATCCGGCCCCATGGGGTCGGTAAACTCCGTGCGTGTTAGTTTTGTGTATTTTTCAAGAGCCAGCATTTCCCGCTCGTTTAGCTCTACAAAGGGGAAGTTACGGCAGCAGATACCACAGTTCTGACAGGTGAGCGATGAGATTTTGTTTTCCATAAGGCAAGTGATTTTGAGTGATGCATTAAAGTTATTGCGAATGGAAAAGGCATTCTGATATTTATTAATATCCCATCCATGCCAAAGGTACGGTGGATTCACCTAGCTACCTAGTGAAAACATCTTTATTTGTGTCAGCCCATTCAACTTCAGTAAACTTTTAGCGGTGCGTGTAGCTATTCAGTTTCCCTCGCAATCATTTTTCTACCATTAATCTCCGTTGTTAGCATGTTTATCCTTTCGAGGCCAATATTCTGTAGAGTATAACGGATAATTCTTATTTTTAGCTTGAGTTTTTTAGAAGTAGAAGAAGTTCCGGATCTTCTTTGGTTAATAACCATTGTGTTAACGACTAAGCTCTAATTGGCAGTAAAAAAATAAAATTA
Source organism: Carboxylicivirga longa (assembly GCF_050589825.1). NCBI lineage: Bacteria > Pseudomonadati > Bacteroidota > Bacteroidia > Marinilabiliales > Marinilabiliaceae > Carboxylicivirga > Carboxylicivirga longa. Next base: position 18,672 of record NZ_JBNGOZ010000013.1, on the reverse strand, counting down.
CCATAATAACAAACAATGAGAAACATTTTAGTTTTAATTCTATTAATGGCTATTATTAGTTGTAATAATCATAAGTCACGGAACATAGAAAATAAAACGACTAGCAATTCTACAATATCAAAACCGGACACTATCAACATAATAAATAAAACCAAGGCAACGAAGGCACCAATAGGATACTCTGTGTCTGCCAATAATTGCTGTGGAAAATATTCTGACTCAATCATATATTGGTTTGAATATTTAGATAGTTTACATGCCACCAATCAGGAAGGTAGATATAGTACTCATAATTTTCTTAGTAAAATTAATAGACGAACAGCACCGCTGTTTAAGACATATATCTCTGTTGCACAAAACGCGCTTCTAAAAGATACTCCAAAATTAGATGGAAAATTTCACCAGGATACATTGCAAATACTTGACAGCCTAATAGTGCCTTTTTTTAATAAAAGGCCATTTAAGGTCTATATCCAACATGAAATGGAAGTGGAAACCCAAACATTATGTTGTTATAAAGGTAAGCTTAGGTATTTTAAGGATAAACAATTTATCGATAACTCTAAAATCAAAACGATTAGAGGTGGTGAGTATACCCTTTATAAGGGCGAAAACTTGATAATCAGAAAAAATGCAAGTGATTCAATTCATATTTTACCGGCAGATTACTATCCCCTTAACTCTTTTCTAAGTTGGTCAAACGATAGTTCCTTTATTATCTATACCGATGGTTACACCATATCTATGTTTGATATTGAGAAATGGAATAATTCTTTTTTAGCAAAAGGGAAAAATCCCAAACTTTCGAGTACAAATGACTCGTTTATTTATTATTATACTGATTCTATTTACTCAAATAAAACCCTTAAAATAATGTCTTATGACCTGGCATCAAAAACACAATTTACGGTTTTAAATTTGCCAGATTCTTTAGATGCAGGTTGCTGGGGTCCAGATAAGTATCATGCATCTAACATTGAAGATGATACATTTAATAGAGAATCGTGTTGGAGTGTTAAACTGTACACTGGAGATGGTGATGCTCCCGATACAAAAATTTATAAATACTATTTCAATCATCAAGGTGACTCTTTAGCGTTCCTTAATGTTAATAATTAATGTTTGCTAATATCCTACATATACCGTTAAAACTTATACCAAACCCATATTAACCCAATTAAAATGTTAAAAAAGAAGTTTCTTGAACTATCCCATGATTCTGACGATGCTAAAGTGCGCATGAAGAGGCTTGCCCGGCTGGCCAAGCTTCAAGATATTGCCTTGTTTATTCTCGTAGCCATGGTGTTGACTTGGCTGGTAATTGTTATTTTGTAAAGGCGGTCCAAGATTTAGGCAATGCTTTTTGATCGCATAGGTTGCGAAAAGCTTGCCGAGACTTAGGGTTCAATGCAATAAATATGCTAGTTTTGTAGGCTTGCAGAAAAGGTATATGTATGTTGCAGAAAATCATTATTGCCATTCTCGATTGGTTTTATCGCCCTTTTAAAGGTTATTTGCCGCGTCAAACATTTAACTACGCAGCCTGTGGTGGGGGCAACACTGTTTTCGATATACTTTTGTATTTCATCACCTATAATTTCGTGCTTAACAAGCATATTGTGCACACCGGCATCATCGCCATCAGTCCGCACATTGCAGCGTTTATCTTTGTGTTTCCCATTACTTTTCTAACGGGTTTCCTATTATCGAAATACATTACTTTTACTGAGTCGAACCTGCGGGGAAGGGTGCAGCTTTTTCGCTATGGCTTAACAGTTCTTGGCAGTATTGTACTTAATTATATTCTCCTAAAAGTATTTGTTGAACTATTGGCTGTTAAGCCCATATTGGCCAAAGTTTTAACTACAGTTATAGTTGTGGGATACAGTTATGTGTGTCAGAAGTACTTCACTTTTAAGATTAAGATTCAGGATAAGGCTTCATAATCAGGCTTTGAAGTAAGTTTTTAACTCAGTGCATAATAAGGTCATTATAGTGGGTTGGCACTGTTGTTAAGTTTGATTCACTCTATTTTTTCGTTTTTGGGTGCCGTAATACAGGCGCTGATTTCTTAACTGCTCGTTAGAATAGGAACAGGGAAGCGCCAATGTATTTTTGGGATGTTACTAGCCGAGTTTAGCGCTGCAATAACCTGCTTTTAGCTCCGAATTATCCGACAACGTAATATAAACTATATACTTATCCATTGGATACTTATCAGGAGTTGTAAGAGCTTCAAAACGTAATTTCTGTATGTTCGTTCTGAAGTAGCTTTCGATGGTGGTAAGCAGGTGGTGCTGCGAAGTTATTTTAACAGCGCTCAGCTCGGTACCATGAGGAAAGCGAAACAGAGCAGTAGGTGCGGGTTCAGCACTTTGCCGTCTGCCTTGTTGCAAGTTGTTAATGGTGTTGCGCAGTTCGCTCAGTTGTGAAAAGCGGTCGTTAAGACTGTCTTCTTTAGCTTCGGCAGGCTCATCCGCTTTCTTCGGTGGGTTTTTCTCCACCTTGGTGGGCTCATCAATTTCGTATTGTACAAAATTAAGTTGCTTAAACAGTTCAATGATGAAATCTGCTTTCTCGTCCGGAATTTGCACTATTAGTTTGGCCATATCAATGCGTAATTAGGATCCGATAATATAAACAAAAATAAATAAAAAATGTAATTGTGCTAGCATTGATTTTGTTATAGCCGAAGGGTTTGTGTCTGATTTATCCAGTAAATCAAATAGTTGAATCAGTGGATTTTTGCTGGAGCTAAGAGATCCTTGGGATCCGCAGCCGTGAGTTATTAGCGCCTAAAGTCCGAGAAATTAGTGGAAATGCTGAAATGGTTAGAGGCGCCCCCCAGATGATAACGGGCCGAGCCATAAGCGAAATGAAACTTATAAACGCGAAAACCAAAGCCCCAGGAGAAGCCGCTGGTTGACATTTTTTCACTTACGCCCAGTTCTTTGCGACGCCTGTGGTTGTAGCCCACACCCACATAAAAATTATCGGAGGGGAGCAATTCCACACCCACGTTAATGTGGCGCATTAATTGATCGAAGGAGTTGCCATTATTACCTTTTCCTTCAATCGTTTCGTTGTTACCATCGCTCACTTTGTATTTCATATCCCAGTCAAATAAATCCTGAGCTGTTATTGACAGGCGAAAGGGAGCGTGGGCCAGCTTTTTGCTGAACCCAATCTGCAAATCGGTGGGCAGTGGCTCGTGGGTATCGTTGTAGCTGCTTATTTGTGCCCCCGCATTTTTAAGGGTGATACCGGCCGAGAACAGTTTGTTATCTGAGTTGTACAAAAGACCAATATCGGTGGCCAGGCCAAAAGAATTGTATTGCTCCAAGTTGGATATGATGGGTTTTATGGCAATGCCGGCCCGCCATTTGGGCGAAAGTGTTTTTGTGTAGTTAATGCTAATGGCATATTCGGTTGCCGAAAAGGTGCCATTCAGGTTTCCATTTTCATCGGCTCGATCAAACGAGCCATAATTAACGGCATGCACACTAATGCCAAAAGTGCCTACCGATTGGATATGATGGCCATAGGCGGCGTAGGTCATTTTAATATCGCTGATGTAAGGTACGTAGTTAAAACAAAGGCTATTGTGCAATTCTTGCGATAGGTTAGCGGGGTTGTGAAACATCAGGCTGAGATCGCCGTGATTCATGCCCACCTGATTGCCACCCAGGGCTGCCACGCGTGCCGAATTAGTCAGGTTCAGAAAATCATAGGTGTGCTCACCGGCCTGCTGTGCCCTGGTAATAACGTTTGTAAATATTGCAAAAGCAATTAAAAGTATGCTTATCCGTCCCTTCATCGTAAGTACATAAACGGTAAAAATATTAAAATAGTGTTTGAAACAAAATCATTTGTCAAATATCGGTTTTAGCCCTTCCACCACATCAAAAGCGGCAGGGCAGATGAAGGTATTTTTGTAGGTTAGGGTGGTGATCTGATAGAGGCGCTTGCGGTCAGTATGCGGATATTCGCGGCAGGCCCGCGGACGAGCGCTATATACCATGCAGTAATTATCGGGCATTAGAAAAGGGCAGGGGGTCTCTCTGAATATGTAGTCGTTGTCGTCATCCAGCACCAGGTATTGCTCAATAACTTCACGCGGGCGCAGGCGCAAGTGGTTGGCAAGGCGGTCAACATCGCGATTGGTAACGATTGGGCTTATGGATTTACAGCAGTTGGCACACCCTAGGCAGTCGGTGTAGCTAAATACTTCGTGGTGCAGTTGCTGAGCTTCTTCATCCAGCGACTTGGGGCGTTTCTTTTTCAGCTTCGCTAAAAAGGCCTTATTTTCTTTTGCTTTATTTTGCGCCTTCTGCTTCAGTTCTTCTCTGTCGAATGCCACGTTGATTAATTTTTATTTGTGAAATAAACAGGCCGCCAATTACAAAGGCAATGCCAATCATGATTTGTAAGGTTAACGCATCGCCCAATACATACCAGGCAATAATAGCGGTAAATACCGGAATTAGATTTACAAAAACATTGGCTTTCGTTATGCCGATCTTCCGTATGCCGTAGGTGAAAAATATAAAGGCCAGTGACGAGCCAAAAATAGCCAACAGTAACACAGCCACCAGTGCTTCGTCGTGAATTTGCAGGGTGCTCAGATCCGGTGCATCAAAATATAAAAATAAGGGCAGGAAGTAAAAAATGCCAATGGTATTTTGGTAGGTTATAATACTTACCGCATTATAACCGGCGGGTATTTTTTTAAGCACTATGGAGTAGCCCATGGTTGAAAAAACAGCCACAAACATCAGTAAAACACCTTTGAGAGGGGCCGCAAGGCTAAGGTCTTCTTTAATAATGATGAGGAGTACACCCGTAAAGGAAACCAGGATGCCCAGTAGGTTGGGCCAGCCAATGCGACTTTTAAAGAAAAGCCGGTCTGTGATGGGGGCAAACAGTGGAATGGTTGACACGATTACGGCTCCCACAGTGGATGGTACTAATTCCAGACCAAAGCTTTCGCCCAGAAAATAGAGAAAGGGTTCAAAAAATGCCAGTAGAACAAACCATTTAAAGTCTTGCTTTTGTATGGGCTTGAGTTGCTTTAAAAATTTTAGGATACTGGCCAGCAGTGCTGCGCTGATAATCAGGCGTAGCACCAGAATCGTAAGCGGCGTAAAAGAAAGGAATGCCTGCTTAATCCAAACGAAAGAAAAAGCCCAGCATATCATCGCCAACAGTAAACTTATCAATACCCTAAAGCGTTCCGACATAGTGCTCGATTAAAGTGAGCGCAAAGGTAGGAAAAAGTCGTTTGGTATTAAGCGACCAAAATTAGCTTTTTACCTGTTGATGATGATCTGATACTTTTGTAGTAAGCCAGCTAGCTGATCGGCCGAAAACCGTGCTTTTTTTAGCTTGTTACGCTCCGGATCGATGCTGAAATGATAGGCTGATGATAAATCGGCGCCCTCCAGGTTGGTGCCATCAAACAGCGCCTGGGTCAAATCGCAGTTGTCCAGTCGGGCTTTGCGCAGGTCGGCTTCTGCAAAATCCACTTCTTCAAGCTGACAATTAATAAAGGAGGTTTTTTTTAATGCACATCTGTAAAATGAAGCCAGCCTCAGTTGGCAGCTTTCAAAGCGAGGTGAGAAGAAGAGGGTGTTGCAATCGCTAAACTGTATGCCCAGCAGTTTGCAGCCTTTAAAATACACATCGCGCAATAGGGCATGTGTCAATATGGCATTGCTTAAATCGCAATTTTCAAAGCGGCACTCTGTAAATTGATTGTGGCTTAGATCGGTGCTCATGAACGAACAATTCTTAAAAAGGCAATTATCGTATTCGCCTTTTGGCAATCGCTCTTGAGTAAAGTCGCGTCCAATAAATTCTAAATCTTCAAATAAGGGTGTCAGCATGGGTAGGATACTAAAAAAGGCAGAACCTGCTAACAGGTACTGCCTTCTGTTATTCGTTAATAGCTTTTACTTTAAAAACATATCGGAGAACTCTTGCTCAAAGAAGAATTCATCGTTGCCAAAGGCCGGCTTCAGATCGTCCATCCACAAGGCATTTTCATCGTATTGTGCAAAGAAGGGACGTGCTACCCAGTTGGTGTCGCGACCCTGAATAAATTCAAGGGCAAAGGCCTTTTCGCCTTTAATTTCGGTAACACCTACTATGCGCACTTTACCGGGTGTACACGACATGCTTGGGCCACGTACCGTACGGCAGATACCACTTACCTTGCGGTAGGCCTTGCGGAAAATTTCCCACGCATCTACCAGCGATACGCCAAAATATTTTTGGGCTCCTGTATCGCGGGCAATAAACATATAGTAAGGAATAAGTCCCAGACTCACCTGTTTTTGCCACATGGTGGACCAAATTTCGGGCTTCGCATTTATATTATTCAATAACGGTGACTGAGTACGTATCTGTGCTCCCGTTGCTTTAATTTTTTTGATAGCCTGCTGCACCGCTTCCGTCTCTAGCTCACGGTAGTGGTTAAAGTGAGCCATAAAGGCCAGTGTGATACCGGCATCAGTTACCTTCTTAAAGGCTCCCAGTACTTCTTCGGCATCGGCATCGGTCAGATAACGATAGGGCCAGAAGCCTAAGGTTTTTGAGCCAATACGAATATTTTTCAAATGGGGTATATCGGCTGCTATCAACGCACTCAGATAGGTGTCGAGCATTTTCCCCTTCATAATCATGGGGTCGCCACCGGTGATAAGCAGGTCGGTAATTTCAGGATGGGCACGCAGGTATTCAATGACATAATCAATCTCCTTCATGGCAAACTTCATTTCGTCCATGTTGGTAAATTGTGGCCAGCGAAAACAGAAAGTGCAATAGGCATGGCAGGTTTGTCCCTGGGCGGGGAAGAACAGCATGGTTTCGTCGTACTTATGCTGCACGCCCGTTAGCTTAACGCCATTGAGCTCAGGCACATTGTATTCCATCTGTCCGGCGGGGTGAGGGTTTAGTTTCTCCCGTATCTTATTAGCTTCTTTCTTTATGACTGCTTTATCGGCACCGCTTCTGATGATTTTGGCCATCTGGTTGAAATCTTCTTCTTCCAGCATGCCTTTCTGAGGAAAGTTGAGGATAAAGATGGGGTCTTCTTTGTAGTTTTCCCAGTCTATTAACTCATCAACAACGTAGCTGTTTGTTTTAAAAGGTAAAACGTTTCCTACTACTTCGATGTTAAAGATGTCCTCGTCAGTAAGTGATTGAATTTGTGGAATTTCCCGATAGTTGTGCAGTGCATAAATTTTATACTTCATAAGCAATCTCCATTTTTATTTCCGATTAGGCATTGGGCTTGCAAAACCGAGTGATTAATAGTCCAAAATAGGTCATTGTAGAGTGTTGCTAACTCCCATTCCCACAGCAACATGACCGAGAATTTTGGGTGAATCAACTTTCATAAATTGATGGGCGGCAAAAGTATTGAAAAAAAATGACAAATCAAAACTTCTCAGCGTCCAGGTTGTAGCCCTTGAAGGACAAGATAATCAAGGAGGTAAGGCCTGTTGGGCATTGTGGCATGCAAAAATGCTGCCAGTATTAATGATTTTTTTATCGTATTAGTTCTGCCCGGTTCATATCCAGCTTTAAAAAGATAAACAAGAGCAGTGTAAAACCCCAGAGTGATGAGCCACCATAGCTGAAGAAGGGAAGTGGGATACCAATTACGGGTGCCAGCCCTATGGTCATGCCAATGTTAATGGCAAAGTGAAAGAAGAAAATGGCGGCCACTCCATAGCCATACACGCGGCTGAAGGTAGAGTGTTGCTTCTCGGCGAGGTATAGCAAGCGAAGCAGCAGGAAGACAAACAGGAGTACTACGGACGTAGATCCTATAAAGCCCCATTCTTCACCCACTGTACAGTAGATAAAGTCGGTGCTTTGCTCGGGAACAAAGTTAAATTTTGTTTGTGTACCCTGCAGGTAACCCTTACCATACAAGCCGCCCGACCCAATGGCAATTTTTGACTGATTAACGTTGTATCCGGCACCCAGTGGATCTTGCTCAATGCCCAGCAGTACATTGATACGCGTGCGCTGGTAATCCGATAAAACATCTTCGAAGAAGTAGTCAGCTGATACGGTGAGGAGAATGGCGCTCCACAGGATGAGTAGGTAAGTGGGTACAAACTTATTAAAACGCTTGGAAAGGGTTGTATATAAAAGGTGAATACTAAGGCCTGCTATGGCAGGGATAAGCACATATTCGGCTTTGATATTGAGCGGCACAAAGCGATACAGGGCATAGCTAGGGGCGAGCACAAGGCCTCCAATGATTACGGCTTTTAGCAGAGCAGCGCGGGCACCCTTAAAATAGAGGATGAGTAATATGGCCAATACGATGATGCCAATGATGGTGGCGTTGGGTACTATCAGGGTTAAAACAGCCACAACAGCCGCAATAAAACCAAAGGTGAGGACATATCCGGTAAGCCCTTCGCGGTAAAAAACAATTATAAAAACGCTGTATACAAGGGCGGAACCTGTATCGTTTTGCAAAAGGATAAGCAGCATCGGCAGGAGTACAATAAAAGCCGCTTTCAATAGGTTTGATGTCTTGCTAAAGGTGAATCCATAGCGACTCAGTGCGCGTGCAATGGCCAGGTTGGTGGCCATTTTGGACAGCTCGGCCGGCTGAAAACGTATGGGGCCAATTTCGAACCACGATTTAGCTCCATTGATTTCCTTGCCAAAGAGAAGTACAATAACCAGCAGTAATATGGTAATGCCATAAAATATGTAGGAGAACTCAACGTAGAATTTACTGTCTGTAATCACAATCATACCTACAAAAAGCAGGGAGAATCCGATCCATACAAGCTGTTTAAAATATTCGTGGCTCGTATCGAAAAAAATCGGATTTTCGGGGTTGAAATTAGCCGCGTAGATATTTAGCCAGCCAAATAAAACCAGTAAGCTGTACAGTCCAACAGTTAACCAGTCAATGCTTCTATTGTATTTTCTGTTTGGCATTTATTAAGTCTCCTTCTAACATGCGTTTCTCAATCCATTTGCGACCCGGATGAATGGTGTCGTTTAAATATTTCTCCACCATCAAACTGGCGATGGGAGCGCCCCAGGTAGCACCAAAGCCTCCGTTTTCAACATACACCGCAATGGCAATTTGTGGATCATCCTTGGGTGCAAAAGCGATAAAAATGGAGTGGTCATCACCGTGCGGGTTTTGTGCCGTTCCGGTTTTACCACAGATGCTGATGCCGGGTATCTGTGCAATGCGTGCGGTACTACCGGCACCTCCCCACACAGCCAGTTCCATACCATTAACGATGGGAGCAAAGTGTTGCACATCAATTCCTGTATCGTGTATTTTCCGGAATGTATCGTCAAGCGATTTGTCCTCAATATTTTTGATGATGTGTGGCGTGAAATACTGCCCCCGGTTGGCTAGCATGGCCGCCATATTGGCCATTTGGAGGGGAGTTGTTAATATCTCGCCCTGACCTATGGAGAGTGAGATAACAGTTAGTGAGTTCCAGCTTTTTCTATAGACACGGTCAAACCAGTCGGCATTGGGTATAAACCCCCTACTTTCATTATGAAAATCGGCTCCCAGCTTATAGCCAAAACCAAATTTAACTGCGTAATCCTTCCAGGCATTGAAGCTTTCCTGAATGCTACCATATTTGGGGTTGTCCAGTATGTTTCTGAATTCGTAGCAGTAGTAGGCATTGCACGAGTGCTGGATCGACTGGGTGAGGTTGAGGGGGGAGTCATGCGGGTGACAACCCACCGAAAGGCCACGGGCAAAATAGCCCATAAAGCACTCGTGGGTAGTGTAGGGTTTTAAAACGCCCTCCTGCAGCCCAATTAATGCATTGATGGTTTTAAAGGTAGAGCCAGGCGGGTAGGAAGACTGTACGGCCCGGTTAAGTAGTGGCTTCAGTGAATCGGTAAGCAGTACCGGGAAGTTTTTGGAACGATCGCGGCCTATGAGCAGGGAGGGATCGTAGTTAGGTGCCGATATGAGTGAGAGAATTTCGCCACTGGCAGGTTCTATTGCTACAATACTGCCAACTTTATTTTGCATCAGCTGTTCACCATATTGCTGTAGTTCAATATCGAGCGAAAGGGTTATGTTTTTACCCGCAATGGCAGCTGTGTCATGCCGCCCCTCTTTAAAAGCTCCTTTTTCGCGGCCATGCACATCAACTAACATGTATTTCACGCCTTTCTTGCCGCGCAGCTCGTGTTCATAGGTTTGCTCAATACCGCTTATGCCCAGGTAGTCACCTGGTGTGTAATACGCATCGTCCTTTAGTTGTTGTTCGTTGATTTCTCCCACATAGCCCAGTACATGAGCAGCTGTGGGGTATTCGTATTTGCGCAGTGTACGTCCCTGAACAAAGAAACCCTTGAATTTGTAGAGTTTTTCCTGAAAGTTACCGTATTGCTCGGCCGATAGCTGTTTGAAGAATACAGAGGGCTTATAGGTCGATATTTTGCGTGAGCGAATGTCTTTGCGCATCTGAACAAAACGCTCACGCAGCTGCTCAATGCTAATGTTTAGTGATTGACAGAAGTCAATGGAGTCGAAAGGCACAATATCGCGGGGTACTACCATCACATCGTACACCGCCTGATTCGAAACCAGTAACTTACCGTTGCGGTCGTATACCAGGCCACGCGATGGGTACTGGGTTACCTCACGGCGTGTGTTACTAACGGCCGAAAACTTATACGAGGTGTCATAAACCTGCAGAATAAATAGCTTGGCTATAAATATTAAGGCCAGGCTCATGATGATGCCGGCAATAAGTATCGTACGGTTGTTGATGCCTCCCACGTGTTACCTCCCTTGTTTTTTACCTTGACTAAATAATTGCGCAATCACAATCAGTAATATGGTAAGCAGCATGCTGGTAAATACTCGCACCAGCGTGGAAAAGAAGTGTGTTACTGAGAATACTTCTATGAAGAAGAGGAACAGGTGATGGGCAAACACAAGAATGGCAGAGTAACGCAGAAACCAGCCAATGCCATAGTAGCCCATGGTAGGAAGCGTGCCCGGTTGATATTCATCGCGCGGCGCAAAAAGGCGGAGTACATAAGGCCGTACGAAGCTCATAAATACGGTGGCTGAAGCATGCATGCCCGGTGTATTACTGAAAATATCAATGATCATGCCCGAGGAGAATCCAAAGAGCAGAAGTAGCCAACCCGGTATTTCAAAGGGCAGTGTGATAATGAAAATGATATAGAGATAGGGGTTAACAAAGCCGCTTAACTGAATATTGTTAAGTACCAGTACCTGAACCAGTGTAAAAAACACAAAGTTAAAGAGATATCTTGGCAGGTAATTAATCATCTTCGGTCTCCTTTTCTAGTTTAATTTGTTCATCGCGCGAAGTGTGGCCAATGACTTCCACAAAGGCCAGATTTTTAAAATCTACCGATAGCTTTACTTTGATGCGATAGAAGCTGGCGCCTTTATCCAGTTTTACGCTTTCAACACTACCCAGCTGTATGTCTTCGGGAAAGATGGAGGAGTAGCCACTGGTAACCACCAGATCGCCAACATTGACTTTGGCATGGCGCGGTATGTCCAGTAAGCTAACATGCTGATAAGAGGTGCCGTCCCACTCCAATGAGCCAAAAAAGTCAGACTCCTTTAGTTTAGCCGATATTTTTAGGCGCGTGTTGATGATAGAAATAACAGTGGCGTAATGATTCGATACGTTTTTAACAATGCCCACAGCTCCCTTGTTGGAGATAACTCCCATTTCGGGTTCAATACCGTTGAGACGCCCTTTGTTGAGGGTTACATAATTAAAGCGTCGATTGGTAGAGTTGTTAATTACACGAGCCGAACGGTATACATACTCCTGCATATTTAAACTGTCGTGCACCATGTTAAAATAATCTTTTGAGGCACGGTATGATTCGGGCAGTCGACTGCGCAGATAGGCGTTTTCACGGGCCAGGTCTTCGTTAATTTCACGAAGCATTAAATATTCCGATCCTGTATTGTAGCGTTTTAGTATGCCGCCTGTGACGGCGTTTGCCGATGACAGGAAGGTGGAGCGCTGATAAGCATTGTAGTTAACAACTAACAAAAGAGACACAACTTCGATAATGAGGAAAAGAATCGCAAAGTGGTATTTAATAATAAAGCGTATAAAGTCTCTCATGCAACTATCGTTATTAGTAAAAAAGTCAGTAGTCAGTGGTATTGTAACCACTGACTACTGTCTAGTTTCTACTGACTATTTTATCTGATCAAATAAGGCAGTATGCGATGACGATTTTTCAGCGCAATGCCAGTACCGCGTGCCACGGCATGAAGAGGATCTTCTGCGATATGGAACGGGATATTGATTTTATCCGACAGGCGTTTATCCAATCCGCGCAGCAGGGCACCACCACCGGCCAGGAAGATGCCATTTTTCACAATGTCGCTATACAGCTCCGGAGGTGTCTGCTCCAGGGCTGATAGAACGGCGGTTTCAATCTTAGAGATTGATTTTTCCAGACAATGTGATATTTCCTGGTATGAAACTGGCACCTCGATGGGCAATGCCGTCATCTGGTTGGGTCCCTGTACAATGTAATCGCTGGGTGCCTCCTCCAGCTCTGGAAGGGCTGACCCCACATGAATCTTAATTTGTTCTGCCGTGCGTTCGCCCACCTTGATGTTGTGCTGTCGGCGCATATATTCAGTTATGTCAGCCGTAAGGTCGTCACCGGCAATGCGAATGGACTTATTAGTTACGATACCGCCGAGCGAAATAACCGCTATCTCAGTTGTACCTCCCCCTATGTCTACAATCATATTACCTTCGGGGGCTTCTACGTCGAGGCCTATACCCAGTGCGGCTGCCATGGGTTCGTAAATCATGTGAACTTCGCGTCCTCCTGCGTGCTCGGCCGAGTCGCGCACCGCTCTTACTTCCACCTCGGTGCTGCCCGAAGGGATACATACCACCATTGATAGCGAAGGAGCAAATAGTCGTGGCTTCTGATTAATCATCTTAATCATGCCTCTTATCATTTGTTCGGCAGCGTTAAAGTCGGCAATTACGCCATCGCGTAAAGGGCGTATGGTATAGATGTTATCGTGTGTTTTACCATGCATCTGGCGTGCCTTTTCTCCAATGGCCTCCAGCTTATCGGTTTTGCGATTCAGCGCTACGATAGATGGCTCATCAACAACAATTTTATCCCCGTGAATAATAATGGTGTTGGCTGTACCAAGGTCGATGGCTATTTCTTGCGATAAGAACGAAAATAGTCCCATTCAACTGTGTATTTTTAATGTTTAAAATGACGTTTTCCTGTGAATAACATAGCCATGCCAAACTCGTTGCAGGCCTCAATAACTTCTTCATCTCGAATACTGCCACCCGGTTCTACAATGTATTTAACACCGTATTCATTGGCGGCTTCTATGCTGTCGCGGAAGGGGAAGAAGGCATCTGAAATAACCACCGACTGTGCCATGTCAACACCCTCTTTCATATCGAAGCGAGGCATTGTTAGCTGGCGCATGCTGTCCAGGCGGTTGGGCTGTCCCATTCCGGCACCCGTCAGCCAAAAGCTACCATCGTTTTGTTCCGTAACTACGGCAATGGCATTGCTCTTAAGGTGCTTACAGGCAGTAATACCAAACTTAGCCAACTCCATCTTGGTGGCATCAAACTGTTTTTCAGTAACATTTTTAAAATCAGAATCAACTCCCTCGTCTTCATCCTGAACCAAGATGGCACCACTTACCGAGCGGATTAGTTTTTCACCCGTCAACTCATTCTTGATGGGTGTCTCCAGCAGTCTAAGGTTCTTTTTCTTGCCGAAGATTTCCAATGCTTCCGGTGTGTAGGCCGGTGCAATAATTATTTCGACAAAACGCTTGGCAAACCACTCGGCAATATCGCCGGTAACAGTATCGGTAAAGCAGATGATACCACCGAAGGCAGATATGGGATCACCGGCCCACGCCAACTCCAGAGATTTCATAATATTGTTGGTAACCGCCAGTCCGCATGGGTTGAGGTGTTTTACCACCGATACGGCCTGCTTGCCATCGATATGATTAACTGAATGGTAGGCATCGCTCGCAGCTTTCCATGCGGCATCTGCATCTAGCATATTATTGTAAGACAATGCTTTGCCTTGCAGTACTTTAGCATCAGCCAGGGCGGCACCTTCTTTCACATTATTGTACTTGAAAATGGTGGCTTTCTGGTGGGGGTTTTCACCGTAGCGCAGCACATCTCCGTTGTTAAGGCTGATGCGCTCCATGTCTTCTTTGTCTTTGTTGAAGAAGTTGGAAATGGCCGAGTCGTAGTGCGATGATACGCCAAAGGCTGCAGCCGCAAATTGCATCCGATCTTCAAGGCTTGACTGGCCATTCTTTTCTTTTAGAATGTTCAGTAGGTCGGCATATTGCTCTTTCGATGGAACAATAATAACGTCATTGTAGTTTTTAGCGGCACCACGGATTAGGGAGATCCCACCGATATCAATTTTTTCTATGATGTCTTGCAGTGGAGCGCCCGAGGCCACGGTGGCTTCAAACGGATATAAATCCACAATAATCAGGTCTATTTCAGGTATATCGTACTGTGCCAATTGTTCTAAATCCCCTTCGTTATCGCGACGGGCAAGAATGCCACCAAAAATTTTCGGGTGCAAGGTTTTCACACGACCACCTAAAATGGAGGGGTAGCTTGTTAGATCTTCAACACGCTCACATGGTACATTCAGGCTTTCGATAAATGCCTGGGTGCCGCCGGTGGAATAAATTGTAACGCCCTGTTCGTGCAGTGTTTTTATGATTTCATCCAAACCGTCCTTGTGGAAGACGGAAATCAAAGCCGATTTTACCTTTTTTAACCTATTCATTTATATCCTTTTAGTTCTTTCCGCAAAAATAAGAAAATAAGCATTGCCAACAAGGTGCTTAAGATAATAAATGTGTTGCAGCAACTATCTTTCTTGTGCTGATGCCTGCTGGTATTACTAGAAAATTGCTTCAGCGCGGATTAGTAGCCGGAATTTCATAACTATTTTGCATTGTCATGCATCCTTAAAATCTCAGGTGTTTGATTGCCAGAAAACGGGGAAAGGGAGTCCTAAGGTAATGGAAGTATTATGATAATAATATACAATCTATTAATCAAGCAGTCTTAAATCATTAAATTATCCTGACACTAGCATTCATAGCGTTACCTCAATTCGTCTTGATCCTGAATTTTTCTCAATTTTTTTAAAATGTTTACTAATTGGATAGTAAAAAGGATTTTTACAAGCCTGCTAGTGTGCGATGCGTTATTTATTGGCATGTTTTGGTATTGTTTTCTGCCTACTCTTTTCCGAATAGTTAACAGCGGTCAAAAGTTTTTATTGCCTTTGTGCATTACGTTAGTTGAAGGGAGTTATTTCGATATTCCTTTTTATCTAGTTTGCAAATTGTGTTCATAGGAACCTGCGGATGCGATTTTTATTTACAATCTATTCATCAAGATTGCATCCGTAAGAGCACTATGTACTTCAGACTTTTTATCCTATCTTGCTTACTCAAATTGGAGTACTTATGATTCTCATCTATAAGTTTTTTAAGGAAAGTTTTTTGTTTGCGCTCAATGCGCTGCGAACAAATCTAATGCGGACCATACTGACGCTCTCGGGCGTGACTATTGGTATTTTTTCTATTATCACCGTTTTTACCCTGATTGACTTTTTGGAGAAACAGGTGCGCGATAGCATTGCTTCATTGGGGAATAATGTGGTATATATACAAAAGTGGCCGTGGACTCCTCCTGAAGGGGAGTCGGAATATCCCTGGTGGCGATATATGAATCGTCAGGTGCCATCTCTAAATGATTACCAGGAGGTAAAGCGACTTTCAAATATTGCAGAAGATGTGTCGTTTGTAATGACGACCCAAAAAATGCTTCAATATGAAGATAATGCCTATGACAATGTGGCTGTAATGGGTGTGTCGGATGGTTTTGATAATATTTGGACCTTTGAGATTGCCGAAGGACGTTATTTTTCACCTTATGAAAATAATAGCGGAATGAGTGTGGCTATAATTGGTGCTGATATAGCTGATGAGCTTTTTCAAGATGCCGACCCCATTGGGAAACGTGTCAAGATGATGGGGCGTAAGTTCACGGTGATTGGTGTTATGCTGCGCACCGGATCTGATATTTTTGGGAATAGTCTTGATAAAAACATGATCATTCCGGTTAATTATGCCCGAACGCTTTTTAATTTGCGCAGTGAGTCGGTTAATCCAATGATTCTGGTGAAGGGAAAGGCGGGTTATAGTACCGATGATATGTTGGATGAGTTAACCGGTGTGATGCGGTCTATTCGTCGGATTAAACCCAGGGCTGATAATGATTTTGCTCTGAATCAAATAAGTCTGATCCAAAAAAACTTTGACAGCCTCTTTGACTTTATTGATTTGGCCGGATGGTTTATTGGTGGTTTTTCTATTTTGGTGGGAGGCTTTGGTATTGCCAATATCATGTTCGTATCTGTTAAGGAGCGTACCCGTATTATCGGTATTCAAAAAGCATTAGGGGCCAAGCGCAGATTTGTGTTGCTTCAATTTTTGATCGAAAGCACGGCTCTTTCTCTCCTGGGCGGTATTGGCGGGTTGTTGTTGGTCTTTGGTATTGCTGTATCGGTCAGTGTTATTAGTGGTGGACCAATGGCCTTGTCTTTTGTCAATGTGCTCAAAGGACTTGGAATATCAACTGTAATAGGAGTTTTATCAGGTTATATACCAGCCTGGAAAGCCTCGCGCATGGATCCGGTTGAAGCCATTAATGCCTTATAATATAAAGTTAAAACATCCATTTTTTTAAATCTAAAAGTCTAAATTCTAATAGTCTTAAATTATGAATCTATTATTAATCTCTAATTCAACCATGGCCGGTGAGGCCTATCTTGATTATCCCAAACATGATATTGTTCGTTTTTTGGGGAAAGAAAAAGTAAAGTGTTTATTTATACCCTATGCAGGTGTAACGGTGTCGTTTGATGATTACGAGACAAAAGTAAAAACCCGTTTTCAAGAGGTGGGGCATGATGTGGTGTCCATTCACCATTTTAGCGACCCGGTTAAAGCGGTTGAAGATGCAGAGGCAATCGTTGTAGGAGGAGGGAGTACCTGGCAGCTTTTACGTATGATTCATGATAACAAACTTACAGAACCTATTCGGAAGAAAGTATTGGGTGGAACAAAGTATATAGGATGGAGTGCCGGATCAAACCTTGCCTGTCCAAGCATTAAAACAACTAATGATATGCCCATTATTGATCCAATGGGTTTTGATGCGCTTAATCTGGTACCTTTTCAGATTAACCCTCACTACCTCGATGCCAATCCTGAGGGGCATGGCGGTGAAACGCGGGAGCAGCGGATTCTTGAGTTTCTGGAGATTAACAAGAAAACTACGGTCGTTGGATTGCGTGAAGGTTGCATGTTTACTATTTATGAAGGAAAGATTGGCTTTAAGGGACAGCTTCCCTTACGTGTTTTTCAATATGGGAAGGAGCCATATGAGATACAGCCCGATGGAGATTTTGATTTTCTGATGGAGTTGTAACTTCTTCGGGATATCATAAAGTATAGTACCAATGTGCTTCCATAAGCCTTTTTCTGTGGGGGTGGGTTGGTGCTGTTTTTATTATATGTATATAATGAGCAAAAGTAGCGAACACATAGGTTTGATATTTCGTCAGCTTAAATCGGTTGATGAGGATGATTTTGAAGTTTCATGGATGCTTTATTGCAATGCTTTCCCTGTGGATGAGCGGCGGCAGCTCGATGTGCAGAGTGTTATTATGCAGCAATCACGCTATCGCTATGAGGTGGTTTATTCAGGAAGTATCTTCGTTGGCATACTGTTGTGGTGGCAGTTCGATAATAGCGTGTACCTCGAGCACCTGGCTACAACTGAGGGCATGAGGGGAAAGGGTGTTGGGAGGGCTATGATTAAACAGTTTTTGCAAGGTCTTGCTCAAAAAGTTATATTGGAAGTTGAGTTACCTAATTCACCTCTTAATCGGCGGCGTATTGCTTTTTATGAGCGCCTGGGCTTTGTGCTTAATGAATACGAATATCAGCAGATGCCGATGCGTAGGGGTGGGGCGGAGGTTGATCTTATGCTTATGACTTATCCAGGGACAATCAAAGAAGTGGATGTTGTGGATTTTAAAAAGGAATACGAACGGAATTGTTTTAGTCCTGTCGCTAATTATATATAGTATGTATTGGTAGTTTCGACTGGATTTTATTCCATTGGGCTAATTTTTCTTTCTACGATAATTTTTTTTCAGCCACTAACATTCACAGCCACAATTCCTAAGCTTTACTTTGGTAAATATCTTCAAAAATAAAGCTCATTTAAATTTGGATATGCGAAATAAACGTCGTTATTTTGCACCCGCTTTTGAGGACAATGGTTCTGCTGAAAGGCACGGTTGATAAGGGTTTAGGCGCTTATCGATACATTTTGAAAGATGAAATTGCAAAGGGCTATTGACAAGGAAAAAGAGAGTTTATAACTTGTTTGTTCTGTCAAAAATAAGCGCCAAAATAATTGAAAAATAATTTTGGAATTTTGGAATAAAAAACCTTACCTTTGCAGCCGCTTCACAAACGAGGGGAGTAGCAAAAACGGGCTTCGGACAACGAAC